>DASZGY010000042.1:0-31870 GCA_035938395.1 Acidimicrobiia bacterium
CATCACCACTCCGCGCGTCTACCTGTGCATCCTAACGACCGCGTACCCACTTACCGCGCTTTCAGACCGGTCGGATCGCGTCGAAGGGATGAACGGTGCCCGGGGCGGGATTCGAACCCGCACGCCCTTTCGGACAATGGATTTTGAGTCCATCGCGTCAGCCATTGCGCCACCCGGGCCTCGGGTCAGGTTACTGACGGTTCCAAACTGCGAGCCCCGTGAGTCAGTCGCCCGCGCTGATGCCGAGGCGCTTGGCGATCACGTTGTTCATGATCTGGTCGGTGCCGGCGCCGATGCGCTGGAGGCGGGCGTCGCGCCAAGCCCGGCTCACCGGGGTCTCGTCCATGTACCCGTATCCGCCGTACACCTGGAGGCACGAGTCGGCGAGGCGGTTCTGCATCTGCGCGCAGTACTTCTTCGCCATCGAGATCTCCGCAACGGGGTACTCGCCGTGCAGGATCCGCCACACGGTCGCGTACAGAAGCGCGCGCCCGGCTTCGAGCTCCGTGGCGGCGTCGGCGAGCATGTGCGCGATCACCTGATGGTCGGCGATGGGCTTCCCGAACGCGCGCCGCTCCCGGGCGTAGGCGATGGTCTCCGTGAGGATCTTCTCCGCCTGCCCGACGCACGCCGCGGCGCTCGCCAATCGCTCGTACTGGAACTGCCACATCTGCTGCGAGAATCCCTGGCCGGGCTCGAGGCCGATGAGGTTCGCGTGCGGAACGGGCACGTCGTCGAGCGCGATCTCGGCGGTGTCGCTCGAGCACATCCCGAGCTTTTTCAGCGTCCGGGACACCGACACACCCGGCAGATCCGTGTCGACGAGGAACAACGAGATGCCGCGGTACCCCGAGCCGGGCTCCGTCTGGACCACGAGCGTGAGGAAGTCGGCTCGGGCGCCGTTGGTGATGAACATCTTTCGGCCGTTGACGATCCACGTCTCGCCGTCTCGCACTGCGCGCGTCGAGATGTTGGCGACGTCCGAGCCGGCATCGGGCTCGGAGACGGTGATCGCGCCGATCTTCTCGCCCGCGATTGCGGGTCGCAGGTAACGCTCACGCTGCTCGTCGGTGCCGAACTCCGCCAGTGCCGGCGTCGCCATGTCGGTCTGTACCGAGATCGCCATTGGGATCGCGCCCGCCCCACAATGCGAGAGCTCCTCGATGAAGACGATCTCCGCGGCGAGGTCGCCGCCGGCGCCGCCCCACCGCTCGGGGTAGTGCAACCCGAGGAAGCCGAGCTCGCCGCAACGCCGGAACACCCAATCGGGGAAGTAGCCCGCCGCTTCCCACTCGTCGACCGACGGCGCCAGCTCCTTGTCGACGAACCGTCGCACGGCGGCGCGCAGCTCGTCGTGCTCGGGCGTGAAGATCGCGCTGGGGACGTCCACACGCCCATTCTGGCCTGGTTCCCCATGGGATTGGCGGCCTCAGGCCGTAGACTGCCTGTCCCATGTCCCAGTCGATCCTCCAACGACGGCTCGTCGACGTGAGCGAGCGGCTCAAGCGTCTGCGGACCGAGCTCGCGGTCACCGACGAGCAGGTCGCGTTCCTCGAGGACGAGGCCGACGAAGCTCGCCTGCGCGCCCTCGTCGCGGAGACACCGCTCGGCGACGTCGAGGCTCACGACGCCCGCCGCCATGCGGACGCTCTCGCGCATCATCGGGACTCGCTCGCCGGGTCGATCGCCGAGCTCGAGCGCGAGCAGGATGCGCTGCTCGACCGTATGGCGGCCGAGCTCTCCGCCCACTGACCACTCCCGAACTACGGAGCGCGCCCGTGCCGGATCCCACACGCGTCGTGATCGCGGAAGACGAGGCGATCATCCGTCTCGATCTCAAAGAGCTCCTCGAAGAGGAGGGCTACGAGGTCGTGGGCGAGACCGGGCGCGGCGACGAGGCCATCGAGCTCGTCCGGCAGAACCAGCCCGACCTCGTGATCCTCGACATCAAGATGCCGGGCATGGACGGGCTGACCGCGGCGCGCCACATCACGAGCGAGCGTCTCGCCGCGGTGCTCGTGCTCACCGCCTTCTCCCAGCGTGACCTGGTGGAGCAAGCACGCGACGCCGGCGCCCTCGCCTACCTCGTCAAGCCGTTCCAGAAGAGCGATCTCATCCCTGCCATCGAGATGGCGCTCGGACGCTACGCGGAGCTCGCGTCCCTCGAGCGGGATGTCGGCAATCTCGCCGAGCGTCTCGAGGAACGCAAGACGATTGACCGCGCCAAGGGCGTGCTCATGGACCAGTACGGAAAGACCGAACAGGAAGCTTGGCGGTTCCTCCAACAGCAGGCCATGCACAACCGGGTCAAGGTGCACGACGTCGCGCGTCGCGTGGTCGACGGCGAGGTCACTCCCTGAACCGCGCGTCCGATTCCGTTTCCCGCCAGTAGGGCGCGGGTACCCCAGCGAGCAGAGACAGCCGAGCCCGGCTGTCCGGACCTGGAGGATTCAATGCTGCTCGCCGCATTCGAACCTGCGTCAAAAGAGCTGGCGATCTTCTACATCATCGCGGTGGCCTGCTTCGTCGTCGCCGCCTTCGCGGGGCCGACCGCCGGCCGCCGCGCCGGGGGCTCGGTGGGGCTCGTGGCCATCGGGTTGGCCTTCTTCGTGTTTCCGAGCATGTGGACCCAGATCAACGCTGCGTTCTGACCAGGTAAAGCGCGCACGAACGGGAGTCGCCGGCCTCGGCGCCGGCGACTCTCCGCGCCGAGCGGGTAGTCCCGGGCATACGATCGAGACGCGGCATCGGCGGCTCTGCCGACCGAGCCGCATAGCTGGAGCCTGCGACGGCGACAGGAGATAGATGAGCAAGCTCCTTCTTCTTGACGGTCACTCCCTGGCGTACCGGGCCTTTTATGCCCTCCCCACGGACCTCGCGACCCGCACCGGGACGATCACGAACGCCGTCTACGGCTTCACGTCGATGCTGATCAAGATGCTCGGGGACGAGAAGCCCGACTACATCGCCGTCGCCTTCGACACCGGGGCGCCGACGTTCCGGGACGAGATGGACGCCGAGTACAAGGCAGGCCGCAAGGAGACTCCGGATGTGTTCTCCTCGCAGCTGCCGTTGATCCACGAGGTGCTCGAAGCGCTCGCGATCCCCACGGTCGAGGTCGAAGGCGTGGAAGCCGACGATGTCATCGCCACCCTCGCCGAGCAGGCCGCGGGGGAGGGGATCGACACCGTGATCGTCACCGGCGACCGCGACACCTACCAGCTCGTCCGCGACCCGCACGTCAAGGTCCTCTACAACCGGCGGGGCGTGTCGGACTACGTGCTGTACGACGAAGCCGGCATCGTCGAGCGCACCGGCGGCGTCACCGCCGCGCAGTATCCCGACTACGCCGCGCTCCGCGGTGATACGAGCGACAACCTTCCCGGCGTTCCCGGCATCGGCGAGAAGACGGCGGCCAAGCTCATCTCGACGTACGGCGATCTCGAGGGCATCTACGACCACGTCGACGAGCTGCCGCCCAAGCAAAGACAAAACTTGGGTGAGGCACGCGACCGCGTGTTCCTCAATCGCGAGATGTCGCGGCTGCGGTCGGACGTGGAGGTCGACTTCTCGGCCGCCGACCTCCGCCAGCGCTCGTGGGATCGCGAGCAGGTCCGAGTCCTGTTCGACCAGCTCGAGTTCCGAACGCTCCTGCCCCGACTGTTCGAGGCGGTCGGCGAAGAGGCCGCCGAGCCCGAGGCCGAGTCGTTCGACGCCGACGTTGCGATCGTGCCCGACGCGGCGACGGCGGCCACGCGGTTGCGCGATCTCGGCGCCGTCGATGACGCGTACGTGCTCGAGGGCCGGTGGGAAGCCGACGCCGGACGCAGCCCGCTGCTCGGCATCGCCGTCAGCAACCAAGACGCGCGAGCCGACTACATCGATGGCGACGTGCTGCGCGACGCGAAGGTGAGCGACGCACTCGGCGCGCTCGTGGGCGAAGGGGGTCCGCCCCTCGTGGTCCACCGCGCGAAGGAGCTGATGCACGGCCTTCCCGTCGACGTGCGCTCGCTGCGCTACGACACCGCCGTGATGGCGTACCTGTTGGATCCCGCCGAGGGGAAGTACCTGCTCGAGGATCTCGCGCTGCGGTACCTGTCGCTCGAGGTGCGCTCACCCGACGCCGAAGAGGGCACGCTCGACCTCGACCTCGACGGCCAGTCCCGCGTCGACGAGACGGGACGGCGCGCCCTGGCGGTGCGCCGCCTCGCCGGCACGCTCGCCGACGCGCTCGAAGCGCGTGAGCTCACCGACCTCTACGAGCGCGTCGAGCGGCCGCTCGTACGTGTGCTGGCGCGGATGGAGGACGCCGGCGTCAAGGTCGACCGCCAGTTCCTCGAGGGCCTGCGTGCCGAGCTCGCCCAGAGCTGCGAGGAGCTCGTCGGGAAGATCCAGGCTCACGCCGGGATGGAGTTCAACGTGAACTCCACACCCCAGCTGCGCCAGGTGCTCTTCGAGAAGCTCGGCTTGGCGCCGGTGAAGAAGACGAAGACCGGCCCGTCGACCGACGCGGACTCGCTCCAGAAGATGGTCGACGAGCACCCGATCATCGAGGACCTGTTGCGCTACCGGGAGGTCGAGAAGCTCCGCAGCACGTACGCCGACGCATTGCCTCCGCTCATCCACGACGACGGGCGTATCCACGCCACCTTCAAGCAGACCGACACGACGACCGGTCGTATCTCGAGCGAGAACCCGAACCTTCAGAACGTACCCGTGCGCACGGCCGACGGCCGCGAGATGCGCCGAGCGTTCATCGCCGACGAAGGCTGCGGGTTGCTGACGGCCGACTATTCGCAGATCGAGCTGCGGGTGCTCGCGCATCTCACGGACGACCCGGGGCTGATCGAAGCGTTCTCCCGCAGCGCCGACATCCACACCACGACGGCGGCGATGGTCTTCGGCGTCGAGGAGAAGGACGTCGACCCCTTCCAGCGTCGCTTCGCGAAGGTCGTCAACTTCGGCCTCGCGTACGGGATGGAGGCGTACGGGCTCGGGCAGCGCCTCGGTGTCCCGACCGAGGAAGCCCGCGAGATCCTCGACAACTACTTCGCGAGCTTCCCGAACGTGAAGGAGTTCATGGACAGCACGGTACGGGAGGCGAAACAGCGCGGCTACACGACGACGATCTTCGGCCGTCGCCGTCAGATCACCGAGCTGTCCTCCGACAACTTCCGCATCCGGCAGATGGGGGAGCGCATGGCGCAGAACGCGCCGGTTCAAGGCTCCGCCGCCGACATCTTCAAGCTGGCCATGGTCGAGCTCGATCGCGCCCTCGACGGCGCCAGCCTCCGGGCTCGCATGGTGCTCACCGTCCACGACGAGCTGGTGCTCGAGGTGCCGCTCGACGAACGGGAGCGCGTCGAGTCGCTCGTGCGCGAGGTCATGGAGTCCGTGTGCACGCTGAAGGTCCCGCTCGTGGTCGACCTCGGGTTCGGTCCCACCTGGGCCGAGGCCAAATAACGCGTCGCTGCGTGACTGGGCGCCCTTGACGCCAACTGGTCCGTGGTTCAACCAGATCGCTCGTTTTCTGGGCCCCGCGTACCTGCGAAACGCATTCACGAAGGGAACGGAGCAGGAGGTCGAGTTCCTCGTCGACGCGCTCGGCCTCGAGCGCGGGGCGCGGGTGCTCGACGTCGGGTGCGGTCCGGGGCGCCACGCGCTCGCACTCGCGCGGCGAGGGATCGAGGTGGTGGGCGTCGACTTGTCGGAGGATTTCATCGCGCTCGCGCGTGACGCGACGACGGCCGAGGAGGTGCCAGCCCGGTTCGAGGTCGGCGACGTCCGCGACATCGCGTACGACGCCGAGTTCGACGGAGTCGTCTGCCTCTGCCAGGGAGGGTTCGGTCTCCTCGGCGGCCGAGACGAGCCTCGGGCGTTCGAGCGCATCGCCGCCGCGCTCCGCCCCGGTGGCCGGCTCGCTCTCACCGCGTTTTCAGCCGCCTTCGCCGTCCGCTTCCTCGAGGCGGGGGAGAGCTTCGACCCCGGCACCGGTGTGCTCCACGAGCGGTCCACGGTCCGCAACGAGGACGGCGAGGAGGAGGTGTTCGACCTCTGGACGACGTGCTTCACGGCGCGCGAGCTCGAGATGCTCGCCGAGCGCGCCGGGCTTGATGTCATCGGCGTGCACGGCGTCGCACCGGGACGGTACGGAACCGCGCCGCCGACGCTGGACGACCCCGAATTGCTGCTCCTGGCTCGGCGGCACACCTGACCGTGGGTTACCCTGGTGAACGGTCCTCCGGGGCCGGTTTCCCGCGCTCGCGTCGTCACCCGAGGTGCGCCGGCAGGCAGGGGGAGCGATCACTGTTTCCAAGGAGCAATGTTGTCCCAGCAGGAGGCCACAGGAGCGACCGACAACGCTCCCGTGCCCGAGACGAGTCAGAGTGAGTCGGCTGCGGCCTCGCAGCCATCCGGCGCCGCCGGCGCCGTAGCAACCGCCGAGTCCCCGCCCGACGGCGGCCCGGTCGTCCTCGACGACCTCGGGACGCAATCCTTCTCGGATGCGGTGGATGCAACGATCGTCGAGTTCGACGACGGCGACATCGTGTCCGGCAAGGTCGTCAAGATCGACAGCGACGAGGTCCTGCTCGACATCGGCTACAAGTCCGAGGGTGTCATCCCGTCCCGCGAGCTCTCGATCCGCAACGACATCGACCCCCACGAGGTCGTCGATCTCGGCGAGGAGCTCGAGGCGCTCGTCCTCCAGAAGGAGGACAAGGACGGCCGGCTGATCCTGTCGAAGAAGCGGGCGCAGTACGAGCGGGCGTGGGGGACGATCGAAGCGGTCAAGGAGAAGGACGGCATCGTCTCCGGACCGGTCATCGAGGTGGTCAAGGGTGGTCTGATCCTCGACATCGGCCTCCGCGGTTTCCTGCCCGCCTCACTCGTCGACCTGCGCCGGGTACGCGACCTGCATCCGTTCGTCGGCCGCAACCTCGACGCCAAGATCATCGAGCTCGACAAGAACCGCAACAACGTCGTGCTCTCGCGGCGGGCGTACCTCGAGGAGACCCAGCGCGAGCAGCGTGACGAGTTCCTCGCCAATCTCAAGCCGGGTGAGATCCGCAAGGGCGTGGTCTCGTCGGTCGTGAACTTCGGCGCGTTCGTCGATCTCGGCGGCATGGACGGCCTCGTGCACGTCTCCGAGCTGAGCTGGAAGCACGTCGACCATCCGAGCTCGGTGGTGCAGGTCGGCGACGAGGTAGAGGTGCAAGTGCTCGACGTCGATCTCGACCGCGAGCGCATCTCCCTGTCGCTCAAGGCAACGCAGCAGGATCCGTGGCAGGAGTTCGCGAACGGCCACCAGGTCGGCGAGCTCGTGTACGGGAAGGTCACCAAGCTCGTGCCGTTCGGCGCGTTCGTCCAAGTGGGCGACGGCATCGAGGGCCTCGTGCACATCTCCGAGATGGCCGCGCACCACGTCGAGGCGCCCGAGCAGGTCGTCACTCCCGGCGAGGAGCTGTGGGTGAAGATCATCGACATCGATCTCGACCGGCGGCGCATCTCGCTGTCGATCAAGCAGGCGGCAGAGGGTGGCGAGGTCGCAGCCGAGTACCGCGAGCACTTCGGTGAGGACGCCTTCGACGAGCAGGGCCAGTACATCGGTCCGACCGCCGAGGAGACCGAAGCCGCGGCGAGCGCCGAAGCCGCCGAAGGCGACGCGGCGGCCGCGCCGGAAGCGCCGGCTGCAAACGAGGCGCCGGCAGACGCGCCCGCCGTGGACGAAGCGACGCCACCGGCCGAGACAGCCTGAGTGCTGCTCGTCGGGCTCACCGGCGGGATCGGAGCCGGCAAGTCCACTGTTTCCGAGCTGTTCGCCGCGCGCGGGGCCGTCGTCGTCGATGCCGACCAGGTGGCGCGAGCGGTCGTCGAGCCCGGGCAACCGGCGCTGAAGAAG
The DNA here is from genome assembly GCA_035938395.1 of Acidimicrobiia bacterium. Lineage (GTDB taxonomy): Bacteria > Actinomycetota > Acidimicrobiia > IMCC26256 > JACDBD01 > JALZAA01. The sequence continues at coordinate 7,901 of DASZGY010000042.1, forward strand.
CTCGTCGAACGGTTCGGCGAGGGCATCCTCGACACCGATGGGCGACTCGCGCGGGGCGCCCTGGCGAAGCTCGTGTTCGGTGACGACGAGGCGCGCCGTGACCTCGAGGCGATTACGCACCCCGCCATCAACGACGAGTTCTCGAGGCGGGTAGCCGACGCTCCGAGCGACGCCATCGTCGTGCTGGACGTGCCACTTCTCGCCGAGTCCGACCAGGCCAGGAAGCGCCCCTATCAGACTGTCATCGTCGTGGAGGCGCCTCGCGAGGTGCGCCTGGAGCGGCTCGAGGCTCGGGGAGTCGATCGCGCCGACGCCGAAGCGCGCATGGCCGCGCAGGCGGGCGACGAGGAGCGACGCAAGATCGCCACGCACGTCATCGACAACGCGCGAGACCGCTCAGACCTCGAACGGCAGATCGACGAGGTCTGGGCCGACCTCCAGCGCCGGCACCGCGAGGAGCAGCACCGGTCGGCCGCTACATGAAGTTGCGCGTGTGGAGCGCGGACAACTCGGCAGCCTCGTCGGCGGGGAAGCCGAGGCGTGCGAGCCTGCGCCGGCGGCCGTCGTCCATGTCGGCCGTGAGGGCCTGCACCCGCTCGTAGCCCGTCGCGATCGCATCGGGTGTCCACGCGCCGGCGGCGAGCGCGACGAGCGCGTCGAACACGTCCTGGTTCAGTCCCGCCGTAGACGCCAGTGCGTCGTGGCGGCGCTCGATCGCGAGTCGGAGCCGCCCCAATAGCGCGGGGTCGATGGCGGCGCGGTGCTCGAGGTGCGCGAGGCCGAACGCGACATGCCGGGCCTCGTCCTGGAGCGCGAGATGCGCAACCCGACGGGTCACCGTGTCGGGGGCGTAGGTCTCGATGAACGACAAGAGGTTGAGGAACGTGCCCTCGCCGAGCACCGAGAGCAGGAACGACGCGAGCGAGAAGTCGGGCTCGTCGAGCAACGTCTGGAGCGACGCCCGCCCTCCCGTTGTCGACACGCCGAGTGGGCCGCCGCGCAGTGCGGCGCGGCGCGCGAACACCTCGACGTGGCGCGCCTCGTCGGCGACCTGCACCGCGAGCAGCTGCACGACCTCCCGAAAGTGAGGATGCACCCGGCCGACGAAGCGCGCCGGAACGACCAACGCCGCTTGCTCGTTCTCGACGAGATACGTCATCACCTGCACGACTGCCGCCTCGATCTCTGCCGGCGGCTCGTCGGCGGCATCCCAGGCGATTGCCGTCTCGGGATCCCACTGATTCGCCACCGCTTGCGCGTAGAGCCGCGGCGCGATGTCGGCCCAGACCACGTCGCGCTCGTCCAGGTCGAAGCTCGACGGTTTCGCTCCCGCTTCGACCAGGGCGCCCCGCGCCGCGAGCCCCCAGGTCGGGTCGGGCCGGTCGACGACGCCATCGGGGCCGGGCGCGCCGGCACGCGCGGCGCCGACCCACCGGTCGGACTCAGCGGCACCCTTGACGACGACGTTCGCGGGTTCGACGCGGTGCCCGCGGCGACGGCACCACGGCGCGAGGTCGACGCTCAGCGCGGGATCGCTACCCGCCACCTCGAGACGGCTACCCGGTGCGAGCGAAGCGAGCGCGCGCTCGAGGAGGAGGCCCGCGCCGCGGTCGAAGCCGAGGGCCTCAAGGTCGATAGTCGGCGTCGCCAATGCGTCCTTCATCGTCGTAGAAGCCTGTCTCCGACACCGCCGCGTCGAGCAGCCCGTAGCCGGACGTTCGTCCCTCCGCCCACGCCTTCAACCCTTCGAGGTCGAGCAGCGGCCGGACCTCGGCGTCGCCGTACGACATACCGAGCAGCAACTCGTTGAACCGTGCGATCTGGTCCCACCGGCCCTCGGCGCGCACGGTCATGTTGCAATGGTCGAACCGATCCGTCTGCCCGATGACGGCGGTGGCGCCGGCCGGCAGGGTTCCCTCCGCGCCGAACACCAGGTGGTTGCCGTCGACCATGCACGCGGCGTCGACCTCGCCGGCGACGAGGGCCCGGGCGGCGTCGCGTTCGCCGCCGATGTGATCCCCGTGGAGCCCGACGCCGACGTCGAAGCGTCGAACGTCGAGATTGCGGCCGGGTTCGAGTCCCGCCGCCCGCAGGTACGAGAGCGGGATGAGGGTCGACTGCGGGGAGTCGATGGCGCCGGTCGCGATGACCTTGCCCACGAGGTCGCCGACGTCGGCGATCCCCGAGTCGGCTCGCACGACGACGATCGACGTGAGGTCGCGGTCGCTGTCGCGCATGGTCAAGGCCTGCACCGGGACCCCCGCGGCGTCACCGAGGCGCTGTGCGCGTATCCACGCCAGCGGCGAGTTCCACGCCGCGTGGATGCGTCCCGACAGCAGCTCCTCGACCTGCCGCTCGTAGTTCGAGTACAGGACGTAGTCGAAGTCGAGCCCGCGTCCGCGGAGCCACTGCCGGAAGCCGTCCCAGATCGTCACGACCTTGGGGTCGTATGCCACCGCGCCCATGACGAGCGGGTCGCCGCTCATGCCGGGGCCTCGTCGAGCAACGGCAGGCCGCACAGGGCGCGGCCGATGAAGTCGTTGAGCGCATCGGTGGTAGGCGCCATGACGCGGGCAGCGCGCGCATCGCGGAACCGGCGTTCGATGCCGAGCTCCTTGCGGAACGCGGCGCCCCCGCACACCTGCATCGCAAGATCGGTCACGTCGATCGCGGCTTCGCCCGCGGCGGCCTTGACCTCGAGGACGCGCAGCTGAGCGTCCTCGCGACCGGCTGCGAGCGCTGCGAGCGCGTCCGACAGCAACGCGCCGACCTGGTCAGTCTCGACGCGCATCTGGGCGAGGCGCGCCCGACCGACTGGTTGCTGCGCGAGCGTCTGGCCGAGGTGGACGAGCTGGGTACGCGTCAGGTGCGCCGTGGCCTCGTCCGTCACCGCCTGCATCAAGCCGGTGCTCGCAGCCGCGTTCAGCACGAGGAACCAGGGGAGCACGACGGTCAACGCGATGTCGAGCCCCGCGCCATCGCCGCCGAGCATCGCCGACGCCGGTACCTCGACGCCGTCGGCCGACACGGGGCTCGACGCGTTCCCGCGCAGCCCGACACCGTCGAACGGCGCCGGCACGCCGAGGCCGGGAGAGTCCGACGGCACGATCCACAGCGTCATCGGACCCGCCGCCGCCATCGGGCGGCTCGACCAGACGTAGCTGTCGGCCTCGCCGGCGGCCGTGACCCAGCTCTTCCGGGCGTCGAGACGGACGGCGCCGTTCTTCTGGGTCGCGGTGCCGAGCGGCGTCCAGAAGTGGCTCCGGCTCCCGGCCTCCGAGAACGCGAGCGTCGTTACGTGCCGACCGGCCGCGATCGCCTCGCGGATCTCCTGCGGGCCGTGCGCCTCGATGACGGCCGTCGCGGAGTAGTGCATCATCACGACCATCGCCGTCGACCCGCAGTGGCGGGCGAGCTCCTCCACGACGGAGGCCGCCGCGCCGAGGTCCGCACCGCCGCCGCCGACGTCCGGCGAGCTGGTGAGCCCGAGGATGCCGGCCTCGCCGAGCGCCTCGAGCTGAGCTCGGGGGTAGGTCCCGTCGCGGTCGACGGCGGCGGCGCCGGGCTCGACGACGTCGTCGACGACGCGCGCGAGCGCAGATCGGTAGTCCATGGATCCTCCTGCGGTTCCGTGTGGTTACGGCAGCCGCGCGCCCGAGAGGGAGCGGCCACGTTCGCCCGACCGGGCGAGGCTGGCGTGCGGTCAGCGACGCTTCATGCGGCTCCCCCTTTCTCGACGCCGAGAGTGTGACGCACGCTATCCCCGAGATCGGCGAGGCCGTCACACGCCGCCGGTACCATCGGCTTGATGCCTCCCCTCGAGCTCGTCTCCCCGTTCACCGCCGCCGGCGACCAGCCCGAGGCGATCGAGGCCCTCGCGACGGGCGTCGAGCGGGGCGACCGGTACCAGACCCTGCTCGGTATCACCGGCTCCGGGAAGTCGTTCACGATCGCCGGCGCTATTGCCCGGGCCCAGCGGCCGACGCTCATCCTCGCTCCCAACAAGAGCCTGGCCGCCCAGCTGGCGAGCGAGTTCCGCGAGTTCTTCCCCAAGAACCGGGTGGAGTACTTCGTCTCCTATTACGACTACTACCAGCCCGAGGCGTACGTCCCCTCGTCCGACACGTATATAGAGAAGGACTCGTCGATCAACGACGAGATCGACCGGCTGCGCCACTCCGCCACCAGCGCCCTCATGTCCCGGCGGGACGTGATCATCGTCGCCTCGGTCTCGGCGATCTATGGCCTGGGCTCACCCGAGCTGTACGAGCAGCAGACCCTCATGCTCGGCGTGGGGGAGGAGCACGACCAGCGCGCGATCCTGCGCCGGCTCGTCGAGCTCCAGTACGAGCGCAACGACGAGGGGTTCGTCCGTAACAAGTTCCGGGTGCGAGGCGACTCGATCGAGGTGTTCCCCGCATACGAGGAGCGGGGCGTGCGCATCCAGCTGTTCGGGGACGAGATCGAGCGGATTTACTCCGTCGACGCCGTGACGGGCGAGATCGTCGAGGAGCTCGATCGGTTCGTCCTCTTCCCGGCGTCGCACTACGTCACCGACGAGGACCACATGCAGCGGGCGATCGACGGCATCGAAGCCGAGCTCGAGGACCGTCTGGCTTGGTTCGAGTCGAAGGGCAAGCTGCTCGAGGCGCAGCGCCTGCGGATGCGGACGACCTACGACCTCGAGATGCTGCGCGAGATCGGCACCTGTGCCGGAATCGAGAACTACTCGCGGTTCCTCGACGGCCGGGAGGCCGGCCAGATGCCGTACACCCTGCTCGACTACTTCCCCGACGACTTCCTCTGCGTGCTCGACGAGTCGCACGTGACTGTTCCGCAGCTGCACGGGCAGTACGAGGGTGACCGGTCCCGCAAGGAGACGCTCGTCGAGCACGGCTTCCGGCTCCCGTCCGCGCTCGACAACCGGCCCCTGCGCTTCAACGAGTTCATCGAGCACGTGAACCAGGTGGTCTTCATGTCGGCCACACCGGGGGAGTACGAGCTCGAGAAGTCCAAGCAGGTCGTCGAGCAGATCGTGCGGCCCACGGGACTCGTCGACCCCGAGGTGATCGTGAAGCCGACCAAGGGCCAGATCGACGATCTGGTCGCCGAGATCAACGCCCGCGCCGAGGCCGAGCAGCGCGTGCTCGTCACGACACTGACGAAGAAGATGTCCGAGGACCTGACCGACTATCTGATCGAGCTGGGCATACGCGTCCGGTACCTGCACAGCGAGATCGACACGCTCGAGCGGGTCGAGATCCTGCGCGCGCTCCGCCTCGGCGAGTTCGACGTGCTCGTCGGCATCAACCTGCTGCGGGAGGGCCTCGACCTCCCCGAGGTGTCGCTGGTTGCGATCCTCGACGCCGACAAGGAGGGATTCCTGCGCTCCGACACGTCCCTGATCCAGACCATGGGGCGCGCGGCCCGCAACGTCGACGGCCAGGTGGTCATGTACGCCGACCAGGTGACGGACTCGATGCGCCGAGCCATCTCCGAGACGAACCGGCGGCGGAAGGTGCAGCTCGAGTTCAACGCCGAGCACGGGATCGACCCGCAGACGATCCGCAAGAAAGTCGTCGACATCCTCGAGATGGTCCGGGCCCGTGAGGGCGAGGACGACGACGTGCGCGTCGGTCGAGGCCGGGGGCGTGCACGCGGGCGTGGGCCCAAGCGTTCAGCGGTCTTCGATCTCGAGGGGGTCGCGCCGGACGACGTCGGCAAGCTCATCCAGACCCTCCAGGACGAGATGCACGACGCGGCCAAGGATCTCCGCTTCGAGGAGGCGGCTCGCCTCCGCGACGAGATCGCCGAGCTCAAGCGCGAGCTCCGCGAGGTGAGCTGAGGCGCCGGAGCGGGTAGACCTGCGCCGACGCCGATCCGGCGACCGAGGAGGGCGCAGTGCTCCAGGACCTGAGGAAGTTCCTGCTCCGCGGCAATGTCATCGACCTCGCGGTGGCCGTGATCATCGGCATCGCGTTCGGCGCCGTCGTCTTGTCTCTTGTGAACAACGTGATCATGCCGGTGATCGGCGCCGTGTTCGGCAAGCCGAACTTCAACGATCTGACCTTCAAGATCGGCGACGGAGTGGTCGCGTACGGCAGGTTCATCACCGCCGTCGTCAACTTCGTGATCATCGGAACGGTGCTCTTCTTCATCGTCCGGGCGGCCGATCGGCTCTTCACCCGGGAGAAGAAGCCCACCGAGGTGGAGGTGCTCACCGAGATCCGGGACGAGCTCCGGCGCAGGTAGGAAGGCCCCCGAACATCCGTTCGCTCGGACAGCCGTCCCGGTAAACTGACGTCGTGGCGGATGCAATCACGATCCGAGGGGCTCGAGAGCACAACCTCAAGAACGTCGACCTCGAGCTGCCCCGCGACCGCCTGATCGTCTTCACCGGCTTGTCGGGCTCGGGGAAGTCCTCGTTGGCGTTCGACACGATCTACGCCGAGGGGCAGCGCCGGTACGTCGAGTCGCTGTCCGCGTACGCCCGCCAGTTCCTCGGGCAGATGGACAAGCCCGACGTCGACTTCATCGAGGGTCTGTCGCCGGCGATCTCGATCGACCAGAAGTCGGCGTCGAAGAACCCGCGGTCGACCGTCGGGACGATCACCGAGATCTACGACTACCTGCGGCTTCTCTACGCCCGGATCGGCGTGCCGCACTGCCCCAACTGCGGTCGGGTCATCACCCGGCAGACACCCCAGCAGATCGTCGACCGTGTGCTCCAGCTGCCGGACGGCACGCGGTTCCAGGTGCTTGCGCCGGTGGTGCGGGGTCGGAAGGGCGAGTACGAGGGGCTGCTGACCGAGCTCGCCGGTCAGGGCTTCACGCGGGCACGGATCGACGGCGAGGTGCACGAGCTGTCGAGCATGCGCGGCTCGGGGGGTCACGCGGCGAGTCGGGAGCGACTCGCCCGGTACGAGCAGCACACGATCGAGGTCGTCGTCGACAGGCTGGTTCGCCGAGCTGGCATCGAGCGCAGGCTCACCGACTCGCTCGAGACGGCCCTGCGCCTGGCCGAGGGTGTCGCCGAGGTCGAGATCGTCCCGCGGGAGGGCGAGGAGGAGCACGACGAGGACCGCGAGGTGCTCACCTTCTCGGAGCACCTGGCCTGTGCGAGCTGCGGCTTGTCGTTCGAGGAGCTCGCGCCGCGCAACTTCTCGTTCAACTCGCCCTACGGCGCGTGCGAGCGTTGCGACGGGCTCGGCACGCGCTTCGAGGTCGACCCGGAGCTGGTCGTCTCCGATGACGACCTCAGCATTACCGATGGCGCGATCGCGCCGTGGGCCGGGTTCCGGAGCCAGTACTTCGACCGGGTGCTCGGCGCGGTGGCGAAGGAGTACGGCTTTTCGGTCGATACGCCCTGGCGCAAGCTGCGCAAGCGTGACAAGCAAGCCGTGTTGCACGGTTCGGGCAAGCGAGCCATCAATGTCCGGTACCGCAACCGGTACGGGCGGCAGCGCTCGTACACGACCGAGTTCGAGGGCGTGGTGCCCTGGCTCGAGCGCCGCCACTCCGAAGCGGAGAGCGAGCGGGTGCGCGAGCAGATCGAGGGCTACATGCGTGAGGTGCCGTGCCCGGTGTGTCACGGCGCCCGGCTGCGGCCGGCCTCCCTGGCGGTCACGGTCGGCGGGATGAACATCTACGAGCTCGGGGAGTTGTCGATCGCCAAGGCGGCGGAGTTCCTCGGCGCGCTCGAGCTGTCCGAGCGCGACCTGATGATCGCCGAAGCAGTCTTGAAGGAAGTCAACGAGCGGCTCCGCTTCCTGCTCGACGTGGGGCTCAACTACTTGTCGCTGAACCGCTCCTCGGCGACCCTGGCCGGCGGCGAGGCCCAGCGCATCCGGCTCGCGTCGCAGATCGGCAGCGGGCTGGTCGGGGTGTTGTACGTGCTCGACGAGCCGTCGATCGGATTGCATCAGCGCGACAACCACCGGCTCCTCGACACCCTCTTGCGGTTGCGCGACCTCGGGAACACGGTGATCGTCGTCGAGCACGACGAGGAGACGATGCGCGCGGCCGACACGGTCGTCGACATCGGTCCCGGCGCCGGCGAGCACGGCGGGGAGATCGTCGCTCGCGGGACGCTCGACGACGTCATCGCCGAGCCGCGGTCGATCACCGGTCAGTACCTGGCGGGGGAGCGGTCCATTCCGGTCCCGGAGATGCGCCGCCAGCCGGGCGACGCATGGCTGACGGTCCGGGACGCCCGTGAGCACAACCTGCAGAACATCGACGTCGACTTCCCGCTCGGGTGCTTCGTCGCGATCACGGGCGTCAGCGGCAGCGGCAAGTCGACGCTGGTGAACGACATCCTCTACCACGCGCTCATGCAGAAGGTGTACCGGTCACGGACCGTGCCCGGCCGCCACAAGACGATCGAGGGCACGGAGCTCGTCGACAAGGTCATCAACATCGACCAGTCGCCGATCGGTCGGACACCGCGCTCGAACCCGGCCACGTACACGGGTGTGTTCGACAAGATCCGCACGCTGTTCGCGTCGAGCCTCGAGGCGAAGGTGCGGGGCTACCTGCCCGGAAGATTCTCGTTCAACGTGAAGGGCGGTCGGTGCGAGGCGTGCGCCGGCGACGGGACGATCAAGATCGAGATGCACTTCCTTCCCGACGTCTACGTGCCGTGCGAGGTGTGCAAGGGTGCCCGCTACAACCGGGACACGCTCGACGTCACGTTCAAGAACAAGAACATCGCCGAGGTCCTCGACATGTCGATCGAAGAGGCGCTCGAGTTCTTCAAGCACCAGCCGCCGATCGCCCGCCAGCTCCAGACGCTGTTCGACGTCGGCCTCGGGTACGTCCGGCTCGGACAGCCCGCGCCCACGCTGTCGGGCGGAGAAGCCCAGCGCGTGAAGCTGGCGTCGGAGCTCGGGAAGCGGGCCACCGGCCGCACCGTGTACATGCTCGACGAGCCGACGACCGGGTTGCACTTCGACGACACGAAGCGGCTACTCGGCGTGTTGTCGCGCCTCGTCGAAGGCGGGAACACCGTGTTGGTGATCGAGCACAACCTCGACGTGATCAAGTCGGCGGACTGGATCATCGACCTCGGGCCCGAGGGCGGCGACGCCGGCGGGCAGATCGTGGCCGAGGGCTCGCCCGAGCACGTCGCCAAGACCGAAGGCAGTTACACGGGAAGCTTCCTCGCGCCGATCCTCGGGCTCGACGAGCACGCCGTCGCGTGAGGCGGTGGCTAGTTCGCGGCGTCCCGCGCGATCTCGTCCTGCAGGGCGTAGAGGATCGGCAGCGTGGCGCGGTCCTTCGGGCGGTTCGCGATCTCCTTCGACCGGATGATGTCCGCGAGCGACGCGACGCGGACGACGGTCCCGTCGATCTCGAGCTCGATCGCATCGGCGACGAGATCCTCGTATCCGCGGCTGCCGGCAGGCTGAAAGGCGATGTCGAAGTCGCCGTACCGCGTCGTGAGGTTCACGAGCTGCGTGCGCCGCAGGAAGTCCGCATCGACGGAGAAGCGGACGCCGTCCGGCTCGGCCTCGGTTCTGACGCGTGCCCGGATGTCCCGCAGCGCGGCCGCGAGCCGCTCACGATTCTCGGGCGAGGCGTCGGGGCAGATGTCGGCATCGTTCGTGAGGGCGGAGGAGCCGTGCAGCGTCGCCGCGAGTCCGCCGATGAGCACGTAGTCGACACGATGGCGAGCGAGAACCTGGAACAACTTCTCGGGTTGCAGCGGCTTAGGCACGCGCGGGCTCGCGTTCGACCGGGCGCGCCTTGGCGCGGAGCTTGGACACGTTGCGCACGGATTGGAGGCGCTCCGCCGGTGTCAGCGCGAGGTTCTCGCGAATCTGTGCGCGGTCGACGTCGTCGAGACGCCGGAACGTCATGTCGGCTTCGAAGCCACACGCCTCGAGGATCCGGGCCAGGGTGTCGACCCGAGGAGTGTCGCGACCGCGCTCCCAGTTCGAGACCGCGGACTGGGTCGTCCCGAGCCGGCGCGCCAGGTCGGCTTGCGTCAGCCCGCCCAGGCGGCGGGCCTCACGGATGAGACGCCCGCTCCCCAGGGCGCTGAGCGTGAGCCGGTCGGGTCGGTCGATCGCCATGAACATATGGTAACCCATATGCCCTATCTGCGTTTCCCTATATCCCGGGAACCGGCATGAGCAAGGCTGACCCCTGGGAGCGGCACGCCGGCTGGTGGCAGGACAAGTTCACCGACGGGGTCGACCCGGAGTACGAGGAGCAGCTCCTCCCACTTGTCGACGAGCATCTCGCCGGCACGACCCGCGTGCTCGACGTCGGGTGCGGCGAGGGCCAGGTCGCCCGGCGGATCTCCAAGCTGGGCGCCGAAGTGGTCGGCATCGACCCGACGGCGGCTCAGGTCGCGGTCGCGCAGGAACGCGGCGGCGGCCCCCGATACGCACGCGCCGGCGCCGAGGCGATGCCACTCCGCGGAGCTTCGTTCGACGCCGCGGTCTCGTGTCTCGTGTTCGAGCATCTCGACCCGTTCGAGCCCGCCATCGCAGAGACGGCACGCGTGCTCGAGCCCGGAGGCCGCTTCGTGCTCTTCCTGAACCACCCGCTGCTGCAGGCGCCCGGCAGTGGCTGGGTGATCGACCACATCCTCGACGAGGAGTACTGGCGCGTCGGCCCCTATCTGCCGGACGACGTGGCGATGGAGGAGGTCGCGCCGGGTATCGACCTGCCGTTCATGCACCGACCGCTCCACCGGTACGTGAACGAGCTCGCGGCGCACGGGTTGCTGATCGAGCATGTAGACGAGCCGCCGCCGGCCGCCGGCCTCCTCGCGCGCGTCCCCGAGTACAAGGACGCGGCGACGATTCCTCGTTTGCTCCTGCTCGTGACCCGGAAGCGCTAGTCGACCTCGGCCGCCGCGGTCGGCACGCCGGGGAGGTCGAGCATGCGCTGGAGCGCGACCCGTGCCCACTCCGCCGTGTGGTCGTCGACCATGATCTGGTTGACGAGCTCGCCGCGCACCAGCGTTTCGAGGCACCAGGCGAGGTGCGGTCCGTCGACCCGGAACATCGTCGAGCAGGGGCAGATGAGCGGGTCGAGTGACACGACGGTCTTGTCGGGATGCTCGACGGCCATGCGCTGGACCATGTGGATCTCGGTTCCGACGGCGACCACCGATCCCGGCGGCGCCGCCTCGACCCATTCGAGGATCCGCTCGGTCGACCCCACCTTGTCGGCGACCTCGACGACCTCGTGCGCGCATTCGGGATGAACGATGACCTCACCGTCGGGATGCTCGGCTCGGAACGCGTCGACGTGCTCGGTCCGGAACCGCTGGTGCACGGAGCAGTGGCCCTTCCAGAGGAGGAACGTGGCATTTTTGACGTCGCGGTCCTCGAGGCCGCCGAGATCGCGGCGCGGGTCCCACACGCGCATGTCGGGCTCGTCGAAGCCCATCTGGTAGCCCGTGTTCCGTCCGAGGTGCTGGTCGGGGAAGAAGAGGACCTTGTCGCCGCGAGCGAGCGCCCAATCGAGGATCGCCCGTGCGTTCGAGCTCGTGCACACGGCGCCGCCGTGCTCGCCGACGAAGGCCTTCAGCGCCGCGGACGAGTTCATGTACGTGATGGGCACGATGCGTTCGACGTCGGTCACGCCGGCCAGCGACTCCCAGCACTCCTCGACCTGGTCGAGATCTGCCATGTCGGCCATGGAACACCCTGCGTTCAGATCCGGAAGGATGACGCGTTGATGCTCGCCGGTGAGGATGTCGGCCGACTCGGCCATGAAGTGCACGCCGCAGAAGACGATGTCGGTGGCGTGGTCGTTATCGGCCGCGAAACGTGCCAGCTTGAACGAGTCGCCGCGAGCGTCCGCCCACTTGATGACTTCGGGGCGCTGGTAGTGATGTCCGAGGATGAGCAGCTTCGAGCCGAGCGCAGCTTTGGCGGCGCCGATCCACTCGTCGATCTCCTCGCTCGAAGCGAGGGTGTACCGGTCCGGCAGGAGGGCCTGGAGTCGCAACATGGGTGTGTTCCCTTTCGGGAAGCCCCGGTTTGTGGCCGGCGGGGACAGCCTGGTCGCCCACCGCGGGGTTGTCGGCCCCGGGACTGATATGTGGCCGGAATGCCAGGCCGGCCTCCGCCTAGTGTAACCCCTGCCTCATCCCTCTCTCATCGGCCATCCGATAGGTCGCAGCGGTGTCCGCCCGGCGCTTCGCGCTCCTCTTCGTGCTCCTTGCCGGCGTGCGCATCGCCGTCGTCCCGATCGCGCTCGCCTCCGACGCGACCGCCCCCAGCCGGTACCGCATCCTGCCCGGCGACGCCCGTCGCTTCTACAAGATCGCGAGCGAGGACGGGCGGCCCTACCGGGACTTCGAGGTCGAGTATCCGCCCGTGATGGTGGCCGCCATCGAGGCCATCGACGGTGGAAGCGTGCGATCGACGACCGTGCGGCTCATGTGGTCGCAGCTCGTCATCGATCTCGCGATCGCGGCCGTCGTCGCGTGGGCGTGGGGACGGCGCGCCGGGATCGCCTATCTCCTGATCGGCCTTCCGTTCCTGCTGTACCCGTTCATCTATCTCCGGCTCGACCTGCTGTCCGTATTTCTCGCCGTCTTGGGCATCGCGCTCGTTCGCCGTCGACATCAATACGGGGGCGGTGCGGTGCTCGCCATCGCGTGCTTCGCCAAGCTCTGGCCCGTCGTGCTCGTGCCCGTGCTGATCGTGCGGCGCGCCTGGCGGGCGCTTGCCGCCTTCGTCGTTGTCGGCGCGGCCGGCACGGCGGCGTGGGTGGCGTGGGGAGGCATCGACGGCCCGAAGCAGGTGCTGACGTTCCGCGGCGCCAAGGGTTGGGAGTTCGAGAGCACCGTCGGCGCGCTCGTGCGGAGCGTTGGCGGTGCGACACCGCACATCGAACGAGGAGCGTGGCGCGTCGGCGAAGTCCCGGCCCTGGTGAACGGGGTGCTCGCGGTCGCGCTCCTCGCGGGGGTCGCGATGGCGTGGGTCCTCGCGTCGCGCGCCAAGCCGCGCGGCACAGCCGTTCTCGACGGGCTCGCCCCCATGGCGGCGATCACGGTCTTTCTAGTGTTCTCACCGCTGCTTTCTCCCCAGTTCCTGCTCTGGTTGTTGCCGTTCGCGGCGATCGCCGCCGCGCACGGCGAACGACTCGTAACTGGGCTGGTGTTCGTCGTCTTCGCACTGAGCACCGCGCTGCTCGCATTGCTGCCGGAGCTGATCCACGGCGGCACGTTCGCTTTGTTCGTCCTCATCTCGCGCAACGGAGTCCTCATCGCGCTGCTGGCAGCGCTCGCGATCCGGCTGATGCAATCGACGGGCTGGCGACGGGCGCCGAGTCAGCTCGAACCGGCGACCGAGATCGCGGCCTAACCGTCTGCCGTCAAGGGGAGGCGGTCAGGCGATCCTCCGCCTCGTTCATGACCGTGGCCACGAGATCCCGGATCTCGGGCGGCGCCTTCGAGGGCGCGCCGGTGTCGTGCGGCGGCTGGGGGTCGTACTCGATCCCGAGCTGGACGGCCTGGGCGACCTCGGCTCCGTAGAGGCGGTCGACGAGCGTGAGGGCGAGGTCGATGCCGGCCGAGACGCCGGCGGCGGTGGCCACCTTGCCCTCGATCACGACGCGCTGCTCGGTGAGCTGCGCGCCGTGCGCCCGGAGGTGGTCGTAGGCCATCCAGTGGGTCGTTGCCGGCACTCCGTCGAGCACGCCGGCCGCGCCCAGCAGGAGCGCCCCGGTGCAGACCGACGTGGTGTACGTGCTGGTCTCGTGAGCGGCACGGATCCAGTCGACGATCGGCCCGCCTTCGGCGGCGACGCGCCGCGTGACGAGCCCGCCCGGGACGAGCAGCACGTCGGGCGCCGGCACGTCGTCGAACGTGTGCGCCAGATCGAGGTGGAGCAGGTCGCTCTCGTCGGCGAGCATCCCCTTCCGGTCCGCGCACACGACGACGTCGGCGCCGGGGACGCTCGTGAACACGGCGTAGGGGCCGATCGCGTCGAGGGCGGTGAACCCGGGATAGAGGCCGATGGCGATCTGCACGTTGGGCGCTCCTTTCAGGAAGCCCGCCGGCTGAAGTGCTGGCGGTAGCGATCGGGTGTCGTGCCCAGGCGGCGATGGAACGCTCGGTGCAGCGTCTCCGCGTGTTTCATGCCAACGCGACCGGCGACGGCCGAGACGGTGAGATCGGTTGCCTCGAGCAGCCGCCGGGCGGCCTCGACCCGAAGCCCCTCGACGAACACCGCCGGCGTCGTGCCGGTCTCGCGTCGGAACAGGCGCGCGAACGTACGCGGGCTCATGCCGATCCGCGCCGCCAGCGCGTCGACGCCGAGGTTCTCGTCGAGATGGTCGCCGAGCCACGCCTGCAGCTCGGCGATCGATGTCGTCGTGGCGCGCTGGGAGCGAAGCTGGGCGCTGAACTGCGACTGACCGCCGGGGCGCTGCACGAACACGACGAGCCATCCCGCCGCCTCGTGCGCGAGCGCCGCGCCGTGGTCTTCCTGCACCAACGCGAGGAACAGGTCGACGCCCGCAGTCACCCCCGCCGAGGTCCACCGGTCCCGGTCGTGGACGTAGATGCGGTCGGGGAGGAGTCGCACGCCGGGATGGCGGGTGGCGAGCGCGTCACACGATCCCCAGTGCGTGGTCGCCTCGTAGCCGTCGAGCAGACCGGCGTCGGCGAGGAGGAAGGCGCCTGTGCAGACCGACGCGATCCGCGGCGCCCGCTGTGCAGCCTCGGCGAGGTCGGCGAGGAATCTCGGGTCGAGTCGGGCCGACCGGGTTCCTTCGCCGCCCACGACTACGAGCGTGTCGATCCGGTCACGAGACCGGGCCAGCGCCGCCAGCGACACGTCGGCGGCGACCGACACGCCGCTCTCCGAGCGGACCGGCTGCCCGTCCGGCGTCGCGATCGTGGTGCGGTATGGGGGTGACGCGCCGAGCCGGGTGGCGGTGCGGAGCACTTCCACGGGGCCGGCGAGGTCGAGGAGCTGCAGCCCGTCGAAGGCCACGACGACGACGTTGTGAGGCGCAGCGGTCATGGGGACATCATCGAGGACGCCGGGATTGGCAGCAATGACATTATCCTGATGATTCCTGCCATGCTCTCGACCCTGGATAATGGGGGAAGTGATCGACCGACCGGAGCCCGGCACCATCCCGACCGGCCCCGGCGCCTACCTGTTCAAGGACGCCGAGGGCCGGGTCATCTACGTGGGCAAGGCCA
Organism: Acidimicrobiia bacterium; assembly: GCA_035938395.1. GTDB lineage: Bacteria > Actinomycetota > Acidimicrobiia > IMCC26256 > JACDBD01 > JALZAA01. Next base: position 23,085 of record DASZGY010000042.1, read on the forward strand.
AGGGGCTGCGGAGCCGCCTGTCGAACTACTTCGGCCCCCCGGGGTCGCTGCCGGAGCGCACGCGGCAGATGGTCGCCGTCGCCGAGAGCGTCGAGTGGATCGAGGTCAGGAACGAGGTCGAGGCGTTCTTCCTCGAGTTCAACCTCATCAAGCGGCACCGGCCCCGGTTCAACGTCCGCCTCAAGGACGACAAGTCGTACCCGTTCCTCGCCGTCACGCTCGACGAGGAGTGGCCGCGGGCGATGGTCATGCGCGGCGCCAAGCGGAAGGGCGTCCGCTACTACGGGCCGTTCGCGCACGCGTACGCGATCCGGGAGACGCTCGACCTGCTGCTGCGGACGTTCCCGATCCGCACGTGCACGCAGGCGAAGTTCGATCGCCATCACCGCCTCGGGCGCCCGTGCCTCTACGCGCACATCGAGAAATGCGCGGCGCCGTGCGTCGGAGCCGTCGGGCGTGACGACTACGACCGCCTGGTAGGAGACCTGCTCGAGTTCCTCGACGGCGATCACTCGCCCGTCCTCGACCGGCTGGACAAGCAGATGCACGGCGCCGCCGACTCACTCGAGTACGAGCGGGCCGCTCGCTTGCGCGACCAGATCACATCGGTGCGCAAGGTCATCGAGCGTCAGCAGATGGTCGGGCCGAAAGAGGAGGACTTCGACTGCATCGGTCTCGCCGAGGATCCCCTCGAGGCCTCGGTGCAGGTGTTCTTCGTGCGGAAGGGCCGGGTCGTCGGCCGCAAGGGTCTCGTGGTCGACAAGGTCGAGGAGCTCGCGCCGGCCGCGCTCGTCGGCCGCATCCTCGAGCAGTTGTACGGCGACGTCCCGGCGACGGACGTGCCCCGCGAGGTCCTGGTCCCCGTGCTGCCCGACGACCCCGAGCTGTACGAGGAGTTTCTGACCACTGCACGCGGGTCGCGCGTGCGCGTGCGTGTGCCGCAGCGCGGCGCCAAGCGTCAGCTGCTCGGGACGGTGACCCACAACGCCGATGAAGCGTTCGCGCGCCACAAGCTGAAGCGAGCGAGCGATCACAACGCACGAGCGCGGGCGCTGACCGCGCTCCAGGATGCGCTCGACCTCCCCGAGGCGCCACTGCGAATCGAGTGCTTCGACATCTCGAACCTCCAGGGGACCGAGATCGTCGGCTCGATGGTCGTCATGGAGGACGGTCTCGCCAAACGCTCCGACTACCGGCGCTTCAAAGTCCGCCGGCAAGAGGGGCAGGACGACTTCGCGGCGATGGAGGAGGTGCTCACGCGCCGGTTCCGCCGGTACCTCCAAGAGCGCGACGAAGGCGCCCGCAAGGGCAAGCGCTTCGCGTACCCGCCCAACCTGCTGCTGGTCGACGGCGGCAAGGGCCAGCTCGGGGTGGCAGTCCGTGTACTCGAGGAACTGGGGCTGGAGGAGATCTCGGTTGCGGCCCTGGCCAAGCGGTTCGAGGAGGTGTACGTGCCGGGCCAGCCGGACCCGCTGCGCGTGCCGCGCGATTCCGAGGCGCTCTACCTCCTGCAGCAGGTGCGCGACGAAGCGCATCGCTTCGCCATCACGTACCACCGCCAGCTGCGTCAGAAGAAGATGACGAAGTCGGCGCTCGACGAGGTCCCGGGGCTCGGGCCGACGCGCCGGTCACGCCTGCTCAAGGAGTTCGGCTCGGTGAAGAAGCTGCGCGAGCGGAGCCTCGACGAGCTGCTCGGGCTGGCCTGGCTTCCCGATCGTGTCGCACGCGACCTCTACGAGCGACTGCACGGCGGAGCTGCGACCATGGGTGCTCGTAATGGCTGACCCGTCGACCCCCCTCGACGTCACGGTCGTCACCGGCATGTCCGGCGCCGGCCGCTCGGCGACGGCCGACGTGCTCGAGGACCTCGGGTTCTTCGTCATCGACAACCTGCCGCCCGCCCTCATTCCGAAGGTCGCGGAGCTCGGGCGTGATCGCCGAGGCAGTCGGTTCGCGCTCGTCGTCGACACGAGGGCGGGGGAGTACCTGCCCGACCTCGAGTCCGCGCTCGCCGAGCTACGCGAGACGGGCGCCCGCACCCGCGTGTTGTTCCTCGACGCCGCCGACGAGGTGTTGGTCCGCCGGTTTGACGAGACGCGTCGCCGGCACCCCGTCGCGGAATCGCACAGGGTGAGCGAGGGCATCGCCCGTGAGCGCGAGCTCCTCGAAGAGATCAAGGGTCAGGCCGACATCGTCATCGACACGTCCGAGCTCAACGTTCACGAGCTGCGCGACCGTCTTCGCGAGATCATCGGCGAGCCTGCCGACATGCCGAGCGGCCTTCAGATCAACGTCGTGTCGTTCGGCTACAAGCACGGGCTGCCGCTCGACGTCGACCTCGTGTTCGACTGCCGGTTCCTGCCCAACCCGCACTGGATCGAATCGCTGCGTCCCCTCCCGGGAACGGATGCAAAAGTGCGCCGGTACGTGATGAAGCAGGAGGAGACGCAGGCGTTCCTCGAGGAGCTGTCCAATCTGTTCGAGCTCCTCTTGCCCGCGTACGTGCGTGAAGGCAAGTCGTATCTGTCGATCGGAGTCGGGTGCACGGGCGGGCGGCACCGCAGTGTCGTGATCGCCGCCGAGATCGCGCGCCTGCTCGAGCGGCTCGGGTTTCCCGCACGAGTCCACCACCGGGACCTGGAACGTGAGTAACGACGAGTTGCGGCCCGACGGGCCGGCCGTTGTAGCCCTCGGCGGCGGGCACGGCTTGTCGGTCGTGCTCCGCGCCGCACGGGAGTACGCAGGGACCATCACCGGCATCGTGAGCGTGGCCGACGACGGGGGCTCTTCCGGCCGGCTCCGACGCGACTTCGGCGTGCCGGCGCCGGGCGACCTGCGACGGTGTCTGGTCGCGCTGGCCGGCAGCGAAACCGTGTGGCGCGACGCCTTCGAGCATCGTTTCGGCGGGGGGGAGCTCGGCGGGCACGCGCTCGGGAACCTCGTCATCGTCGGGTTGACGGAGACGCTCGGCGACTTCACCGCTGCGCTCCAAGAGGCGGGTCGTCTCCTCGACGCCGTTGGGCGGGTGTTCCCGGCGACGACGGACGCCGTGGTGCTGAAGGCCGACGTCGAGGGCGAAGCGGTGGAGGGGCAGGTCGCGGTCCAGAACAGCGCCGGACGCATCCGGCGGGTCGAGCTGGTGCCGAGCGACGCCGCCCCGCCCGCCGAGGCGATCGCCGCGATCGCGACCGCCGACCAGGTAGTGCTGGCGCCCGGATCGCTCTACACCAGCCTGCTCCCGGTCTTGTGTGTCCGCGACCTGCGCGCCGCGGTGGCCGCGGCGCCGGGACGGGTGGTGCAGGTCTCGAACTTGCGACCCCAACAGCCGGAGACGGCCGGTCTCGACGCCACCGACCATCTGTTGGCCGTCAAGGAGCACGGCGCTCGGGTCGACGCCTTCCTGTATCAGCGTGACGGTGCCCTCGCCGCCGACGACGCCGTCACCAGGGACTGGGGCGTGGAACCCGTCCCCGCCGATGTGGCCCGGGGCGACGGGCTGGTGCACGATCCGGGCAGACTGGCGGGGGCGCTGCGGGCTCTGCTGTAGTCCGGCGCCGGCGGCGACGACGGCGCCGGCGACCGAGTCGAGAACACGGAGGCACATCTGATGGCCGTACGAGTAGGGATCAACGGATACGGGCGGATCGGCCGCTCCTTCCACCGGGCCCTGCTGGACCGGGGGGAAAGCGCCGGCGTGGAGCTGGTCGCCGTCAACGACCCGTTCGGCGACAGCGAGACGATGGCCTTCCTGCTCAAGCACGACTCGGTCGGGGGCATGCTGCGCAACGAGGTCAAGGTCAGCAACGGCGGATTCTCGGTCGACGGCAAGGAGATCAAGAAGCTGGAAGAGCGCGACCCGGCCGAGATCCCGTGGGGCGACCACGGCATCGAAGTGGTCATCGAATCGACCGGCGTGTTCACGGCGCGCGATGCGGCGGCTGGGCACCTCCAGGGTGGCGCCGAGCGGGTGGTCATCTCTGCCCCCTCCGGAGACGCGGACCTCACGATGTGCCTCGGCGTCAACGACGCCGCCTACGACCCCGGGCAGCACACGGTGATCTCCAACGCCTCGTGCACGACGAACTGCCTGGCGCCGATGGCCAAGGTGCTGAACGACCGGTTCGGCATCGAGCAGGGGTTCATGACGACGATTCACGCGTATACAAGCGACCAGGCTCTGCAGGACATTGCGCAGACGAGCCGCTCGGGCAAGGCCGACATGCGGCGGATGCGCGCCGCTGCGCTCTCCATCATCCCGGCCAGCACGGGCGCCGCGAAGGCGATCGGACTGGTGCTGCCGGAGCTGGACGGCAGGCTCAGCGGCACTTCGATGCGGGTACCGGTGCCGGTGGGCTCGATCACCGACCTCACGGCCGTGCTGGGTGAGAGCACGAGCGCCGAAGAGGTGAATGAGGCGTTCGCAGCCGCGTCCAATGACGCTTCCTACAAGGGCGTGCTGTCTTACACGGACGAGCCGCTCGTCTCGGCCGACATCGTCGGCAACCCGGCGTCGTGCATCTTCTCGGCCAAGGACACGATGGCGAACGGGACGATGGTCAAGGTGCTCGGCTGGTACGACAACGAATGGGGCTTCTCGAACCGGCTCATCGATCTCAGCGCGTTCCTTGGCGAACGCTGAGGTCGGAATCCCGCGTCTCGAGGACCTCCCGCTCGCGCGCGGGCAACGCGTCCTCGTGCGGGTCGATCTCAACGTTCCGCTCGAAGGCGGCGCGGTCGCCGACGACCTCCGCATCACGACCGCGCTTCCGACGCTCGAGTGGCTTCGCGTAAACGATGCCGCCGTCGTCGTGGCCGGACACCTGGGGCGGCCCAAGGGGGCGCCCGACCCGCAGTATTCAATGGCGCCCGTCGCTGCGCGCCTGAGCGAGCTGCTCGGACAAGAGGTTCCCCTCGCGCCCGGGGTGGTGGGCGCGGCCGTCGAGTCCTACGTGGCCAGCCTCGAACCTGGGAACGTGCTCATGCTGGAGAACCTCCGCTTCGAGCGCGGCGAGACCACGGACGATCCCGCCTTCGCGACCGACCTGTGCGAGCTCGCCGACGACTACGTGAACGAGGCCTTCGGTGCGTCGCATCGCGCGCACGCGTCGATCGTGGGGCCGCCGCGCCTCCTCCCGAGCGCCGGCGGCCGGTTGCTGTTCCGGGAGGTCGAGACACTCTCACGCTTGCTCCACGCTGACGAGCACCCCTTCGTGGCCGTGCTCGGCGGTGCGAAGGTGAGCGACAAGCTCGGCGTCATCGATGCGCTCCTCCGGCGCTGCGATGCGATCCTGGTCGGCGGGGCCATGATGTTCACCTTCCTGCTCGCGCAAGGACACTCGGTCGGGGACTCACTCGTCGAGCCCGACATGGTCGATGAGTGTCGGCGGCTCCTCGACACCGGGCGGGTTCGGATCCCGACTGACGTCGTCGTCGCCGAGGAGATCACCGACGACGCAGACGCGCGCGTCGTATCGGCAGACGCGATGCCGGGGGGCGTGAAGGGGCTCGACATCGGTCCCGAGACCGCCGACGCGTTCACGGCCGAGATCGGCGACGCGGCTCTGCTGCTGTGGAACGGGCCGATGGGCGTGTTCGAGGTGGCGCCGTTCGCGGCCGGGACCTGGGCGGTCGCGGAGGCAGTGGCGGGGTGTCCCGGGTTCACGGTGGTGGGTGGCGGTGACAGTGCGGCCGCCGTCCGCCGGTTCGGGCTCGGCGATCGAATCGACCACGTGAGCACTGGCGGCGGCGCGTCCCTGGAGTTCATCGAGCAGGGCGACCTGCCCGGCCTGAAGGCACTACGGGAATCCAAGAAGATGGAGAGGTGATGGCGAGCAACGAGCGGCGGCCGATCATGGCCGGCAACTGGAAGATGCACCACACGCACCTGGAGGCGATCCAGGTCGTGCAGAAGCTGTCGTACCGGCTCGACGACCGCGATTACCAGGAGTGCGAGATCGTGGTGTGCCCGGCGTTCACCGCGCTCCGGTCGGTGCAGACCGTGCTCGAGGCCGACCGCATCCCGATCGTGCTGGGCGCGCAGAACGTGCATTGGAAGGACCAGGGCGCGTTCACCGGTGAGGTGAGCCCGCCGATGCTTGCGAAGCTCAACGTGCGCTACGTGATCGTCGGCCACTCCGAGCGTCGTCAGCTGTTCGGCGAGACGGACGAGGACGTGAACCTGAAGCACAAGGCGGTCCTGAAGCACGAGATGACGCCGATCGTCTGCGTCGGCGAGACGCTCGAGGAACGCGACGCGGGGCGTACCGACGAACGCGTCGACAGCCAGACGCGCGCTGCGTTCGCCGGTGTGCGATCGGGCAGCGCGGCCGTCTCGGTCATCGCGTACGAGCCGATCTGGTGCATCGGGACCGGGCGCAACGCGACCCCCGAGGACGCCAACGCGACGATCGCCGTAATCCGGGCCGCGCTGCGGGACATGTACTCCGCTGAGACTGCCGCCTCGATCCGGATCCTCTACGGCGGGAGCGTCAAGCCGGGCAACATCGCCGACCTCATGGCGATGCCCGAGATCGACGGCGCCCTGGTGGGCGGCGCGTCGCTGGACCCCGACGAGTTCGCCCGGGTCGTGCGGTTCCGTGCGTGAGGCCTGTGTTAGCGTTTTGTCCCTGATGAGAGGGAACGACCGCCCGTGCTGAACGCCATCCTTTTGGTCCTCGACGTCATCGCCTGCGGGATGCTGATCCTCTTCGTGCTGCTCCACGCCGGCCGGGGTGGCGGCCTGTCCGACATGTTCGGCGGCCAGATGGGCGGCTCGATGGCGGGGTCCACCGTCGTGGAGCGGAACCTCGACCGGATCACGGTCGTCACCGCCATCGTGTTCACGTTCTCGACCGTCCTGCTCGCCCTGCGCGTCTAGCGCAGCCGTAAACTTCTTGCTCGTCGCGCGTGGCGCGGTGCACGTCGGAGTGGCGGAATCGGCAGACGCGCTAGCTTGAGGGGCTAGTGCCCGCAAGGGCGTGGGGGTTCAAGTCCCCCCTCCGACACTTGCTACAACGCCGAGGTCGTACGACGGGGAGCCGACCACGGCGAACACCTTCGAACGATCTTCTGACGCGCGTCTTCGATCGAGCTCACCCCATGAGGAACTATGGGTTTCGAAGATGCCAGCAGCTGGTGGTTGCCGCAGGATCTGAAGAGAGACGACAACACCGTCCTGGCCTGACCAGAAAGCGCCAGCCATCGCATCGATGCGGAGATCTCACACGGCGCGAGCCACGGACAAGAGCCCGAACGGGCCCACTCTGAGAAAGACCTCCCCGGCGCGTGCCACGGAGGGAGACCTCTCCCACGGCGAGCGGGCCACGGGATGGCGAAGGGCTCGTACGTTGGCTGTAGTGGCGGTGGCGCTGGCCGCCCTGGTCGGGTTGGGCTGGCTAGAACGCCGCTCGGTCCGTCAATCCTTTGCCGTCCTGGGCCACGCGCATTTGATCCTTCTTCCGTTTGCCATCTCCGCCGAAATTTTGTCCATGGCGACCCTGGCCCGCCTGCAGCGCCGGTTGCTCCGCGCTGGCGGTGTTCGACTGTCGATGCCGTCCGTGGTGGTCATCGTCTATGCCAGCAACGCCATCTCGGTCTCCATCCCCATCGCGGGGGCCCCGATGAGCGCCGCCTTCTCGTTCCGGTCCTTCGCCCGGCGCGGGGCGGATCGCAGTCTGGCCGGATGGGTGCTGACAATCTCCGGGGTGATCTCGACAATCGCATTTGTTCTGATTGTGGCCGTCGGCGCCATGCTGTCCGGCAACGTCGTCGCCGCGGTGGTCGGGACGTTGGGCGCCCTGGCCACCGTCGTGCCGGTTCTGGGGTGCCTGATAGCCCTTCGCTACGACCGGCTCCGAGCTCGACTGGAGTTGGTCGGGGCCCGGGGTCTTCGGTTGGTCCAGCGCGTCATGCAGCGACCCCGGGGCGACCCCCGGGCGCTGATCGAGGCCACCGTGGCGCGCGTCGTCGGGTTGCGTCTGAAGGGGCGGGGCTGGGCCTTCGTGTTCCTCATGGCCACCCTGAATTGGGTGGCGAACATCGCCTGTCTGGCCCTGGCCATCATGGCCGTGGGAAGCCCAGTTCCCTGGTCCGGCCTCATCCTGGCCTGGAGCGTCGGGGTGGGCGCCGGCAGTTTCGAGCTCACCCCCGGGGGTCTCGGCGTGGTGGAGGCCGCGCTGGCCGCAGCACTCGTCGCCGCTGGTGTCCACGCCCCGGAGGCGGTGGCGGCGGTGCTGGTGTACCGGCTCATCAGCTTCTGGCTGGTCGACGCGCTGGGCTGGATGCTCTACGTGACGACGCGAAAGCGGGGTCGCCCGGCACCACTGGCGTCGGACTCGCCGGTTGATCTGAGTTCGTGATGGGCACTGCTGCTGCAAAGCCAGCCAGGCCCCGGCTCGACCCAAGCTGGACACCCAGCGCGTGGTGCTGGTCTCCGATCGCTCCGGATGTCGACGAAGGCGCTGCAGTCATTGTGGATCAGGTGCTGTTCGCCAGAGCCGTGGTGCGGCGCGGCTCCTTACCGGCCGCGGTCTTGGCTACTGGCCGGGCGGTAGTCGGTCGCTCGGAAGCACCCATGGATGTGGTCGTTGATCACGCCGACGTTCTGCATGAAGGCGTACACACTCGTGGGCCCGACGAAGCGGTACCCCTGAGACTTCAACTGCTTGGCGAATGCCTCCGCCTGCGGCGTCGACGTCGGGACATCCGCGAGGGATCGCGGCGCACGCCTGTGGGTGCTCTCGTACGACCTCGCAAGCGTCACGAGGCTCGGCGACGCGGACCTCATC
>DASZGY010000043.1:0-10041 GCA_035938395.1 Acidimicrobiia bacterium
GCGACAACGACCGCGCCGCCGAGATCGCCGACGCCTTCGCGAAGCCGCTGCGCGTCGCGCTCATCCTGCTCGTCGCCTGGCTCGTCACCCACCTCGTGGGTCGAATCATTCGTCGCATCCTGGCGACGCCGCCCAAGCGCAGGGCCAAGGACGACAAGCCGAAGAAATCGCCGTTCGGGTTCATCGACACGGGCGGGGCGATCAGCGCGCGCCGCGCGCAGCGGGCCAAGACGATGGCCGACGTGTTGGGAAGGCTCGCCAACGCGGTCATCTGGGGCATCGCGGTGTTGGTCGTGCTGAGCGAGCTCGGGATCAACCTCGCGCCGCTGATCGCCGGCGCCGGGGTGCTCGGGATCGCACTCGGCTTCGGGGCCCAGACCCTCGTCCGCGACTTCCTGTCGGGGTTCTTCATGCTCGTCGAGGACCAGTACGGCGTGGGCGACGTCATCGACGTCGGCGGAACGGTCGGGGGCACGTCCGGCGGCGTGAGCGGCACGGTCGAAGGCGTGAGCCTGCGGACGACCCGCCTGCGCGACGTCGAAGGCGTCGTCTGGCACGTCCCCAACGGCGAGATCAAACGGGTCGGGAACAAGTCGCAGCAGTGGTCGCGAGCGCTTTTGGACATCGAGGTCGACCGCGACACCGATGTCGCCAGCGCCATCCGCGTGATCAAGCAGACCGCCGACGCCATGTGGCACGAAGAAGGCTGGCGTGACGCGATCCTCATCGAGCCGGACGTCTGGGGGATCGAGGAGCTCGGCGCGCAGAGCATGAAGCTCCGGCTCGTCGTCCAGACCCTTCCGCTCGAGCAGTGGCGGGTGGCTCGCGAGCTCCGAGCGCGCATCAAGGCGGCGCTCGACGAGGCCGGGATCGAGACCCCACACGAGACGGTCACGTACCGGCGGAGCGACCCGCCGCCGCCCGTCGCCGGAGAAGGCCCGGGCGGCGACGCCGGGAGCGACCGGTAGGCTCCGCCGGCTAGCTGGCCCCCGACGAACGCGACTGCCGTGTCTCCCACCCTCGCCGCCGTGCTGCTCATCGCCATCTTCGTGCTCGCCGCCGCGCTCATCTGGCTCGGGCTCGGACTGGCGCGCCGCGCCGAGCGGCTCGAGGAAGCGCCCCCTCCCGACGAGCCGGCCGAGCCGGGCGGCGATGTCGCCGCGCCACCACGTCCGTCGCGCTTGCGCGACCGGCTCGGCAAGACGCGCGCCGCCCTCTCCCGATCGCTCGGCGCGCTCACCGGGCGCCGCGCGATCGACGACGATGCCTGGGACACCATCGAGGAAGCGCTGCTCCTCGCCGACGTCGGCGTGGCGACGACCTCCCGACTGCTCGACGAGCTCCGGGCGCGGGCGACAGCCGCTCGCGTGGACGACCCCGAACAGCTCGTCACGCTGTTGCGCGAGGAGATCGTCGACGACCTCTCTGGCGTCGACCGGTCGTTGCACCACGCGCCGGACGGGCCGACCGTGTGGCTGTTCGTCGGCGTGAACGGGACGGGCAAGACGACCACGATCGCCAAGCTCGCCCAGCGCGAGATCGAGGACGGACACGTCGCGCTGATGGCTGCGGCCGACACGTTTCGTGCGGCCGCCGCCGACCAGCTGGCGGAGTGGGCCGAGCGCGTCGGGGCCGACGTGGTGCGCGGACAAGAGGGCGCCGATCCCGGTTCCGTCGTCTTCGACGCCGTGGACGCGGCGGGTGGGCGAGGCGCCGGCGTCGTGCTCGTCGACACCGCCGGTCGCATGCACACCAAGGTCAACCTCATGGAGGAGCTCAAGAAGATCCACCGCATCGCCGAGCGGACGCCGGGCGCGCTCCAGGAGGTCCTGCTCGTCATCGACGCCACCACCGGCCAGAACGGCCTGGCGCAGGCGCGTCAGTTCACAGAGGCCGTCGGCGTGACCGGCGTCGTGCTGACCAAGCTCGACGGCACGGCGAAGGGCGGCGTCGTTCTGGCGATCGAGGTCGACCTCGGCATTCCCGTCAAGCTGATCGGCATCGGCGAGGCGCCTGAGGATCTCGTGCCGTTCGACCCCGCGGAGTTCGCCGGCGCGCTCTTCGCATAGCGTGAGAGCGCGGCAGCGGCGGCATTGCCGACCGCAGCCGCGAAGCCGGAGCTTGCGACCGCGCCAGGAGGAAAATGTTCGACGCTCTCTCCGACCGCTTCGACGGCATCTTCAAGCGGCTGCGCGGCCGAGGCCGTCTGAGCGACAAGGACGTCGACGAGGTCGCGCGCGAGATCCGTGTCGCGCTGCTCGAAGCCGACGTCAACGTCGCGGTCGTCAAGTCGTTCATCAACCGGATCAAGGAACGCGCGCGCGGCGCCGAGGTCGCGAAGAGCCTGAGCCCCGCCCAGCAGGTCATCAAGATCGTGCACGAGGAGCTCGTCACGACGCTCGGCGGTGAGACGGGCAAGCTCGCCATGAGCTCGAAGCCGCCGACGGTCGTGATGCTCGCCGGCTTGCAGGGTTCCGGGAAGACCACCGCCGCCGGCAAGCTCGCACGTCACCTCGTCGCCGAAGGACGCAAGCCGCTGCTGGTCGCCGCCGACCTCCAACGGCCGGCGGCGGTCGAGCAGTTGCGCGTGCTCGGGCAACGCATCGACGTGCCCGTGTTCTCCGAGCCGACCGATCCGGTCAGAGTGGCGCGGGCCGCGCTCAAGGAAGCCGACCGCACCGGCCGCAACGTCGTGATCCTCGACACCGCGGGCAGGCTCCAGATCGACGACGACCTCATGGGCGAGCTGCGCCGCATCCGGGCCAAGGTCGAGCCCGACGACACGCTGCTCGTCGTCGACGCGATGACCGGCCAGGAGGCCGTCAACGTTGCCGAGGCGTTCGACGAGGCGGTCGGGCTCGACGGCGTGATCCTCACGAAGATCGACGGGGACGCGCGCGGTGGCGCCGCGCTCTCGGTGAAGGAGGTCGTCGGCAAGCCGATTCTCTTCGCCGGCACGGGCGAGAAGCTCGACGACTTCGAGCCGTTCCACCCCGACCGCATGGCGAGCCGCATCCTCGGCATGGGCGACATGCTCACGCTCATCGAGAAGGCCGAGGCCGCCTTCGACGAGGAGGAGGCGGCGAAGGCGGAGAAGAAGCTCCGCAAGGGCCACTTCACGCTCGAGGACTTCCTCGACCAGATGCAGCAGGTGCGGAAGATGGGCCCGCTGCAGAACCTCGTCGGCATGATGCCGGGGCTGCCGAAGGAGGCCCGGGACGCCGAGCTGGACGAGTCGCAGCTCGGTCGGATCGAGGCGATCATCCGCTCGATGACGCCCGAGGAGCGGCGCAACCCGACCGTCATCAACGGCTCGCGGCGCCTTCGGATCGCCCGGGGCAGCGGCACGAGCACCCAGGACGTGAACGGCATGCTCAAGCAGTTCAAGATGGTCCAGCAGATGATGCGCTCGGTTGCGAAGGGCAAGATGCCGCGGCTCCCGGTGCCCGGCCGCTGACTCGCTACCCTGGTGCGTCCTACGGGTGTTCTTCCGACGCCCGGAACCGAGCTCGAGAGGAACACCTCGCCGTGTCCGTGAAGATCCGCCTCATGCGGATGGGCAAGAAGAAGCATCCGACGTACCGGGTCGTCGTCGCCGATTCCCGTTCGCCCCGCGACGGCCGCAACATCGAGACCATCGGCCACTACCGCCCCCGCCAGGACCCGTCGGTCTCCGACATCGACGGCGAGAAGGCCCTCGCGTGGCTGCGGAAAGGCGCGCAGCCGACCGAGCAGGTGCAGAAGCTGCTGACGGTCTCGGGCGTCTGGGCGCAGTTCGAGTCGGAGAGAGGTGGCCGCGTCGACACGAAGCTCGCCCGCCGGCGTCTCGACGACCCGAAGGCAGCGGCGAAGAAGGCGAAGAAGGCCGAGGCAGCGGAGGCCGCGACGCCTGAGCCCGAGCCGGAGACACCCGCCGCCTCCGACGAGCCCGCCGCCGAAGAGGGATCGGGCGACGCCACCGAGGAGCCGGGTGATGAGTGACGACGCGATCAACGAGCGGGACGAGGTACTGGACGACGAGCTCGACGACGAGGAGTACGACGACGAGATCGCGCCGGAAGGCAACCGGATCCTCGGCGCCCGTGCTCGCGCGGTCGTCGAGCACGTGACCCACAACGTCGCCGAGGAGCCCGAGGCGGTCGAGATCGACGTCGAGGAGCGGCGTGACGACGTGCAGCTCCTCGTGCACGCCAGCCCGAGCGACATGGGGCGTCTCATCGGCAAGCGCGGCCGGGTCATCCAGGCGCTCCGACAGGTCGTCCGCGCCGCCGGCGCCGCCGAGGGCATCAAGGCCAACGTCGACGTCGTGGAGTAACCGGCTGTTGGCTGCGGCTGACCTCGAGCTGGGCCGGGTCGGTCGTCCGCACGGCCTCAAGGGCGAGGTCGTCGTGATGCTGCACACCGACCGCCCCGAGCGCACAACGCCCGGCGCGGTCCTCCACGCTGGCGACCGCACGCTGGTCGTGGCGAGCGCCCGTCCGCACCAGGGCCGGTGGCTCGTTCGCTTCGAGGGCATCACCGATCGCAACGGCGCCGAGGAGCTGCGCGGCGCAACGCTCGTGGGCGAGCCGCTCGACGACCCGGGCGAAGGGCGGATCTGGGTGCACGAACTCGTCGGCGACGAAGTGCGCGACGTGAACGGGAACTCGCTCGGTCGCGTCGCCGCGGTCGAGGCGAACCCGGCGCACGACATCCTCGTCCTCGACGACGGCGCGCTCGTGCCATTCGTGTTCGTCGTCGAGCAGGAAGCGGGTGTCCTGGTCGTCGACCTGCCCGACGGGCTCCTCGACGTCAACCGCTCGTCCTAGGACCCCTATGCGCGTCGACGTGTTCACGATCTTCCCGGCGTACCTCGAGGGCCCCCTGCAATCGTCGCTGCTCGGCCGCGCCCGGGAGCGCGGCCTGGTCGACGTTTGCGTCCACGATCCGCGTGAGCACACCACCGATCCGCATCGCAGCGTCGACGACACGCCGTTCGGCGGCGGGGCGGGCATGGTGATGACGCCGGAGCCGCTGTTCGAGGCGGTCGAGGCCGTCGACCCTCCGCGTCCGCTGCTCCTCCTGTCCGCCGCCGGGAGGCGCTTCGACCAGCGCATGGCGGAGCGGCTCGCGCCGCGGGACGGCTTCTCGCTCGTGTGCGGCCGGTACGAGGGTGTCGACCAGCGCGTCGCCGACCACCTCTGCGACGACGAGATCTCGGTGGGCGACTACGTGCTCGCGGGGGGAGAGGCCGCCGCGCTCGTCGTGATCGAGGCCGTCGCCCGCCTCGTTCCGGGCGTGATGGGCAACACGGCGTCCGGCGACGACGAGTCGTTCGGCGACGGGCTGATCGAGTACCCGCAGTACACGCGCCCCGCCGACTTCCGCGGCTGGGCGGTGCCCGAAGCGCTGCGGTCGGGCGACCACGCCCTGATCGCCCGCTGGCGCAGGGCGCAGGCGCTGCGGCGGACCCTCGATCGCCGCCCCGACCTGCTCGGGCCCCGGGCTCTGACAGCCGACGAGCGGCGGCTGCTCGACGAGTTCCCGGAGGGACCGGCCGACCGGTAGCATCGAGGCTCCTCCCCTCCGAGCCGACCCCCTCGAGAAGGCGAACGATGAACGCAACCGATCTTGTCGATCGCGCCAACCTTCGGGACGACATTCCGGACTTCGCGCCCGGCGACACGCTGAAGGTGCACGTCCGGGTGGTGGAGGGGAACCGCGAGCGCGTGCAGGTGTTCCAGGGGGTCGTGATCCGCCGCAAGGGCAGTGGGGCGCGCGAGACGTTCACCGTCCGCAAGGTGAGCTTCGGCGTCGGCGTCGAACGCACTTTCCCCGTCCACTCGCCGATCATCGCCAGGATCGAAGTCATGAGCCGCGGCGACGTACGCCGGGCGAAGCTCTACTACCTGCGCGATCGGATCGGAAAGGCAGCCAAGGTCAGGGAGCGGCGGGCCTGAGCCCGCGAACCTGACGGCGATCGGGAGAGTCCGTGAGTTCCGAGGACCTCGAACGTTACGAGACGGAGATCGAGCTCCAGCTCTACAAGGAGTATCGCGACGTCCTCCCGATGTTCGCCTACGTCGTCGAGACCGAACGACGCTTCTATCTCACGAACGCGGTCGAGATGGACGTGAAGAACGAGCAGGGACGCGTCTACTTCGAGCTCAATCTCCAGGACGCCTGGGTGTGGGACATGTACCGACCCGCCCGGTTCGTCGCCAACGTGCGGGTCGTGACGTTCAAGGATGTCAACGTCGAGGAACTGGCGGGCAAGGACCTGTAGCGGTGCCCGGCCCGGGCCCGCGACGCCGGGTCGACCCCCGCCGTCGACTCGGAATCGCCGGTGAGGACGCCGTCGCCGAGTGGTACGAAGCCGCCGCGTACGAGGTGCTCGACCGCAACTGGCGGTGCCGTGAGGGCGAGCTCGACCTTGTCGTGCGCCGGGAAACCACGCTCGTCTTCTGCGAGGTGAAGACGCGCGCGAGCACCAGGTTCGGTGCGCCGGTCGAGGCCGTCACGGCGACCAAGCAGCGGCGCCTGCGCACGCTCGCGTCCCGGTGGCTCGCCGAGCACGACGCGCGCCGTCGCACCTTGCGCTTCGATGTGGCGTCGGTGACACGCGCTTCCGACGGCGAGCTCGTCGTCGAGGTCCTGGAAGGCGCGTTCTAGCGCCGGCTACCGCGAGTACGGCGTCTCCGGGCGGGCGAGCGCTACGCCGTCGACGACGAGGTCGACCCGCTCGTTGTAGAAGCAGAACAGTCCCGCCACGCCCTCGGCCTGCGGGATCGGCGTCTCGTAGCTCCATACGAGGTCGTCGTGGACCTCGCCGTCGACCTCGACGTTCCAGTACGACGCCTGGCCCTTGAACGGGCAGACGGTCTCGCTGCTGGTCGCACTGAGGACGTCGGCGCGGACGTGTTCGCGGGGGAGGTAGTAGCGGGTCGGGAGGCCCGTCTCCTCGAGCAACACGGGCCGGTCGGATTCGGCGACCTTGACGCCGGCGACGGAGATCTCGACGTGCAGGTCGGCGGGTGTGACGGTGATGCTGTGGCCTTGGGTCATGTCTGATTCAACTCCGGATGGCGCCCGACATTCCATGCTGGCAGGTTGTCGGCATGAACCGCACCGACCGCCTGTACGCGATCGTCGAGCTGCTGCGGGCCACCGCGCCTCGGGCTCGGGCGGCGCGAAGCCTCGCCGATCGCTTCGAGGTGAGCGTACGCACGATCGAGCGGGACATCTCGTCGCTCCAGCAGTCGGGCGTCCCGATCTGGGCCACGCCCGGTCCGGGCGGCGGCTACTCCGTCGATCCGTCGATGAGCCTGCCGCCGCTGAACTTCAGCGCCGACGAGGCCACCGCGATCGCCGTGGCGCTGGCCGCCAGCGGCCCCATCCCGTTCGGCGACGCCGCCCGCTCTGCGTTGCGCAAGCTCGTCGCCGCGATGTCGGCTGCGAACCGGGAAGGCGCACGC
The DNA here is from genome assembly GCA_035938395.1 of Acidimicrobiia bacterium. Classification (GTDB taxonomy): domain Bacteria; phylum Actinomycetota; class Acidimicrobiia; order IMCC26256; family JACDBD01; genus JALZAA01. Next base: position 7,455 of record DASZGY010000043.1, read on the forward strand.
GAGCTCGTGGCGCGCATCCACCTGCTGCAACAGCGCGGCCACCTCGACGTCACGCCCGTGATGCGTGCCGTCGAGACCGCGGTGGCCGACCGCAAGGTGCTCGAGCTCGACTACGTCGACCGGTCCGGCCAGCGCACCGAGCGCCGCCGGGTGGAGCCATACGGGCTCGCCGGGTCGCAGGATCACTGGTACCTCATGGCATGGTGCCGGCTGCGCGGCGGCGGCCGTTCGTTCCGTCTCGACCGCATGCAGGGCGCGCGGGTCACCGACGAGCGGGCTCCGGAACGCGAGCTGCACGAGGTCGCGGGGGAGATCGCCTCGTTCGCGCGGGAGACGCGCCTCGAGGGGTGAGCCGCGGGGTGCCGGTCAGCGCGGGAGCACCGCCCACACGAGCAGCGCGGCGACCACGACGAGCGCGGCGACGACGATGACGACGTCGGAGGATCGACGAACCTGCTTGCGGAACGGGTTGAAGCCCACGGCGCTACGGTAGCGGCCGCATGGAAACGCTCATCGTCGATCGAGCGGACGGCGTCGTCACGGTCACGCTGAACCGCCCCGAGAAGAAGAACGCCATCAACGGCCCGATGTGGCGCGAGCTCATCGAGGTGTTCGATGAAGTCGCCGACACCCCCAGCGACCGTGTGCTCGTGATCACCGGCGCCGGCGACGGGTTCTGTTCCGGCGCCGACCTCAGCCCTGGCAACAACCCGGACCTCGAGGTCGACCCCGGCGGGATTGGCTCCACCTTCCGGCAGATGCGCGTGGTCGGCCGGGCCGCGTTGCGCCTCCACCACCTGCCGCAGCCCACGATCGCCGCCGTCAACGGCGTCGCGGCCGGCGCGGGGCTGAACATGGCGCTGGGCTGCGACCTGATCATCGCCTCGGAGCGCGCCCGGTTCACCGAGATCTTCTCGAAGCGGGGTCTCAACGTCGACTTCGGCGGCTCGTGGCTGCTGCCCCGCCTCGTCGGTCTCCACAAGGCGAAGGAGCTCGTGTTCTTCGCCGACATCATCGACGCCGCCGAAGCCGAGCGCATCGGCATCGTCAACCGGGTCGTGCCCGCCGACGATCTCGCGAAGATCACGACGGAGCACGCGGCGCGGCTCGCCGCCCTGCCACCGATCCAGCTGTCGCTCTCGAAGCGGCTGCTCAACCAGTCGTTCTCGGTGTCGATGGCCGAGGCGCTCGAGTTCGAGGACACGGCGCAGGCGATGAACTTCGCGTCGAAGGACACGGCCGAGGCGATGGTCGCGTTCCTGCAGAAGCGCGACCCGACGTTCACGGGCGATTAGCGCGTGCATCATCGCGACTAGAAGGTCACCGGCGAAGAGCGCGCCCATCATCGGGGCCACCACCAGCCCCGCCGATGCTCGACCCACCCTTGCCGCTCGAGCGCGCGCAGTGCGACCGTGACCGCCTCGGGCGCGAGCGCTGTGCGGCTGACGAGCTGATCGACGGTGGCCGCTTCGCCCGCGCACGCCGCGAGGATGCGCGTGCCGTCCGACCCGGGTGCGGCGCGGGGAGGTGGAGCTCCCCAACCGCGGCGGGATCCGGGCGTCAGACCCAGGGCGACGAGCACGTCGTCGGGGTCGAGGAGCGGCTGGGCGCCGTCGGCCAGCAAAGCGTTGCAGCCCTCGGCCGACGGGTTGCGCCGTGAGCCGGGCACGACGAGGACGGGCCGGCCGTACTCGAGCCCGTAGTCGGCGGTGATGCGTGCCCCGCCGCGCAGCGTCGCCTCCACGACCACGACGACGTCGGCGAGCGCGGCGATGATGCGGTTGCGGACGGGGAACCGGAAGCGGTTGGCCTGCGCGCCGAACCCGGCCTCGCTCAGGAGCACCCCGGATTGCCGCACGCGCTCGAACAGCACGACGTGCCGGCGCGGGTAGACGACGTCGAGACCGGTCGCGACCACGCCCACGACTCCGCCTCCGGCGTCGAGCGCCCCGAGGTGGGCGGCGCCGTCGATGCCGATGGCGAGGCCACTGACGACGGTGACTCCCCGCCGGGCCAGGAACGCGCCCAGCTCGCGTGCATCGGCCAGGCCGTGCACGGATGCGGAGCGGGTCCCCACGATTGCGACGCGCGGGCGACACAGGACGTCCGGCGCGGCCCCCTCGACGAGCAGCACTGCCGGCCGGTCCGGAACCTCGTCGCCAATGGGGTAACCGGCGTGGCCGTCGCGAACGACCGCGGTGCCCCTGCGCGCCAGCTCCGGCGCGAGGTCGAGAGCGCATGAAGCGCGCGCCCAACTCCGCACCAGCGCCTCGCGCTCGTGTGTGCGAACGAGCCGCGTGTGGGGTGCGAGAGCGTCGCCGGCCTTGCCGGCGCGGACGGCGGCCAGCGCGGCGCCCGGGTCGGGCCACCGGTCGAGCACGGCGCGCAGCCGGCTCGGGCCCACGTCGGGGAGGCAGACGAGTGTGGCCGCAGCCACCTCTGCGGCCGGCAGGCGTGGTCGGGCCGCGCTCATGGCACGTCCTCACGGAGCGCGGCTGCGAGCGTGACGTGGCGCTCGCACACCTCGGCGCATCCCTCGAGATCGGCGAGCGTGCGGGCGACGCGCCGCACCCGCGCCGCGCCGCGG
>DASZGY010000044.1:0-2320 GCA_035938395.1 Acidimicrobiia bacterium
TTCGACCTCGACGGCCTCTACGACGGGAGGGTCGACGCGAGCGAGATCGCCCCCACGTCCATCATCCGTGTCGACCCCGACGGCACCAGCTGCGAGGCGGCCGACGGCATCAACTTCCCCAACGGGACGGTCATCACCGAAGACGACGCCACGCTGATCATCGCCGAGAGCCTCGGCGGGCGGCTCACCGCGTTCGATCGCGACACGGACGGCAACCTGAGCAACCAGCGCGAATGGGCCCCGCTCCCGCGCGTGGCGCCCGACGGCATCTGCCTGTGTGAGGACAACACGATCTGGGTCGCGAACGCCCTCGGGCCCGAGTGCATCCGCGTCGCCGAAGGCGGCGAGATCCTCGAACGGGTGTCGACGTCGATGAACTGCTTCGCCTGCATGCTGGGTGACGACGACCGCCGCACCCTCTACCTGGTCACTGCGCCCACCAGCCACGACGTCAAGGCGAAGGAAGGGCGTCACGGCGCCATCGAGAAGGTGCGTACAACCGTCCCCGGGGCCGGCCGGCCCTAATGGCTCACCGGCTCGTACCTCTCAGCCGAGCTTGGTCAGCGCGCTGCGCAGGTTGCGCACGGCCTGCCCGATGCGCTGCTCGTTCTCGATGAGCGCGAAGCGGATGTGCCCGTCGCCGCCGGGCCCGAAGCCGACACCGGGTGAGGTGGCGACGTCGGCCTCGTTCACCAGGTACTTGGAGAACTCCAGCGAGCCCATCTCGCGGTAGGGCTCGGGGATGGGCGCCCACACGAACATGGTCCCCTTCGGCGGGACGAGGCGCCAGCCGATGCGGTTCAGGCCGTCGCAGAGCGCGTCGCGGCGTGACCGGTAGATCTGGTTGATCTCCTTGGGATACTCCGGCGCCTCGTTCATGGCCACGATCGCCGCGATCTGGATCGGCTGGAACGTCCCGTAGTCGAGGTAGGTCTTGAGCTTGGTCAGGGCCTGGACGATCTCGCGGTTACCGACGACGAAGCCGACCCGCCAGCCCGCCATGGAGAACGATTTCGTCATCGTGTAGATCTCGACCGCCACATCCTTGGCGCCCGGCACCTGCAGGATCGAAGGGGGCTCGTACCCGTCGAAGCCGAGGTCGGCGTAGGCGAAGTCGTGGACGAGCACGACGTCGTGCTCGCGGGCGAAGCCGACCAGGCGTTCCATGAACGAGAGGTCGACACACGCCGTCGTGGGGTTGTGGGGGAAGGAAAGCACGATGACCCGCGGCTTGGGCCACGACTCCTCGAACGCGCTGATGAGCCCGTCGAAGAACGCGTCGCCGGGATCGGGTGCGCCCTCGTCGGCGACGTCAGGCCCGCGCAGCGGTACCTGGCGCACGTCGGCGCCGGAGAAGAGCGGACCCCAGATGTGGATCGGGTAGGACGGCGACGGCACCAGCGCGGTGTCGCCCGGGCCGACGAGCACCCACATGAGATGCGAGAAGCCTTCCTTGGCGCCGATCGTCGTGACGACCTCGGACTCGGGGTCGAGCTCCACGTCGAACTTGCGCAGGTAGAGATCCGTGATCGCGCTGCGCAGTTTGGGGATGCCCCGCGACGCCGAGTAGCGGTGGTTCCGCGGATTGTGCACCGACTCGGCCAGCTTGTTCACTGCGACGTCGGGTGAGGGCAGGTCGGGGTTGCCGAAGCCGAGGTCGATGACGTCCCGGCCGGCTCGCCGCGACAACGCCTTGAGGTCGTTGATGGTCGCGAACACATAGGGCGGCAGCCCGTTAATCCGGCGGAACTCCATCGGGCGATTCTACGACCCGCCCGCGCTCCCCTCTGACCTCCCTCTCAGGCGTCGCGGGCCGCGGCAACGAGCGCCTCGAGGTCGACCGGCCAGCCGAAGACCACCCAGCTCGCGCCGGCCGCGTGCAAGGCGCGGACGCGCTCGCCCAACGGTGGCGTGGCGGAGGGCGGCGGTCCGGCCCAGGTCACCTCGATCCCGTCGGCGTCGCCGCCGCGTTCGGCCACGACTGCCGCCTCGACATCCCAGAGGTTGAGGGCGGCACCCGCGGCGCGTGCCTCGTCCATGCGCCCCGCCGCCCCACCGGCGATCCACACCGCGAGGCCGGCGCCGTTGAGCTCGCGGCCCAGACTGACCATGTCGGCCCGGCGCTCGGCTGCGGTCGGATACGGGATGCCGTAGGCGCGATTCTCCTGCGCGCTCATGTTGTCGCCGGTCCCGAGCCCGGCGATGACGCGTCCGGGTGCGAGCTCGTTGAGCGCGACGAACTGTGCGGCCAGCACGTCGTCGGGCGCGAGGCCGACACGTGCGACCAGCGTGCCCAGGAAGGGGCCGTCCCCGCCGGCCG
>DASZGY010000045.1:0-28133 GCA_035938395.1 Acidimicrobiia bacterium
CTCGGCAAGCAGGGCACGGCGAACCGGTGATGCTCGACGGCAAAGTCGCAATCGTCACCGGCGCCAGCCGCGGCGTCGGCGCCGCCGCCGCCGTGGCGCTGGCGCGCGAAGGCGTCGCGGTCGCGTGCGCAGCACGGGCGACCGACGCCGACCCGTTGCGTCTCCCTGGCACGATCGACGACACCGTCCGGCAGATCACGGACGCCGGAGGCCACGCGCTCGCCGTGCCCACCAACCTCGCGAAGGAGGAAGAGATCGAGCGGATGGTCGCCGCCACCGTCGAGCACTTCGGCCGGCTCGACGTCCTCGTGAACAACGCCGCGATCACGTTTCCCGGCGACCTCGACGTGCCGCTGAAGCGCTACGACCTCATGATGACGGTGAACCTGCGCGCCCCGCTGGTCGCCGCCCACGCCGCCGTCCCCCACATGAAGCAACAGGGCGAAGGCGCGATTCTGAACGTGTCGTCCGCCGCCGCGCTCATGTACGTCCCGGGGCTCATGGTCTACGGCATGTCGAAGATCGCCATGGAGCACCTCACCGTGTCACTCGCAGCCCAGCTCGCCGACGACCGGATCGCGGTGAACACGTTCCGCATCGATCTGCCGGTGGCGTCCGAGGGCTTCGTCGCCAACACCCCCGACTTCGACCATTCCGACTGGGAGCCGACCGACGTCCCGGCCGAGGGCATCGTTTGGATGCTGCGCCAGCCGCCGTCGTACACGGGCCAGAACGTCGGCATGCGCGCGTTGCGCGACGAAGCGGGGATCATGGCCTCCCGGGTCCGCCCGCAGGGGCGGTAAGTACCCCGCATGCGCTCCGCCGCGTGGTACACGGAGGGGGTGACTCTCGACGAGCCGCGCTCTCCTCGCGACGCCCAGCGCCGGCGCCTGTACCTGGCCGAGACCCCGCTGCCCACGAGCCCCCTGCCGGGCCTCGACGCCTGCGCCGCGTATGCCGACCGGGTGGTCGGGACGCTGTGGTGGGAGGCCCGTTTCCCCCACCGCGGCCTCGCGCGGGTCCCCGGCTTCCGGCCCGGCCACGGCGCCCGCCAGGCCTTCTTCACGACCGACGAGCGGGGGACGACGATCACGCTCCCCCGCCGCTACCGCACCAAGGGCGTCGTCCTCCACGAGCTCGTCCACTGGGCGCTCGCCGACGACGTCGACCTCCCGACGCACGGCCGCACCTTCGCCCGCCTCCTGCTCGACGCCACCGAGGAGTTCCTCGGGGCCGAGCGGGCCGAGGCGCTCATGACGTCGTATCGCGAGCAGCGCGTGCACGTCTCCCGTCCGCCCCGGCTCGGGCCGGACCACCGGCTGCACTACGGCTGGGACGAACGCCTGCGCCTCGGGAAGGGCAAGACCCTGGCCGTCCTGTACACGGCGCGTGACGGCGGTCCGATCGCGACGACCGGCGTCTACGAAGGCTACGAGCGCGGGGCGTCGACGCTGCGGGTGCGCGTCGGCGGCGCGGCGCGTCCGATGCGCATCTCCGCGGCGACCGTGTGGGACGTCCGCCCGATGCCCGAGGCGCGCCCTTCCCGTTAGTTGAGGCGCTCGACGACCATGGCCATTCCCTGGCCGCCGCCGACGCACATCGTCTCGAGGCCGACGGTCTTGCCGGCGTCCTCGAGCCCGTTGAGCAGCGTCGTCATGATGCGGGCGCCGGTCTGGCCGAACGGGTGCCCGAGGGCGATCGCGCCGCCGTTGACGTTCAGCTTCTCCCAGTCGATGCCGAGCTGACGGGCCGACGGGATCACCTGCGCCGCGAACGCCTCGTTGATCTCGACCATGTCGATGTCGTCGATGGTCATGCCGGCGCGTCCCAGCGCCTGCCGGCTCGCGCCGATCGGCCCGAGACCCATGATCTCCGGGTTCAACGCGGTCACGCCGCTCGACACGATGCGCGCGAGGGGCGTGATGCCCAGGTCGCGGGCGCGGGTGTCGCTCATCACCACGACCGCCGCCGCGCCGTCGTTGAGCGGGCACGCGTTCCCGGCCGTGACCTTGCCGTCGGGACGGAAGACGGGCTTGAGCTGCGACAGCTTCTCGACCGTCGTGTCGGGCCGCGGGCCGTCGTCGTTCGCGATCACGCGGCCGTCGGGCAGCTCGACGGGGATGATCTCGCGCTCGAAGAACCCTCGCTCCTGCGACCGGACGGCGCGGTTCTGCGACAGCGCCGCGAACTCGTCCATCTCCTCGCGCGAGACGTTCTCGAGCTCGGCCACGTTCTCGGCCGTCTGGCCCATCGCGATGTAGACGTCGGGATAGCCGTCCGGCGGCTCCCACGGACCCTGGCCGCCCTCGGACCGCTTCATGCTGCGCAGCCCGGCGTCCTGGAACTTCGGGTTCTGCGTGTCGGGCCAGCTGTCGGAGTTGCCCTTGCCGAAGCGGCTCACGCACTCGACGCCGGCGGCGATGAAGGCGTCACCCTCACCGGCCTTGATCGCGTGCGCGGCCATGCGGATGCTCTGCAGCGACGACGAGCAGTACCGCGTGATCGTGGTGCCGGGCACGTCGGGGAGACCGGCGAGCACGCTCACGACCCGGCCCATGTTGAAACCCTGCTCGCCGCCCGGGAGGCCGCAACCGAGGATCAGGTCGTCGATCTCGCCGCGGTCGAGCGCCGGCACCTTGTCGAGCACGGCCTTCACGATGGTGGTGGCGAAATCGTCCGGCCGCAGGTCGACGAGCGACCCCTTGAACGCCCGGCCGATGGGGCTGCGGGCGGTGGCAACGATCACGGGCTCGGGCATCGGGCGCCTCCGGACGGCTCGTGGGACCGTTCGACGTTACCCGACCACGAATAGGGTCATTTCTGTGCCTGAGGAGAGCCGGAAGGCGATCGCAGCCGCGTTCGCGGCCAACCTCGGCATCGCGATCGCGAAGTTCGCCGGCTTCGCCGTCACCGGCGCGGCGTCGCTGCTCGCCGAGGCCATCCACTCCGTCGCCGACACCGGCAACCAGGCCCTCCTCGTCCTCGGCGGCCGGCGCGCCCGGCGACGACCAACGGCCGAGCACCCGTTCGGGTTCGGCCAGGAGCGCTACTTCTGGGCCTTCATCGTCGCCCTCATGCTCTTCTCGCTCGGCGGGTTGTTCGCCGTCGTCGAGGGGATCGACAAGCTCGTGCACCCCCACGCGCTCGAGTCGTTCCCCATCGCGCTGGGGGTGCTCGGCATCGCGATCGTGCTCGAGGCGCTGTCGTTCCGCACCGCGATGAAACAGGCGGCCGTGGGGCGGGGCGACGCGTCGTGGTGGCAGTACATCAGGCGCTCGAAGAGTCCCGAGCTCCCGGTGGTGCTGCTCGAGGACACCGGCGCGCTGCTCGGGCTGTTCCTCGCGGTGACGGGCGTGACCGCGGCCGAGGTCACCGGCAACTCACGGTGGGACGCGCTCGGCAGCATCGGCATCGGGCTCCTCCTCGGCGTCATCGCGATCGTGCTCGCGACCGAGATGAAGAGCTTGCTCATCGGCGAGTCCGCCTCCGGCTCCCTGGTGGATGCGATCTCCTCGGCGATGATCGACGGCCGGGAGGTGCTCCGGGTGATCCACCTGCGGACGTTGCATCTCGGCCCTGACGAGCTGCTGGTGGCGGCCAAGGTCGAGATCGACGCGCCTTCGGTGGCCGATCTCGCACGCGCGATCGACGCCGCCGAGGCGCGCGTCCGTGCCGCGGTCCCGATCGCGAGGGTGATCTACGTCGAGCCCGACGTCTACCGGTCCGACGCGGTGGTGGACCAGTGACGGTCATCCACCGCGTGCGGGCGCACAACGCCGCGACCCAGTCGGAGAACGAGATCCATCACGACGACGTCGCCCGCCGTTACGGCTTCGAAGGCGGGCTCGTCCCCGGCGTCATCGTGTACGCGTACATGACTCACCCAGTGGTCGAGACCTTCGGCCGCGCATGGCTCGAGCACGGGACGATGGCGGCGCGTTTCGGGCGGCCCTGTTACGACGGCGACGAGATCACCGTCGATGCCGTCCCCGAGGATGACGCCCTCGAGCTGACTGCCCGCCGCGCCGGCGACGAGGTGATCGCCACAGGAACCGCGGCGCTCCAGTCGCCCGCGGCTTCCCTACCGCCGATCGCCGGATACCCGGCCGCTCCCCTGCCCGCCGAGCGCCCGCCCGCTACCCCCGCCACGCTCGCTGCGTGTGACCCGCTGGGATCATGGGAGGCGACATTTCGCGCTCAGAACGCGCCCGCCTTCCTCGACGAGATCGGCGAGGACCTCGCCCTGTTCCGAGCCGACGGCATCGCCCATCCCGGCTATCTCCTCCATTCCGCCAATTGGATCCTCGGCGGCAATGTGCGCCTCGGTCCGTGGATGCACGTCGGAAGCGAGGTCACGAACTACGGGGTCGTCGCCGACGGCGAGCGCGTCTCGACCCGCGGCCGCGTCGCCGGCCTGTTCGAGCGCAAAGGGCACCAGTTCGCCGAGCTCGACCTGCTGCTCGTCGCCGACGAGGTCCGCCGGGTCCAGCACGTGCGTCACACGGCCATCTACGACATCGCTCCTCGCTGAGTCAGTCGAGGCGGCGGAGCTCGTCGAGGTAGCGCTTGCCGTTCTGCACGTACCCGGCCGCGTTGCGGGCGATGTCGGCGCTGTCGGCGGCCCCTTCACGCACCCGGGCGGGGACGCCGACGGCGATCGCGCCGGCCGGGACGTCCATGCCGTTCGGGACGAGCGCCGCCGCGCCGACGAGCGCACCCGACCTCACTCGAGCTCGGTGCAGCACGACCGACCCGGTTCCGACGAGCGAGCCGTCCTCGACCACGCAGCACTCGAGGTGGGCGAGGTGCCCCACGACGCAATCGTCGCCGATGAACGTGTCGAGCTCGGCCGTGCAGTGGATGACGGCTCCGTCCTGGATGGAAGTGCGCGCACCGACCACGATCTTGCCGTAGTCGCCGCGCAGGACCGCCTGCGGCCAGATCGTGCTCTCCTCGCCGATCGTCACGCTGCCGATGACGGTCGCTTCGGGATGCACGAACGCCGTCGGCGCGATGTCGGGGACCGACGCGCCCAGCGCATAGACGGGCATGCCGGTACCGTAGCGGCGTGCTTGATCCCGACACGCTGGCCGCGCACACAGAGCGCATCGACCGCGACGGGTACACGATCCTCGAGGGCGTCATCGAGCCCGAGCTGCGGGATGCGCTGACCGACGATCTCGTCCGGCTCGAGCGCTTCTACGGCGTGACTCCGTCCGCCAACGGCTTCGAGGGCACGAGGACCGTCCGCATCTACAACCTGCTCGCCCTCGGCAACCTGTACGAGCGGATCCCGGTCCACCCGAACGTGCTCCCCGTCGTCGAAGGCGTCCTCGACGACGGTTGTCTGGTCTCGTCGCTGTCGTCGATCGCCATCGACGCCGGCGAGAGCGCGCAGCCGATCCACGCCGACGATCAGCTGATCCCGCTCACCAAGCCGCACGTGCCCACGGTGTGCAACACGATGTGGGCGCTCACCGACTTCACCGAGGCGAACGGGGCGACGCGCATCATCCCGGGCTCGCATCTGCGCGACCACAGTCCCGACTTCGGCGCTCCCTACGACAGCATCGCGGCCGAGATGCCCGCGGGCAGCGTGCTGGTCTGGCACGGAAGCCTCTGGCACGGCGGAGGGGCCAACACCACCGACGAGCGGCGCGTCGGCATCGCGATGAACTACTGCGCGGGATGGATCCGCCAGCAAGAGAACCAGCAGCTGGGGATCCCGCGCGACGTGGCCGCGGGTTTTTCACGCCGCCTGCGGCAGCTGTGCGGATACGGCGTCTACAACGGCCTGATGGGGCACATCGACAAGCACAGCCCGGCCGAGATGCTCGGCGAACCACCGGCGGAGGATCACATGGTGTGGGACGCCCTTTGAGCCGCGTCGCCGGCGCGGCGCTCGTAGCGCTGCTGGCCGGCGGCTGGGTGCAGGGCGTCGCGGACGCTCGCCCCGCACAAGAGGCTCCGGTCGACGCGCACGGCGCCTGCGACTTCCTCGACCCGGCCAAATGCCTCTATCCGTTCCCGAACGACTACTTCACCGTGCCCGACCCTTCGACCGACACCCACCGGCGTGTCCAGTTCTCACCGGACTCGATGCCCCGCAACGCCGCGGGCGTCCCGATCGACCCGACGGCGTGGAATCGCAACGACGGTTTCAGCCCCGGGTCGGCCATCCTCACGGTGGTCCCGGGCCTCGACCTCGCGCGCACCGGCGCTGCGCCCGAGACCGACATCGGACAGTCCCTGCACGCCAACTCGCCGATCGTCCTGCTCGACGCCACGTCCGGACGGCGCATCCCGTTCTGGGCCGAGCTCGATCAGAGCGCGCCCGCCGCCGACCAGCGCGCGCTCGTCGTGCGCCCGGCCGTGAACTTCCGCGAGGGCCACCGCATCGTCGTGGGCCTGCGACGGCTCCGGGATGCCTCGGGCACGACCATCGAGCCGGACGACGCCTTCCGCGCCTACCGCGACGGGACGAAGACGACAGACCCGACCGTCGAGGAGCGCCGGCCGCACATGCAGGACGTCCTCAAGGCCCTCGACGGCGCCGGCGTGAAGCGGAATGACCTCTTTCTCGCCTGGGACTTCACCGTCGCGAGCCGGCGCAACCTCTCCGAGCGGATGCTGCACATCCGCGACAACGCGTTCGAATCTCTTGGCAAGACCGCACCGGCGTTCCAGGTCACCCAAGTCGAGAACGACGTGGACGAACGCGTGGCGCGCCGGGTGACAGGAACGTTCACGGTGCCGAACTACCTCACGGGCGACGGCGGGCCCGGAAACGCCTTCAACACCGGCGAGGACGGCCTCCCGCGGCGCAACGGCGACTACACGGCCTCGTTCACCTGCATCATCCCCCGCGCCGCGATCAAGGCCGACGGGACCGTCGCGCGCGCCAGACCCGCGGTCTACGGGCACGGGTTGCTCGGCAGCGAAAGCGAGGTCTCGGCCGGAAACGTGCGCGACATGGCGAACGAGCACAACTTCGTGTACTGCGCCACGAAGTGGATCGGGCTCTCGCAGGAGGACATCGGGAACGCGGTGTCGGTGCTGGGAGACCTGTCGCGCTTCCCGACCATCGCCGACCGACTCCAGCAGGGAATCCTCGACACGCTGTTCCTCGGGCGCCTCATGACCGCCGGCGGCGGGTTCGTCTCCAACGCCGCGTTCCAGGCCCAGGGCAAGCCGGTGATCGACACCCGTGAGCTGTTCTTCGACGGCAACAGCGAGGGCGGGATCATGGGCGGGGCCGCGACGGCGGTGGCGCAGGACTGGACCCGCGCCGTCATCGGCGTCCCGGCGATGAACTACAGCACCCTGCTCCAGCGCAGCACCGACTGGGACACGTACAAGGCGATCCTCGACCCCGCCTACCCGGACCCGACTGATCACGTCCTGAGCATCGGCATCATCCAGATGCTCTGGGACCGCGGCGAGGCGGACGGCTACGCCCAACATCTCACCCGCGACCCGTATCCCAAGACGCCGACCCACCAGGTGCTCATGCACGAGGCCTTCGGCGATCACCAGGTCGCGAACGTCGCGACCGAGGTCGAGGCCCGCTCGATCGGTGCCCGGGTGCACCGACCCGCACTCGCGCGTGGCCGATCTCCAGAACGCCGTCAGCTCTGGGGGCTGGGAGAGCTCGACGCTCCGTACGACGGATCCGCCATCGTCGTGTGGGACAGCGGCTCTCCCGCGCCGCCCGCCGGGAACGTCGCGCCACGGGATGGCGCGGACCCGCACGGCGACCCGCGCGCGTCGAAGGAGGCGCGGCAACAGAAGTCCGACTTCCTGAAACGCAATGGCCGCGTCGTGGACGTCTGCGGCGGGAAGCCCTGCACCGCGCCGGCCCGGCGGTGATCAGCTCACCCCCGGCATGACTATCCCTCGGCTGACCTGCGCGACGACATCAGCGCCTCCAGCCGATCGAGGCAATCAGTCCAGCCGTCCACGTGAAGGGCGCGCCGCGCTTCGGTCGCGAATCCCGACTGGACGACAACGACTTCCGTGGAATCGCCCCGGTCGTTCAACGACATGGTCACGACAGTCTCGCGATCGTCGGGATCCGGCTCCTCCCATCGAAACGTGTACACGAGCCGTGCCGGAGGCTCGATCGCCTGAAACTCCCCCGAGAGGTGGAACAGCTCACCGTCCGGAGGCTGCATCCCGAATCGGTACGTACCGCCGACGCGAAGGTCGAGGTCGACGTCCGGTGTCGTGAACCCGTGCGGTCCCCACCACTGCGAGAGCTCGGCCGGCTCGGTGCAGGCCACGAACACGCGCGGGCGAGGCGCCGGAAGAACCCGATCCAACCGCAGCGTCAGGCTCCCCGAGTCGGTCATAGACCGCTCCCCCGCAGATTGCGCGCCCTACTGGATGACGGAGCCGCCGTCGACGGCGAGGGCGTGCCCGACGACGAAGGACGCCGCGTTGCTGCACAACCACACGACTGCGTCCGCGATCTCCTCCGGACGTCCCAGCCGTCCGAGCGGGACCGCCCGGGTCATCATGCGCTCCACCTGTTCGTCGCCGCCCATGAAGCCCTCGAGCATCGGCGTGCGCGTGCTCCCGGGGCAGATCGCGTTGATGCGCACGCCCTGCGACGCGTACTCGAGCGCCGCCGCCCGGGTCAGCCCCACCACTCCGTGCTTGCTCGCCACGTACGCGGGAAGGCCCGGAAAGCCGACCAGTCCGGCCCCGGACGCCATGTTCACGATCGCGCCGCCGCGCTCGAGCATGGCGGGCAGCTCGTACTTCAGGCAGAGGAACACGCCCGTGAGGTTCAGCGCGATGGCGCGGTTCCAGTCGTCGAGCGTGTAGTCGGCGGTGAGCGCGCTCACGCCGGTGGTGCCGGCGTTGTTCAGCGCGCAGTCCAGATGGCCCCAGCGCGCGACCGCCTTGTCGACCATTGCCTCGACCTCGTCGGCCTGCGTGACGTCGGCACGGACGAACTCGGCGTCGCCGCCTGCTTCCTCCGACACGAGATCGGCGGTCTCCTTCCCGCCCTGCTCGTCGACGTCCGCGACGGTCACGCTCGCGCCGGCGCGCGCCAGCGCGATCGCGGACGCCCGCCCGAGACCCGAGCCACCCCCGGTCACGACCGCCGCCTTGCCCTCGAGCACGCTCACGATTCCTCCATCAGGCCGGCAGGCTCCGGAGGATGTACTCGGCCGTCGGGTAGGACTCGACCGACTCGAGATCGAGGAAGGTCGAGACGTCCTCCATCACCCGCTTCACGTTGTGCTCGAGCGCGTCGCGCGAACCACCGGCACTGAAGTAGCGCATCGGGTCGGTCAGGTCCTCGACCTCGCGCAGGCCCTCTTCGACGATGCCGCGCCAAGGCGGCGCGCCTTCGGTGACGGCACGCGCCACCGCATGACGCACATAGAGACAGACGGGATGGACCTCGAAGGTCAGCGGCGTATGCGACCCGTGCCACCGGGCGAAGAACTGAGCGTCGTCGATATCCGATCGCTTGTCGAACATCGTGATCTGTTTCACGCCGGGCGAGCGCTCTCCGTCGGGCCACGTCCGCCGGTCGTACGCGAGCGGGACGGACTCGGTGACGAGGTAGCCCGCCAGCTTGCCCGCCGCGCCGCCGAGGACGGCCTCGTACGGCCCGCGGTCGTCGAGGGAGTCGATCCAGAGCGCCACGGTCGCATCGACGCCGTCCGCGGTGGGAGCACCGACGACCGCGCTCATGTCAACGTCGGCATCGACCACGTTGACCGTCAGCCCGTGCGGATCGAGCGCGAGCAGCTCCGGCCCCGCCTTCTCGACCAGCCCCTCGTGCGCACCCCACAACGCGTAGACCAGCTTCTCCATGCGGCCCGCACGGTACCCCTACGTCAGCGCGGCGTGGAATGCCTCGAGGAACCCCCGCACGGTGGCGACCGCCTCGCGCCGGAGCCGCGCCGTCTCCTCGTCGTCGCCGCGGTCGGCGAGGAACGTCGCGTACGCCGTCGGCCCGTCCTGGCCCACGTCTCCGAACCGTTCGCCCAGCAACTCGAGCGCCTCCGTCACACGCGCGTCGCGCGCCACAGGGCTGCGGGCAGCAGCTTCTCCGGCGGCTGCCGGACCATCGCCGAAGTGCAGAAGGCAGAACACGAGGTCGTACGAGTCCTTGTTCTCGTGGCGGTCCTGGAAGGCGAAGATCTTGAGCACGGTGTACGGCAGCACGTTCGCGACCCGGACGCGCACCTTCGACGCGCCGCCCCCGTCGAGGCGCTCTCCTTCGAGAACGCACTCGATGAAGTCGTAGCGCACGAGATTGGCGCCACGAACGTTGAACGCTCCGACGACCGAACCGGTCGACCCGGCCTTCGGTCGAAAGACGAGCCCGGCCGGCACGGCTTCCGTCTCGCACAGGAACTCGACGACGACCTTGGCGCCCTCGACTTCTCGCGCCCAGCGAAACCCGGGCTCCTTCTGGTCGAAGTGCGACTTCTCCAGGTTGTTCTCGAGCGTCCGGTACGTCTCCGGCGTCTCGTCGCCGAGCGCGAGGCCGATGACGAGGTCCACGTCGGTGGTCCCGACGTGAGCGCGCGCGCCTTCCGGCAACTGCCCGACGAGATACCGGGGCGCGAGGCCGCCGACGAGGAAGATGCGCTCGCGCCACGGTCCGAGGTCGCCGAGCAACGTGACGAGCGCACGCTCGCAGCGCGCGGTCGCCGCGTCGTCGTAGTCGGTGAAATGGTCGCGGCTCAAAAGCCGATCACCTCCCGGCGGAGGGTCTCCGCCTGCTCGAGACCCCGGCGGGGGTCGTTGCGCAGGTCGTAGAAGAGGCGGAAGGGGTTGACGGCCCAGATCCCGTCGACCTGGCGCCGGAAGGCCAGCGGTTCGTCCCCGTTCGCCTGCACGAACGCCAGGTTGTGGCCCGACTCCACCGCTTCGGCGCCGGCTGCGACCGCCGCGTCGTCGAGCGAAGCGACAGAGTCGATCCAGATCTCGGCGACGGGGACCGCGGTCACGAACGGCGCGATGCGCGCGGCGGCGGCTGCGCCGGTGACGGCGTGGTCGATCCCGGCTGCGTCGAGGCCCGCGCTCACCGCGCCGGCGAGCTCGCGCGGCTCCCGGGCGAGCCGGTACGCGCGCACCCGCCGCACGGCGCGATCGGTGTTCTCCTCGGTCCACAGGTCGAGCAGCGCGGTGGGATCGGCGACGCGCCGAACGCGTCTCGGACCGGCTCCCTCCGCCGTCACCAGCCCTTCCGTCTCCAGGCGAACGAGCACGCGGTGGGCCAGCCCGACGGAGATGCCGGCTTCCCCGGCGAGGTCCTGGACCTTCCATTCGCGTTCGGGTTCGAGGAGCAGTGCCTGGACTCCGACTCCGGCCTTGCCGGCGAGCCGGGTGTGTGTCTGCGGGCGAAGTGTGTCAACCCGTCGACCACGGTGCGCTTCGGTGTGGAGGACGAAGCCCGGGAGCTCGACGTGGGCGTTCCCGAGCCCGTCGACGACGGCGACGCCGTGTCGCTCGAGGATCTCGCGTGCATCCGCCGTCGTGGCTCCCGCGACGAGCAGGAGGTTGCCGTCGGGGGCGGATTGGGACTGCTGCACGATCTGCCAGGCGGTGGCCGCGTTGGCCCGCCGCTTGACCTCCACCGCCACGGCTTCGGCGGCCGGGCCGTACCGGAGCACGGCGTCGCCGCGACCGCCGCCCCGGGCGGCTCGGGCCGTCTCGACGGCGACGCCGGGGACGTCACGTAGGATCCGGAGCGCCTCGGCCCCGAAGTGCCCCTCGATTTTCACGAGTTCTCGGTTTTTCACAGTGCGTGTGAATATAGCAGCTCGAGTGAAGGTGTGCATCCGATGATCAAGCTCATCTGCGTCGTGAAGCGCAACCCCTCGCTCTCGATCGAGGAGTTCCACGACCACTGGCGGGGCCGGCACGCCCGGCTCATCAGCGAGACGCCCGGCGTCGCCGACCGCATCGTGCGGTACGAGCAGAACCACCGCGCCGCCGCCGACTACAAGCGGGGCGGCGATTTCGACGGCGTCGCCATCCAGTGGTTCGACTCGATGGACGACTTCGTCGCCATGATCGGCGACCCCGAGTACCAGGCGCAGGTCGCGCCCGACGAACGCGAGCTCCTCGACCTCGACGGCCTCGTCTGGATCCTGACCGACGAGGAGGAGGTCGTGATCCCCGGCCCCGCGCAGCGCGACGAGCCCGTCATCAAACTCGTCTGCATGGTGAAGCGCCGGCCGGGCATGGAGATCGACGACTTCCATCGCCACTGGCGCACCGTCCACAGCCCGTTGAACTGCGACACACCTTCGATCGCGCGTTACTTCGTCCGCTACGAGCGCAACCACCGCGCCCAGGCCGACTACGACCGCAGCGGTTCGGACTTCGACGGCGCCGCCGTCGAGTGGTACCCGTCCGTCCAGGCCTTCTACGACATGATCGGCGAACCCGCGTACGGCGAGCTGATCGCGCCCGACGAGGACCGCTTCCTCGACCGCGACAGCCTCGTGTGGCTCCTGACCGAGAGGGAAGAGACGATCATCGGCTGATGGAGGTCGAGGAGTACGCCCGCATCGCGGCGGCCGAGGACGATCACTGGTGGTACCGCAACACCCGGGCACTCATGGCCGAGCTCCTGCAACCCTGGCTCGGCACCGGCCAGCGCATTCTCGATGCCGGCTGCGGCCCGGGCGGGAACGGCGCGTGGCTCGCGAGCCACGGCCGGGTGACCGGAGTCGACCTCGCTCGCGAAGCCCTGGAGTTCGTGCGCGCACGCCGGCCGGCGACCACACCCGTGCAAGCGAGTGCCGAGCGGCTCCCGTTCGCCGACGGGGCGTTCGACGTCGCGGTGGGGATCACCTTGCTGTACACGGTGCGCGACGATGTCGCCGCCCTCGGCGAGCTGGCGCGGGTGCTGCGCACCGGGGGCGCCGTGCTGCTCCTCGAGCCCGCGTTCGAGTCCCTCCGCCGCGCGCACGACGTGACGGTGCACGGCTTGCGCCGCTACCGGCGCGATGAGCTCGCCGGACTCGTGGAGCAGGCGGGGATGCGGGTGCGGCGGTCGACGTACGCGTACTCGTTCCTGGCCCCGCCGGCGGCGCTGTTGGCCGTGCTCGAGCGGCGCGGGTCTCAGTCGGCGGACGACACCGGCTCGGATGTCGAGCGCCGCGCCCTGGACCGGGTGTTCGCGCCGCTGGCGAAGGCCGAGCGCCGATGGCTGGCTCGCCACGACGTCGCCGTGGGGACTTCGGCCGTGGTCGTGGCGACGCGGCCCTAGCGCGCCGGCGCGGATCGCGCCTTCCCGCGGCGCAGGACGACCAGCTGTACCCACAGCTTGGCGAGGTCCCACAGCGTGCGGGCCACGCTCGACAGCTTGAAGAACTCCGACCGGCCGTGGACGCGCGGGTAGTGGTGGACGCCGACCTCGACGAACTTTGCGCCGGCGTCCTGGAGGGTGCGCACGAGCTCGACGCAGATCACGCCGGTCGTCTTCTCGAGCCGGACCCGCTCGAGCATCGATCCACGCATCAGGCGGAAGTCGCAGTCCGTATCGCGAACGTGCAGCCCGAACACGAACGACACGAACCGGTGGTACACCCGCCCGATCGCACGCCGAGCGAGGTTGTCCGCCCGATTGAGCTTGTAGCCCTGCACGACGTCGATGTCGTCGGTCGCGCGCGCCACGAGGAGCTCGAGCTCGGTGGGATCGAACTGACCATCACCGTCCGTGTAGAAGACCCACTGCTTCGTCGCGGCGCCGAATCCCGACAGGAGCGCGCCGCCGTAGCCGCGGTTGTGCTCGTGGGTGACGACCCGCAGGCGCGGCTCCGTCTCCGTCAGGTGCTTGAGCACGTTCTCCGAACCGTCGCTCGACCCGTCGTTGACGACGATGATCTCGCCGTCGGCTCCGACCCTGTCGAGCGTGGACGCGGCGGCCTCGACCATGTCCCCGATGGTCGCCTCGTCGTTGTAGCAAGGAAAGAACGCGGAAACAGACTCGACTGCCCGGTTCACTGGAGGGCGCGGCACACGATCTCGATCTCGTCGTCGGTCATCTCGGGGAAGCAGGGTAGCGAGACGCACTCCGCCGCCCACGACTCGGCCACCGGGCACGCGTCCCGTACGAACTGGCGGTACGCGGGCTGCTGGGTGAGCGCCCGCGGGTACTGCACCGAGGTCCCGAACGGCATCCGCGCCCGGAACGCGCTCCGGTCGTCGATCCGCGCCACGCACAGGTGGTAGACGTGCCGATCGTGGGGCGCCTGCCAGTGCATGTCCGGCGCCGCCTCTCGGTACGCCCGCGCGATCACCTGCCGGCGCGCATTCCAAGCGGGCAACCGCCGCAACTCGAGCCGGAGCACGGCCGCTTCGATCTCCGACAGCCTCGAGTTCCCGGTCACCGCGGTGTGCTCGTAGTCGCGGGTGAGGCCGTGCGCACGCAGCAACCGGATCTGCGCAGCGAGACGGGTGTCGTCGGTGACGACCGCTCCCCCGTCGCCGATCCCGCCCAGGTTCTTCGTCGGGTAGAAGCTGTACGCCGCCGCGGCCGACGGCGCCTGCGGGTCGAGGGCGCCGTGCGCCTGGGCGGCGTCTTCGAGCACCGGGACGCCGAGGTCGGGCACCGTGGCCGGCCGGCCGTAGAGGTGCACCGGGATCACTGCCCGAGTGCGCTCGGTGACCGCGGCAGCGGCGTGCCGGAGGTCGATGGTCGCGGTGTCACGTTCGACGTCGGCGAAGACCGGCGACGCACCCGTCGCGCTCACAGCTGCCGCCGTCGGCACGGCCGTGAACGCCGGCACGACCACCTCGTCGCCCGCGCCGACGCCGAGGGCCCGGAGCGCAAGGCGCAGAGCCTCGGTCCCCGACGCGACCGCGACCGCGTGGCGCCGGCCACAGAACGCGGCGAACTCGGCCTCGAAGGCCTCGGTCTCCGGGCCGAGCAGGAACCAGCCGGATCGCACGACCCGGTCGACGGCCGCGCTCAGGTCGGGTTGCAGCGAGGCCATCCGGCGCGCGAGGTCGACCACGGGCGGCCGGACTGTCATCGTCGTCACAGGTACCGAGAACGGTGTGACCGGTAGAACTCGATCGTCTGCGCGATCCCGTCGACGAAAGGTGTGCGCGGCTCCCATCCGAGCATCCGCTTCGCCTTCGACGAGTCGCCGAAATAGGAGCCGATGTCGATGGCGTCGCGATCGTGCGGCCACGGCACCGACTCGACCGATCCCGAGCCCGCGGCGGCGACGATCGCCTCAGCGAGGGTACGAAGCGATAGATGCTCGTCGTTGCCGACGTTGAACACCTCGCCGGGCGCCTCGGCCGAGCGGGCCGTGAGCAGCAGGCATTCGACCACGTCGTCGACGTAGAGGCAGTCGCGCTCCTGCGCGCCGTCGCCGAAGACGGTGATCGGCTCGTCCGAGAGCGCGCGTCGAATGAAGATCGGCAGGAAGCCCTGCAGGTCGTCGCGGAGACGCTGGCGGGGCCCGTACACGTTGGTGAGCCGCACCGAGCTGGCCCGGATCCCGTACAGCTCGGCGTAGAGGCGGTGCAACTGCTCGGCGGCCCACTTGTTGATCCCGTTGACGTCGACGGGTGACACCGGGTGCTCCTCGTCGACGGGGAGGTACCGCGGATGCCCGAAGATCTGGCGCGTCGACGTGTAGACGACAACCGCCTTCGACCCGACGTCGCGCAGGATCTCCAGGAAACCGAGCTGGCTGGCGGTGTTGACCTCGAGGTCGAAGCGGGGCCGGGCCATGGACTCGACGTGGCTCACCTGGCCGGCAAGGTTGAAGATCACCTCGGACCTGGCCGCGGCGTCACCGACGAGCCCGACGTCGTCGACCTGCGCCTCGATCACGTCGATCGGGCCGGCGGCGGCGTCGAGGTTGCCGCGATCCCCGCCGTGGGTGGGCACGAGGGCGTCGACCACCGTCACCTCGGCGCCGCCCGCCGAGAGTGCGAGCGCGAGGTTCGACCCGATGAAGCCCAGCCCGCCCGTGACCAGGCACCGACGACCAGCAAAAGAAGAGAGCAGGGACTCGTCCAGAAGGGTCAGCTTACCGGGAGGCGTGTCGTTTGCCCGGCGCGCCCAAGCGGAGTTGCGCCGCCGAGCGCGTCTCGCCGCGTGCGGTGAGCCACACCCAAAGCACGTCTTCGTCGACCATCGAGCGCACCTCGACGGGATCGCCGGGCTCGATCGCGGCCCGGTGCTCGAGCTCAGCGCTCATCGGAGTGCGCCCGGGCGCGAGGCGCGCCAGCTCGTCCTCGACCGCGTACCAGTACGCCGCGTTGTTGACGTGACGGAGCAGGTCGAAATCGGTGGCGCGCACGGCCCACGAACGCGCGTGCGCGCCGGCGGGCGGGTGCGGGAGCGAGAGACGGCTGCTGACCTTCCGGCCGTCGGCCGCGGCGCCGTAGTGCTCGAAGAACCACTCCCCCAGTCGCGCCGGACGCCCGGCCCGATCGACGTACACCCAGATCGCGACCGCCTCCGCGACCGAGGATCCGCCGACGGCCAGGCTCGTCCGGCGCTCGGCCCAATGACCGCCGGTCCCGCTGCAGAACGTCGTGAGCTCGAGGTCGTCCCCGTATTGCGGCGACGGACCCAACACGAGGGCGGTGCGGCGCAACACCCACGCGCCGTCGACCCGCGGGTCGGCGACGTCATCGGCGTCGTCGGACGCCACGTCCTGGAGATAACGCGCCACGGCGTCGAGTCGGAGACGGTTGGACCGATTCACATCGCCGAGACGGACGCGGCGGTGTGCGACGAAGCGCCGCCCGTGCTCGGGAGGCGGAAGGAATTCGTGTTTCACCCGCACATGCGTAGCGCGTCCGGCGCCTCGACTGCGCCGGCTACTGCGGGCGACGGTGTCGGAGGTCGTGGGCGACGACGCGCGCGATGTGCGCGAACACCGGCATGAGCGCGAGCCGCTCGCGGGCGGGAAGGTCCTGGAACGCGGTCCGGCCGTACGCCTGCCATTGCTCGCCGGGCCGGTACGCCTCTTCGGCGTGGGCGAGCGCCTGCTGTTCGAGCTCGCCGGGGAGGCCGTTCTCGCGCAGCCCGCCGGCACGTAGCCATTCGAGCGTGCTGCGGTACCCGAGATCGAAATCGCTCAGGCGCAGATCTCGCGAGAGGAACCCGCCGAAGTGGAAGAGGAACTCGCCGGCGAGCATCTGCGCAATGGGGATCGTCTCCGCCTCGGGCAGCAGGAGCGGCGACACCACCTCGAGCGCGATGCGCTCTTTGCCCGCGATGCCGGCGATCTGGGCGACGACATCACGCAGGAGCTCGGTCGTCGGCTTGTCGGCGACGGGCTGCGGCGCGGCCGCCGCTGGGTCCTTCTCGTGTGCACGGAGTGCGCGCCGCTGACCCTCGATGACCCCGGCAGCGCGGACGAGCGCATCGCGGAGGCGGGTGCCGCTGTCCGGATCGAGGTCGTCGAGCACCGGCCCGATCTCGTCGAACAGCCGACCGGTCCAGTCCAGCCTGGTGTTGAGCTGCTCGAGGTGCAGGAGGTCGTCGTAGACGGACTGGGTTCGCTGGAGGTCACGCGCCCGCAGCAGAGTGGCCAGCCAGGTGGGCGGGTTCAGCGGGTCGGCCCACGCCGTCCCGGTGGGCGCGCCGGTCGGGTTGGGATGGACGAGGAGCTGGATCCTCCGCGTGTCGGGCGACGAGTCCTCGTCCACCTCTCCCACGAGGTCGAGCGTGCGGGTGAGCGGCTCGCTGTCGAGGACCCCGCCGTCCGTGTACCAGAGGTGCTTCGACGGCGGGAAGTTCACGATGCCGCGGGCGCGGTAGCCGGCTTCGTCGCCGCTGCGGTCGAGCACGACGGGCCGGAATGCCAGCGCGTTCGCTGCGGAGGCGAGCGCGACATCGGTGGGTGAGGCGCGCGCCGGCTCGAGAAGCTCGCGTGCCGGCTGTCCCGAAGTGAACGTGAACGTCGCCCAGTCGAGTGATGTCGTCGCCCGCACCGGGTGTCGCGCCGAGAGGGTCGGTACGCGGTACTCGAGACCTCGCAGGGACGCCAGAGCCATCACCATGCGGATCGGAGCAACCTGGCACGCGGCGACGCGGTGGGCGGGCGCGCCGCGGTGGTCACGGGGGTCGAGGAGGTCGGCCGACGCCCGCCGCAACGCTTCGAGCGACAGCGGCTCGTCGGGAGCGTCGGTGCGCATCACCGCCAGCGAGTCACGCTCGACCCACGCTTCCCGCATCACGTAGACGGGATCGATGCCCTCGAGGAGGCAGCGGGCAGCCAGCATCCCGGTGATGGACCCAGCCGAGGAGCCCCCGATGGCGTCGATCCGGACCGCCGGGTCGTCACCCTGGCACAGCCCTCGGATCGCGCACAGCAACGCCGCCAGTGCGCCGCCCTCGTATGCGCCGAGTGCGACCGCGCCCGACATGGTGAGCGCGATGCGCAGCCTCACTCTCGACGAGCCGTCAGCTCGCGGCGCGTTGCGTCCCGACCTTGAGCTCGCGGAAGGGCATCGTCTTGACTCGATCGGCGTCCGGCTCCTTCGGGAGCCCGAGGACCCGCTCGCCGATGATGTTCTTCTGCACCTCGTCGCTCCCGCCGTAGATCGACACCGCCGGAGCGAACAGCGCGAGTTCCTGCGCCACTCCTCCGCCCGGAGTGTCGGGGCCCATGAGCATCCCGTACGGCCCGAGGATCTCGAGCCCGAGATCTCGTGACAGACGCGTGATGCGGCTCATGAGCAGCTTGGCCGTATTGCCTTCGGGACCCGGCCCGCGCCCGGACGCCTTCGCCGCCTTCACCCGCAAACTGGTGAATCGGCCGACCTCGTTGAGGATGTGGAGCTGCGCCAGCCGCTGGCGGATGTTCGGGTCCTGGTCGCGGCCGACGTCCTTCGCCAGTTTCTCGAGCAGGTTCGATTGCCGGCCGGCCACGGCGCGCTCGGCGCGGTCGCGTCCCCGGCCGGCGGTGAGATCACCGACCCGCCGCTCGAGCTGCTTGGCCTTCTTCCCCGGCATCGCTCCGCCCACGGCGCCACTCCCACCGCTGCCGAGGCCGGCGCGCTCGTTCGCCAGCGTCGTGTTGGCGACGGCCCAGCCGCCGTTCAGCTCGCCGATCATCGCCGACTGGTTCACGCGCGCGTCCGAGAAGAACACCTCGCTGAAGAGCGACCTCCCGGTCATCTCGCGCAGCGGTCGCACCTCGACGCCCGGTTGGTCCATCTCGATGGCGAAGTACGAAATGCCCTTGTGCTTCGGCGCGTCGGGGTCTGTGCGCGCGACGAGCATGCCGAGATCGGCGGTCTGGCCGCCCGAGGTCCAGACCTTCTGCCCGTTGACGATCCATTCATCGCCGTCGCGCTCGGCGCGGCACTGGAGGCTCGCGAGGTCTGAGCCTGCACCGGGCTCACTGAACAGCTGACACCAGGCTTCCTGTCCGTTCAGGATCGGCCGTAGGTACCGCTCGCGCTGCGCGTCGTTGCCGTGCACCAGAATCGTGGGACCGGCCAGCAACACGCCGAGGCCCGAAGGAGGTCCGATCGCTCCCGCGGCGCGCAGCTCGTCGTTGACGACACCGGCGAGCTCGCGCGGCAGGCCCTTCCCGAACCACTCCTCGGGCCAGGTCGGCATCGCCCAGCCCGAGTCGCACAGACGCTCCCACCACTCGGCGAGCGTGATGTCCGGGTCCCAGTTGTCGGCGATCCAGCCGCGCACATCGTCCCGGACCAGCTCGTCGGTCATGACCGCCACGACATCCCCCTTCAGTCGAGTAGCTCGAGCACCTTCTCGGACGGGCGCGCGATCACCGCGCGCTCGCCCCGGAAGATCACGGGCCGCTGCATCAGCTCCGGGTGCTCGAGGAGCAGCTCGATCACCGCATCACGCGTCGTGTAGTCCGACGCGGACAAGCCCAGCTCCTCGAATCGCCGGTCCTGACGGACCAGTTCCGCAGGTGGCACGTCAACGGTGTCGACGATGCGCTCGAGCGCGGCCCGATCGGGCGGCGCTCGCAGGTACTCGACGACGTCGTGGTCGACGCCTTCGTCGGCCAGGATCTCGAGCGCCCCGCGGGACTTGCTGCAGCTCGGGTTGTGGTACACGAGCAGGCGTTCCATATTCGAAGGCTACCCTCGACTCGTAACGGCAATGCCGAGCCGGGACCGGAGGCGACCATGGTCGAGACAGCGCGGCAGTTCCTCGGTCGCGACGACGTCGACAGCGTCGAGGCGATTCTCGCCGACGACAGCATCGACTTCGGCGACCTCGTGCACCCGACGCCGGCGCGCGGCGACGCCATCTTCACGTGGGACTACGAGCGATCCCGGCCCGGCCTCGCCAAGCTGTACGAGAAGGCCAAGACGTCGCAATGGAACGGCTCGACGGACCTCGACTGGTCGACGCCCGTCGACCCGGAGCGGGTCGCGCTCGAGATGGCGCCGGCGGCGGCGATGTTCCAGCAGCGGATGGCCGAGCTGCCCGGCTCCCCTGTCGCGCGCTGGGGCCCGAAGGAGTGGACGCAGTTCCAGGTCGAGGCGCTCAACTGGCGGATGAGCCAGTTCCTCCATGGCGAGCAGGGCGCGCTGATCTGCACGGCCAAGATCGTCGCGACGACGCCGTGGATCGACGCCAAGTACTACGCGGCGACGCAAGTCATGGACGAGGCTCGTCACGTCGAAGTGTTCTCGCGCTACCTCGACACGAAGCTCGAGGGCCACTACCCCGTCAACCCCGCGCTGCAGCTGCTCATCGACGACATCATCGGCGACTCGCGCTGGGACATGACGTACATGGGCATGCAGATCATGGTCGAAGGGCTGGCGCTCGCCGCCTTCGGGTTCATGCACCACGTGACCGAAGAGCCGCTCCTGAAGAAGCTGCTTCGCTACGTGATGGCCGACGAGGCGCGGCACGTCGCGTTCGGCGTCCTGTCGCTTCAGGAGTACTACGCGGGACTCGGCGCGGCTGAGCTGCGCGAGCGACAGGAGTTCGCGTTCGAGGCCGCGTTGCGCATGCGCGACCGGCTGATGATGCATCGCGTATGGGAGACGATGGGCGTCGATCGCCGCACGGTCACCGAGTTCCTGCTCGGCATGCGCCGGATGCGGAACAACCCGTTCCAGGCCGCCTTGTTCTCGAAGATCGTGCCCAACTGCAAGAAGCTCGGTCTCCTCGACGCCGGCGACGGATGGTTGCGTGACCGCTTCACCGACAGCGGGGTGATCCAGTTCGAGGACGCCGCCGACACGGGCGAGGAGTACGAGACGTTCGACGAGGTGGCCAAGGACCGCGCCGCCGGTTAGGGCAAGTTCCTCGGCTCGCCGTCGAGGGTCTGGATGAAGACCTGGATGCGCCGGATGCGGCCGTGCTCGGGATCGCCGTCGAGGTCGAAGACGAGCGCCTCGGGCGTCGGGTGCGGCAGACCCTCGATCTCGACCGTCTCGGTGAGCTCGACCACCGCCACCCGCCCGTCGGCGGAGTACGTGACGCGGTCGACGCGCATCTCGTACCCGGGCAGCTTCGGCATCAGATCGGCGATGAAGTCGACGTACTCGGCCTTGTCGTCGTACTCGTCGCCCCACGGGCCCACACGGGCGAAGCCGTCGTCGCTGAGACACGCCGCCAGCGCGCTCCAGTCGTGGCCGATGATCGCGTCGAGATACCGCTCGACGACGCCGGGCGCCGTCACCAGACCGGCCCGGTCCGGTCGAGCGCTTCGGCCAGCAGGTCGAGGTACTTCACCCGCGGGACGTCGACAGCGCCCAGCGACGACAGGTGCGGCGTCGTCCACTGGACGTCGAGGAGCATCGCGCCGCCCTCGCGTAGCAATTCGACGAGCGCGGCGAGTGCGGCCTTCCCGGCGTCGGTGACGCGGTGGAACATCGACTCCGCCGCGAACAGGCCACCGATCGCGACGCCGTACACGCCGCCCGCCAGCGCACCGTCGGGTGTCCACGCCTCGACGCTGTGCGCCCAGCCAAGCCGGTGCAGAGCCGTGTATGCGTCGACGAAGTCGTCGTCGATCCAGCCGTGCGGCCGGGTCGGTTCGGCGCACGCTCGCATGACGTCTGCGAAAGAGCTGTCGATCGAGACCGTGAACCGCGGGCGCGAGCGGCGCAGCGACCGGCTCTCGTGGAACGCGTCGAGCGGGAGGATCCCGCGCGGGTCCGGCGACCACCATGCAACCGGTCCGCCGCGGCCGACGCGCATCGGGAACAGGCCGCCGCGGTAGGCGGCGAGCAGCGTGCCCGGCTCGAGATCGGCGCCGACGCCGACGATCTCCGTCTCGTCGGCGGCGTTGGCCGCCGGCAGCAGCCAGGACGTCGGCGGCGGCTCGATCGGCATCGTCACCCTCAGCCGAGCAGGCTGCGTGCGATCTGCCCGACCTGGATCTCGTCGGTGCCCGCGTAGATCTGCAGCACCTTGGCGTCCCGCGCCAACTGCTCCACTTCGTACTCGGCCATGTACCCGTTGCCACCGAACAGCTGGATCGCCTCGAGCGCGACCTCGGTCGCCGCCTGCGCGCCGTACAGCTTGCCGGCCGACGCCTCGGCGAGGGTCATCTGCCGACCGGCCGACTGCATCTCGATCTGACGGAACACGAGGTTCTGGAGGTTGAGGCGCGCGACCTCCATGCGCGCCAGCTTCAGCTGAATGAGCTGGTACTCGCCGATCGGCTTCCCGAACTGCACCCGCTCCCTCGCGTAGTCGAGGCACAGTTCGAGGCAGCGCTCGACGATCCCGAGTGCCATCGCCGCCACACCGGTGCGCTCCATGGTGAACGTCGCCTTTGCCGCGTCGCGGCCGCCGCCCGAGGACACGTCCTCCGTCTCACCGAGCAGCCGGTCGCGACCGACTCGCACGTCACTGAGGAAGAGCTGGCCCGTCGGCGACGAGTGCAGGCCCATCTTGCGCAGGGGCTTGCTCTGCTCGAACCCGGGGAGGCCCTTGTCGAGGACGAAATGCAGGACCTTGCGATCCTCGGGAGCGTTTCCCTCGTCGAGCTTGCAGATGAACACCGTCGTGTCGGCGTACGGCCCGTTCGTGATGAACGTCTTCGATCCGTTGAGGACGTACTCGTCGCCGTCCCGGCGCGCAGTCGACTGCATGCCGCCGAACGCGTCCGAGCCCGAGTTCGGCTCGGTGATCGCCCACGCGCCGATCTTTTCGAGCGTGAGGAGGTCGAGCGCCCACCGCTCCTTCTGCTCGATCGTCCCCTTGCTCATGACGGCCGCCGCCGTCAGCCCGACGCTGACGCCCATGGCCGTGACCATGCCGGGCGAGCACCGGCACAGCTCGATGATCGGGATCGTGAACATGGCCCCGCCGCCACCCCGCGGGCGGGCCTCGTCGTCAGCTTCGCCCGAGCTCGCCTCGGCGCCATTCCCCTTCGCCGCGTCCGCGGCCGTGCGCTCGCGCTCGATGCGCTTCTTGAACTGCTCACGGGCCAGAGCATCGAGCCCGAACGTCTGGAACATCTTGCGGAGCACGTCATACGGCGGGACGTCACCGAACTCGAGCTCTTCGCGGCGCGGGCGGATCTCGTTGTCGACGAACTGACGCACCGCGTCACGCACCATGGCGTGCTCTTCGCTCCATTCGAACATCGTTCCCCCTCAGCTCCGCCGCGCCGACGCGACGAATTTGTCCAGGTTCGCGTACGGCGCCAAGAGCAGTGCCGCCGCTGCGCCGATCAACAGCACCAGAGTGACACTCGTGTAGTTGGCGACGAAACCGCCGACCAGCACCCCGACCGGGACGATCCCCCCGAAGCCCATGATCCACAAAGCCATGATGCGACCCCGGCTCGAGTCGTCCACGTTCTCCTGGAGCACCGTCGCCAGCGACGTGATCACGAGGAAGTAGAAGAACCCGAGGACGAACCCGAGCGGGTACGCCGGTGGGTCCGTGCGGAGGAGCGCGAACCCCGCCAGCAACGCGGCGAACACGACGAGGCCGAGGCGCGGGATCGGCGTCTTCGACCGCCCGGCGAGCAGGGTCCCGACGCTGATCGCGCCGGTCGCGGCGCCGAGCCCGAACGCGGCGTACAACAGCCCGTACTCGATGCTGCGGGGACGGATGCCGAAGTTGTCGGCCGCGATGGCGGGCATCAGGCCCACGAACGTCAACGAGAAGAACGAGAACAGCACCAGCGTGGTGAGGATGCGGCGGATGAGGGGGTCGCGCGCCGCCAGGCGGAAGCCCGACAGGAGGCGCGCCAGTCCCCTCTCCTTCACTTCACCGGGCGCGTGGGGGTGGTAGCGCGCCAGGACCACGCCGGCCACCGCGAAGAGGTACGTGCCGGCATTGATGGCGAACACCGGCGCGGCGCCGGTCCGGGAGTAGATCACTGCCCCGATGGCCGGGCCGATGACGCGCGACAGGTTCATCTGCACCGATTGCAGCGACACCGCTCCGGGAAGGTCGGCGCGCGGCACGAGGGTCGGAAGGATCGCCGCGATCGCCGGCGCGCTCAGCGAGTTCCCGACGCCGATCGCGAAGACGCACGCGACGAGCGCGACGCGGGACGGGTTGCCGCTGGCGGCCAGCACTGCGAGCACGACCGACAGCACTAATTGCTCGATCTGCGTGATGATCAGCAGCTTGCGACGGTCCACGACGTCGGCCAGGACGCCGCCGACGGTCGACATGAACAGCAACGGGCCGAGTTGCGCGAAGAACAGGATGCCGACGAACACGGCCGATCCGGTGAGCTCGTACCCGAACGCTCCGAGCAGCACGTTCTGCATCCACGTACCGATGTTCGACGCAAAGGTCCCGCCCCAGAAGATGCGGAAGTCGCGGTTCCGGAGCGCCGCTTGCGCCGTTCCCCGCCGGAAACCGAGGTCGCCTTCGATGATCGCTTCGGTGGCCTCTTCGGTATCCGGTTCGTGTCCCTCGGGACTGCGGCCCGACATGGTCGAACCCTAGGTGGCACCAAGGCGCGGCTTGCATGCATTCGATCGCGCCGGTTCGATGTGGTGATGCCTTCACGAAAGGCCCGCGCCGTGCGCACCTTCCAGAAATATGTGTTGAACCCACCCGTCCGCGTGCTGTTCGGGCTCGGGCTCGTGCCGCCCACGCACGTGCTGCTGGAGACCACCGGCCGGCGAACGGGCCGGCCGCGGCAGAACCCCGTCGGCAACGGCCTGGACGGTGACACGCTCTGGATCGTCGCCGAGCACGGGCGCAGCGCCAGCTACGTCCGCAACCTCGAAGCTGATCCGCGCGTACGTGTGAAGATCGGCCGCCACTGGCGCAGCGGCACCGCGACCGTGGTCCCGGACGACGACCCCGGGGCCCGCCTCCACCGCATCGGCCGGCGGGTGAACGGCTTCATGGTCCGAACCGCCGGCACCGACCTCCTCACGATCCGAGTCGATCTCGACCCCGAGAGGACCGGCTGAGCAGGGGCGAACGCGTATTCGCCCTCGACGGACGTGCACGCAGCGAGGCGCGGGGTCTAGCGTGCCGGCAATTCGAAGCGATGCCCATGGGCATCGCCGCGCGGCCGACGAGGCGGAGGGTCGTGACGCGCACGGGTCGAACACCGACGACTGATGATCGCCGTGCATCGAGGTTCAGCGCGCTCGCTGGTCTCCTGGTGGTTGCCCTGGCGGTCTTCGCCGCGACCCCCGCCCACGCCCAGCAGGGGCCGAGCGGCGATCAGGGTGTGGCCGCGGCGCAAGCACGCGCCGACCAGGCCGCCAGCTCGTACATCGACGCGCTGTTCAAGTCACAGGAGCTCGACGGCCAGATCGCCGGGATCCAGGTGAGCATGGTCGGCCTCGAGGCGCGCGTGGCTGCGCTGCGCGACACCGCACAAGTTCACGCCCTTGCGGCGTACAAGCGATCGGGAACTCCTGTGGTGGCGCTGCTCACAAGCGACGCGCCGGCAATGGACTCCGCGCGCCGCACCGTTCTGCTCGATTATCTGAATGCACGCGACGACAATGCCGCCGCGCAACTCCGGAAGGCGCGCGAGGGGCTCCAGAGTCAGCAGCGCGACCTCCAGGCTGCGCAACAGCAGCAGAACGACGTCGTCACGCAGCTCAAGGGCGAGCAGGACCGGCTCAATGCCGAATTGAACGCCGCCCAGGACCAGCGACGCCGCGCCGCGGGGACCACTGCCCCGGCGGGTGGTGCCCCCGCACCATCATCCAACTACGTGCCGCAGCCGGGTGAGAACCCCCACCACAACGACCCGTTCCTCGTGTGCACACGCGGGATCGAGAGCCACGGCAACTACCAGGCGTACAACCCGGCCGGCCCGTTCTACGGCGCGTATCAGTTCACGCAGGGCACGTGGGACTCGACCGCCAACCACGCCGGCCGGGGCGAGCTCGTCGGCGTCGACCCACGAAACGCCTCCGAGTACGACCAGGACGACATGGCCTGGACGCTCTACCAGTGGAAGGGCAAGGGCCCCTGGAACGGTCGCTGTTAGGGGCCGAAGACCCTGTGTAACCGCCCTCCGTCACGTAAAGTCCATTCCTAACCGGGCACTCTCCAGGGCAGGTCATGGTGAACCAGCAGCGACGCGACCAGGCGGCACCAGGGACAAATCGGGCGCAGCCGCGTCGCATTGCCGTCGTTCCCGCCTACAACGAGGAACCGACCGTCAAGGGCGTCCTCGAACGGCTCTACCCGTTGGTGGACGAGCTCGTCGTCGTGGACGACGGCTCCACCGACAACACTCGTGAGGTCGTCGAGAAGTGGATCCCGGAGCAGGACAACGCCTGGATGCTGTCCTTCGACGACAACCGGGGCATGTCGGCGGCCTACTACCTCGCCTTCACCGACCTGCGCCAGCGGCTCGCCACCGGAGAGATCGGTGACGACGACCTCATCTACACAATCGACGCCGACGGCCAGCACGAGCTCAGCGTGCTCGACGAGCTGCGAGACATCGCCGTTGCCGACGGGCTCGACGCGCTGATCGTCCAGCGTGACCTGTCGACCTACCCGATCTACAAGCGCGTGGGGAACTGGGTGATGAGCTCGTGGGCATCGCTGTGGGCGGGCCACAGGCTCAAGGACGTCGAGTCCGGCTACCGGATCTTCCGCGCCGCCGCGCTCGCCGACGCGCTCGACTACTACCAGGGCTACAAGTACAGCGAGACGGTCGAGGTGGCCGTCGTGCTGTGCCGGCTCGGATATCGCGTCCGGAACGACGTCATGGTCCCGGTGCCGACATTCCGGTCGCGCACGCGCCTCGTCGACGCGGCGATCGACCTCGCGATGATCCCCGTCGCCGCGTACCGGGCGTCGCGTCGCCGGCGTCGCCGCGCCCGCCGCTGACCGCCCTCACGCGCTCCGAACGTCAGCAGTGATCGCCGTAGCCGCGTTCGTGGAGCAACGCGTCGAGGCGCACGGGTTTCAGGCCCCGTCGCTCCAGTCCGTCGAGGATCATCGGGACCGCCCGTACGAGCACTGACCGGTCGGCGGTCACGCTGCCGTCCAGTCCGTCGTGGAGCACGATGATCGAACCCGGTTTCACCTTGTCGAGCGTGCGCCGGGCGACGAGCCCGGCGTCGCGGGTGTTCCAATCGCCGGAGGACACCTCCCACCCGACCATCGTCATGCCGTGGTCGCCGACCACGTGGGCGAGGAACGGAGTGTGCTGGCCGTGGGGGGCGCGATAGAAGGTCGGGCAGACGCCAAGGTTGTGCCGGAAGGCGCTCTGCGTCCTCTCGAGCTCCGGGTAACGCGGATCGAGCCAGCGCCACTCGTCATGGTGGTACGAGTGGTTACCGAGCAGGTGACCGTCGGCGCGCAACGCGCGCGCGATGTCGGGGCGGCGGTCCAACGCCTTCCCGACCATGAAGAACGTGCCTTTTGCTCCGCGTGCGTCAAGGATCCGGGCGATCTCGAGCGTGTACGGGTCGTCGGGACCGTCGTCGAAGGTGATCGCCACCTCGCGTCCCTGACGCGGACCGTGCGAAACCTGCGAACCGAACCAGGTCACCGTGGGCGAGTTCGCCCCTACCCAGAACGTCGCCCCGATCGTCACCACCGCCGCCACGGTCGCCGCCGCCCGCACCGAGCCCGGCGCACCGCTGCGGGGCCGTGAGCGGGCGAGCACACCGACCCCGGCGATCGCCACGCCGTCCACGAGGCCGGCCCAGGCCGTCCCGTGCACCCCGTCGACGGCGACCAGCACGGCGAGGATCGCGAG
>DASZGY010000046.1:0-7249 GCA_035938395.1 Acidimicrobiia bacterium
TGCGGCCTGCTCCTGAATCCCGAGAAGCCGTGGATCGAGGAGTTCCCGCGGGAGCTCAAAGATGTCGGGGACATGTCGTGGACGACGCGCCGCCGGCTCCGCGAGCTCGACGCCGACGGCGCGACCGCCTATGTCATGACGTCGCCCTTCGAGCGAACCGCGCCGGTCGATTCCGCCGTGCCGTCATATGTCGTCGAGAGCGGCATACCGATCGTTGCTGTGTTGTACGACCTCATTCCCGAGATCGTCGACGTGTATCCGCCCGAGCTCATGCCCCTCTACCGAGCGCGGCGCGAGTTCGTGAAGCAGGCCGATCTGCTTCTCACGCTGTCGGAGCACGTGCGGCGGGACGCAATCGAGCGCCTCGGAGTGTCCCCGGAACGCGTCGCTGTGATCGGCGCCGCGTCGTCCGACTTCTTCCGCCCTGCTCTGCCGGGTGAGCGGCCCCGGGATGTGCTCGCCCAGCACGTGGGTCGGATTTCGCGTCCATTCGCCCTCAGCGTCACCGGGTGGTTGGCGCACAAGAATGTCGAGGGTCTGATCAACGCGTGGTCACGACTGCCACGCGGTCTGCGTCGCGAGTACCAGTTGGTATTGACGTGCCCGCTCCCACCGGGCGCGGAGCAGGTCTGGAACGAGCTCGCGATCGGATCGGGGCTCGCGCCCGACGATGTCGTTGTCACCGGTCACGTCGACGACCGCGCGGTCCGCGCGCTGTACCAGCAGGCGCAACTGTTGGTGCTGCCCTCCTACGAAGAGGGTTTCGGGCTCCCAGTCCTCGAGGCGGCGCGGTGCGGTTGTGCTGCGATCACGTCGAGCACGTCCTCTGCCCCCGAAGTACTCGAATGGGAACCGTCCACGTTTGCACCCCAGGATACCGACGCTATGGCCGAGACCATCGAGCGAGGGATGCTCGATCCAGTGTTTCGGGCGGACCTGCGCGCCGTCGGCGACGCGGCCGCGAGACGTCACACGTGGGACCGCGTGGGGGAGCGGGCGGCACGCGCGTGCGCATCGATGCCCAAGCCGCGTCGACGCCGCGAGGCCGCGCCGTACCGGGTCGCGCTCGTCGGGCCGCTGACAGCCCCCGATGTCCCGTCCGGTATCGCGACCGACCGCGTCGCCACGCTCCTACGTCCCCTTTGCGACGTGCACCGCTTCGACTCGGTGGCGTCGCCACACGCGCACGCATCCGCAGACGCTGCGAAAGCGCCCGGAGTCCGTTCCTATTCGGCGCACGCGCTGGGGGACGTCCGGGACGCGTGGGGATACGACGTCATCGTGTACATGGTCGACAGGCGTCCGACCATGGAGCTGCGAGAGCTGGCCCGCGCGCACTCGGGCGTCGTGTGGTTCGTCGAGGCACCCGATGACCGTGCCGTCGGTGCCGAGCTGGCCGGAGGAGCGACCTTGGTGGTGCGCGTGCCGGACGTGCCTGTGATGGCGATCGATCCGGGGCCATTCCACCGCGCCGCGCCGGTGACGGATGCTCCCGACGACTGGTCGACCGACGGGCGCGTGCTGATGGACGTCCTCAGACTCCCGGCGCGCCCCGTGGGGAAGCTGATGCGCTGACCGGGGGCGGCGCCTCCAGCGGCCGGGCCGGCTCGAGATCGAGCCCGGCGATCTCAATGACGCGCAGTGCGACCTCGTCGAAGGCCACCGGCCGTTCGTCGTCGCGGGTCGGCCTGTTCGCGACCGCATCGGAGGCGGCCGACGGAATGACCCACGTCGGTGTCGTGCTGTCGTCCGGATCGATTTTCTGCTCGAGGAGCGCGCGGGCATCCTCCGAATCGAGGATCACACCGCGTGCCTGGGCGATGAGCTCGTTGTCGGCGAGGGTGAGATCGTGGAGCCACACAACACCCGGGTACGTCAGTGCGAGGCGGTACGTCTCGTCCGGTTCTGTCCCGACCGTGTAGAGCACGGCATCGTAGGAAGCGGGCGGGAGCGTCGGTCCCAACGCGGCGACGGGGAAGGTTCGATAGGCGCGCGACGCGCGGCGCCCAGCGGCGTTGAACGGCTCGGTGAAACAATCGACATCGCAATGACGCGCGAGTCGGTCGGCGAGCTGCGCGTTGTAGCCCGCGATCCAAGTGGGTGTCGGTGGTAAAGGGCCCACCAGCGCGATTCGGGGACGTCGCGGGCGCCGGTACGGATGGTCACGCATACCCGCGCACGCCGCCAGTACCCGCTCCACTACGCGAGGCCACGAGTGCCGGCCGGCCGCCTGACTGCAGCGGAGGTCCAACTCGGCCCGGTACGTCGCGTCTGTGAGCGCCCGTTCGATGAGGTGGGCGATTTCGTTCGGGTCGTCCGGAGAGAACGTTCCGGCAGGCCAGCCGACCAGTTCCGGCAACGACGACGTGTTCGACGAGATCGTGGCGCACGCGCAGTTGATTGCCTCGAGCACCGGGAGCCCGAAGCCTTCGTATCGCGAAGGAAGGACGAACAGCGCCGCCGACTGGTAGAGCGCGCGCAGCAAGTCGTCCTCCACGAACCCTGACATCACGATCTCATCGGGCCTGATGCCCTGGTGCTCGGCCAGGTTGGTCCATGCCCGACGGGCTTCCTCAGGCAGCGAACAGACGACGACGAGCTGGTACTCGTCGCGCACCGGTGGGCCGAGGCGTGCCCACGCCTCGATCAGCGACTCCGTGTTCTTGTGCCCCTCCCAGCCGGACACGCAGAGCACGAACGGGCGGGTGATGGCCGGCAGCCACTGCCGCACGAGGCGGGTCGGGTCGTCGCCGGATCCCGCCGGAACGAAGAATGGGGATGCGGCCTCGCCGATGACGCTGACGCGGTCGGATGCGATGCCCAGATGCTCGATGACGTCACGGCGCGTGCTCTCGGACGGCGTGAGCACGAGGTCGAACGAACGGATCGTGTCGAGCCGGCGCTCGTACACGCGTCCCAACGCGGTGTCGTCAAGGTCGAACAAGCCGGGAAAGATGTGCGGGATGAGGTCGTGCACGATTGCCACTCTGGGCACGCCGACGATGTGCGCGCCGAGCACCGCCTGCACAGGCCGACTCAGCTCGAACGGCGATACGACGATGTAACAAAGTGGTCCCGCGGCGAGCGCGCGACGAAAGGCCGTCGCCGTGTTCCACGTCAGTTGTCGTGCCCTCGCAAGCTCCGGGTGAATCCGCTCCGGCCAAGGCACCAGGGGATTGAGGGCGAAGGCGGCGACCGGAGCGCCGTCGGCGATGAGTGCTCGGCAGAGCTCGGTGGCAAACCGTGGGATACCCCGGTCCGCGGCTCGGAGGCTCTGGATGGTCTGGATGTCGACGAACAGCCGGGAGTCGCGCACGCACCCGCATGCTACGAGAGCATCGACTGAATCACGGGAAGTAGGTACGGCATGATGACGAAGCGGTACCCGTCGTAGTCGAAGTGGACGTGATCGAACGAGGAACGTGCCTGCACGGCGTCGCCGGGACAGAAAGTCTGTGGCCACTGCTTCTCGTTGGGCGGCTGGCAACTGAGGTCGTTGTACGCGGGCGCTCCTGTGCCGGGGTCGATCGGTGAGACGCGCTCCCACAGGTTGAAGAGCCGTACGCCCGAATCATTTGCATAGTTCTGGTCGAGGGCATTCTTGAGCGTCGCGTTGAACTGATCGGTCTTCAACTTGCCGGACCGGTAGGTGATGTTGGCGTTTGCCGGGCTCCAGTTGGAGGGCTGCGCCGAGGGATACGCCTCGTACCAGACGTCGGCGACGCCGGGAACCTGGGGCTCGATGGGTCCGTAGTACGGCGAGTTCACCACGAGCACCTTGGCGCCCCGAGATCTGAAGAGGTTGATGGCTCCGACGAGTTGGCTCGTGTAGTGATTCGCCGCGGTCGTGAAGTTGGCCCCGCCCCACTGGTAGTCCGGTGCGGGGCAGTTGAACGCGTCACCGGTGCTGCACCCGGGCCCGGACGGGAAGTTGAGCCACCGGTCGACGATCTCCCAGCCGCCCGTGTTGAGGATCACGAGGTTCGGCGTGCGCTCGTCGAGGACCCCCGGCCATGTGCTCGCCCAGTCGTAACAAGAGGGGTTGACTGCCGCGCGGTTATAGAGGAGCGCCATGCCACCGGCGATTGTGCACGCGCCGGCAGTCTCGTTCTTCACGCTGAAGGACTGCGGTGTGCACGGGAAGGGCGGGTCCTGCGTGATGTCGCCCGGGTCGCCGAGGGAACATCCGATGCCCCACGCGTTCGAGTCGCCGAAGACGACGACGTCGCGATGCGGTGAGGGTGGCGGAGGCGGGCCTCCGAAGCAGGCGCCGGCGAGAAGAGCGACCGCCACACCGCAGACGAGCAACGATACTTTGCGCATGCGGTCTCCTACCCCGGAGGAAGCGGACAGGAGCTTAACCGAGCCGCGCGGGACAGGGAGGTTCTAGGCTGCCAATTGTCTCGATGAGCACCCGCAGTTCGTTGCACGTTTGCACGGTGGCGACCCTTGCGCAGCTCCCATCGGTCCGGGTGCTCGGCGAGTCGCTACGCCGCAACCATTCCGAAGCCGAGTTCACCGCGCTGCTCGTCGACGCCCGTGACGGGGGTGACGGGCCTGGGTTCGTCTCGCCGACCGAGATCGGCGTGCCGCACGAAGTCCTCGCCCGCCTGGTGATGATGTGCACGTCGACCGAGCTCGCCGGCGCACTCACTCCGTACCTCGTGCGCGTGCTCGCCGAGCACGGCGCGACGGCGGTCGTGGCGTTCGGGCCCGAGACAGAGGTCTTCGCACCGCTGGACCAGGTCGTCGAGCTCGCGGTCGAGCACGGCGTCGTGCTCACCCCGCGGCTCGATGCGCCGTTCCCCAACGACGACCTCGAGCCGACGCCGTTGCAGCTCCGAGAAGCGGGACCGTTTGCCTCCGAGTTCGTCGCCGTCGGGCCGGGGGCGTCGCCGTTCCTGGACTGGTGGTGCGATCGGGAGGAGCGCGCCAAGCTCGAGCCGCCTGACTCGGGGCAGTGGGGCCCGTGGACCGAGCCGGTCCCAGCGCTGTTCCCGTTCCACGCGCTCCGCGATCCGGGCTGCGGCGCCTCGATGTGGAACCTGCATACGCGCGAGATCCAAGCCACGAACGACGGCTACGACGTCGCAGGGAGGCCGCTGCGCTGGTTCCACTTCGACGCGTACTCCCCGGACGCGCCGCACCTGCTCTCGGCCAAGCTCGAGCGGCCGCGAGTGCGTCTGGGCGATCGACCGGGCCTGGCGCGGCTCTGCGACGAGCGCGGCTCCCGACTGCGCGCCGCCGGGTACGACACCGCCCCGCCGGCTTCCGGATACCCGCCTCTGCCGGACGGCAGGGAGATCGACGCTCGCATGCGGCGGATGTACGTCTACGCGCTGCGCGAAGCGAGGGAGCGCGGCAAGCCCGAACCGCCGTCGCCGTTCGGGCTCGGCGGCGCGGAAGCGTTCGTGGCGTGGTTGGCCGAGCCGGTGGCTCCGCCGCCCGAACCTCTCGTCTCGCGCTACCTCACGCGGGTCTGGCAGGAGGACGATTCGATCCGAGAGGTGTTCCCGTCCCTGGCGGGGGAGGGAGCCGAGGAGTACCTCGGCTGGATCAGCAACGACCCCGACGTTCCGCCGTGGGTGGTCCCGTCCGAAGAAGACGTGCTCGAGCTCATGAAATGTCGGTGGCAGGCGCGGCCATCGGGCCCGCGGCCACGAGGCGTCAATCTCGTCGGGTACGTGACCGCGGTCCTGGGCGTCGGTGAAGTCGCCCGGCTGATGGCCTCGATGCTCGAAACCGCCCGCGTGCCGACGGCGGTCGTTGCGGATCGGACGACCATGAGCCAACAGAATCTCGCATTCGACTCGGCGAGCCCGAGTGAAGCCGCGTACGACATGAACTTGCTCTGCGTCAACGCCGATCACACCGTCCACCTCGCCCAGGAGCTCGGCCCGGACTTCTTCGCCGGTCGGCGGACGATCGGCGTGTGGTTCTGGGAGGTCGAGGACTTCCCGCCGGCGATGACCGAAGCGTTCGCGGTCCTCGACGAGCTGTGGGTCGCGAGCGACTTTGTGCTCGAGGCGATCGCGCCCGTCTCGCCGCGGCCGGTGCGCAAGTTCCCGCTCCCGGTCGTGGTGCCCTCCGCCCCCGACGATGTCACGCGGGCCGAGCTCGGGCTTCCCGACAACCGGTTCGTGTTCCTGTTCGTCTACGACTTCTTCAGCACCGCCGAGCGGAAGAACCCGCTCGGGTTGATCGACGCGTTCACCCGCGCGTTCGGCCCCGATGACGGCCCGGTGCTGGTGCTCAAGTCGATCAACGGCGACAAGCGGGTGAGTGAGCTCGAGCGGGTTCGGCTCGCAGCCGCCGGTCGCCCCGACGTGATCGTGCGCGACGAGTATCTCTCGTCCGAGCACCACAACGCGCTCCTCGGCCACTCCGACGCGTACGTCTCGCTCCATCGCTCCGAGGGCTTCGGAATGGACATGGCGAAGGCGATGGGCCTCGGGAAGCCCGTCGTCGCGACCGGCTACTCGGGGAACCTCGAGTTCATGGACGATTCCACCGCCTACCTCGTCGACTACGACCTCGTGCCCGTCGGACCGGGCTCCGAGCCGTACCCGCCCGACAGCCGGTGGGCCCAGCCGAGCGTCGAACACGCCGCCGAGCTGATGCGCCGGGTCGTCGACCGGCCGGAGGAAGCTCGCGAGCGGGGCCGGCGCGCCGAGGCGCGCATCCGCGCCGACTTCTCGCTCGCGTCACGCGGGGCCGCGCTGGTGCGGATGCTGGACGGCGCTCGCGCCCGGAGCGCCATCCAAGGCTCGTGGCGGAGGTTCTTCATGGACGGCTGGCGCGAGCGACGGCGCCGGCGCGCCGACCTGCCTCCCGGCACCCTCGACTGGTTGCCCGACGGCACGCCGGTCGATCCGACGATGCGAGGGCTTCTCGCCGAGGACGGCGCGGCGGCGCCGGATCCCGAGGGCGACGTGGAGGGTCTCTACACCTGGCTCAACGAGCGGGTGTTCCCGGCGAAGGCGCCGGTCGTCTCGCGTTACCTGCACCGACTGTGGTGCGACCGGCGCGACCTCCAGTCGCACTTCCCGGACCTCGAAGCCGACCCGCGCAGCTATCTCGAGTGGCTCGTCGACCACGGCCACGACGACACCGACGTCCCGTACCGGCTGCTGCCCACCCGCGACGACCTGCGTGCCC
Organism: Acidimicrobiia bacterium; assembly: GCA_035938395.1. Lineage (GTDB taxonomy): Bacteria > Actinomycetota > Acidimicrobiia > IMCC26256 > JACDBD01 > JALZAA01. The sequence continues at coordinate 7,159 of DASZGY010000046.1, forward strand.
TCACCCGGTACCAGGAGCGACAGGCACGGCGCGACCGGTTGACCCGAGTTGTGCGGTCGGCCGGGCAGCGGGCGGCCGGGCTCGTGAACCG
>DASZGY010000047.1:0-12703 GCA_035938395.1 Acidimicrobiia bacterium
TTGCTTGATCTCCTCGATCGCTTCGAGACGCTCAACGGCGTTCACAGTCGACTGCGAGCTCGCCGTGCGCCGACCAGCGCGACCGCGCCGAGGCCGATCTCGGCGGCGAGATACGCCCAATACGCGGCGTCGGTCCTGGGCCGGTCGAGCACGAGCGCGCCCAGCCGTGCAGCCGCCGCCCCGAGCCACGTGACGCCGACCGCGGCCTGCGCGGTGGGATCGCGACTGACGAGTGCCCATCCACCGAGCGCGGCATAGGTACCACCGAGCCCGGCTCGCGTCTCTGCGATGCCGCGTTTGGTTCCGGCAGGGAGCTCGAGTGTGGCGGCGACCCTTCCGGGCATGACGACGCCGGCGAGTCCCGAGGCCATCAGTGCCGCGCTGCTCACGCGTCCCAAGTTCATGTGATCGGGCCGCGACCATACTGGGGAACATGCTCGACCGTTACTCGAACTTCTTTCTCGCCTGTGCAGGTGCTTCGGCGGCCTTCATCGGACTGCTCTTCGCTTGAGTGCGGCGATGGCGGTCTTCGGCTTGTGGACCACCAGCCGGCTGCTTCCCGGAGCGATCCGTGCCGGCAACTGGGCCCGCACGTCCCCCGTCCGAACCACCAACATCGTCTTCCCGATTGCCAGCATCGTCGTCTACGTGCTGCAACTGGCCGTACAGCCCGAGCAGGACGCGCAGGAGCCGTAGCGAGGAGCGCCGAGTTGTCGGGGAAGAACAACAGCCCGACCACCGAGAGCCGCAGGGATCTCACGTTCGAGAGGTGGGGCCGGTCAGCGGCCCGGTGCGGCGCGCGTAGGCTCGGGCCGTGCTCCGCCGCCTGGCCGCGTGGTGCTACCGCCGCCGCCGACGCGTAGTCGTCGGCTGGGTGATCGCGCTCGTCGTCATCAGCGTGCTCGGGCAGACGGTCGGGGGCGGTCTCCTCAAGACCTTCTCGCTGCCGGGTACCGAATCCGACCGCGCCTTCAGCGTCCTCAAACGTGAGTTCGCGCGGAAGGGCGACACCGGCGACCTCGTCTTCAGAGTGAAGGGGCCCGGCGACGTCAACTCGGCGGATGTGCGAAACGAGATCGAACCGGTCTTCGAGAAGCTGCGCAAGGAGCCGCACGTCGTCAGCGTGACGTCGCCCTACGAGCCGGCCGGCAACCGCTTCATCGCGCAGGGGGGCAAGATCGCCTACGCGGAGATCCTCTTCGACGTGCAGGCGAACGACGTCCCGCTCGACCTCGCCTCGAACATGCGCACCATCGCCAAGGACGCGAACTCACCCCGTGTGCAGGTAGAGCTCGGCGGCTCCATGTTCACGGAGCAGACCCAGCCGGCGAGTGAGGCGATCGGAATCCTCGCCGCGGTCGTGATCCTGCTGATCGCGTTCGGTTCGCTGCTCGCGATGGGCATGCCCATCATGACCGCGTTGTTCGGCATCGGGATCGGGCTCGCGTTCGTCAACCTGCTCGCGAGGGTCTTGGACGTCCCGTCGTTCGCGCCGCAGGTCACGGCGCTGATCGGGATCGGCGTCGGCATCGACTACGCGCTGTTCATCAGCACTCGCTACCGCGAGGGCTTGCACGAGGGTCGCGACCCCGAGAACGCCGTCGTGCACGCGATCGACACGAGCGGTCGGGCCGTCTTGTTCGCCGGCGGCACGGTCGTGATCTCCCTGCTCGGACTGTTCCTCATCGGCGTGTCGTTCATCCGAGGGCTGGCCGTTGGCGCGTCGTTGGCCGTGCTGTTCGTGATGGCTGCTGCGGTGACCCTGCTTCCCGCGGTGCTCGGCTTTGCGGGGCACACGATCGACCGGTTCGCCCTTCCGAGCGCTCGCCGCGGCCGTTCGGTCGAGAACAGCTTCTGGACGCGCTGGAGCCGCACGCTGCAGGCGCGGCCGTGGCCGGCGGCGATCGGTGGGCTCGTGATCCTCCTCGTGCTCGCGGTGCCGTTCTTCGGGCTGCGCCTGGGCGTAGCCGACGCCGGGAACGACCCGACGTCGTTGACGACGCGGCGCGCGTACGACTTGCTCAGCCAAGGCTTCGGGCCGGGCTTCAACGGCCCGCTGCTGGTCACCAGCGAAGTGCGGTCGCCGGCCGACCTCGACGCGGCGGCGCGACTCGGCGCCACGATCGCGCGCGATCCCGGTGTCGCCCAGGTCAGCCCACCCATCTCGAGCCCGAACGGCAGGGGAGTGCTCCTGCAGGTGACCTCCAAGGGGTCCCCGCAGGACCAGAGCACCACCCAGCTCGTCCACCGCCTGCGCGACGCGACGATTCCAACCACGACGCGCGGATCAACATTGGATGTGCACGTCGGCGGCCAGACCGCCGTCGGCGTCGACCTCGCCGACACGGTCGGGCAACGCCTGCCTTACATGTTCCTGGCGATCTTGCTTCTGAGTTTCGTGCTCTTGATGCTCGTGTTCCGCTCACTGCTCGTGCCGCTGAAGGCCGTCATCATGAACCTGCTCTCGATCGGTGCGGCTTACGGCGTGATCGTGGCGATCTTCCAGTGGGGCTGGCTCAAGGACGTCGTCGGTATCGGCAAGGAAGGCCCCATCGAAGCGTGGGTCCCGATGATGCTGTTCGCGATCGTGTTCGGCTTGTCGATGGACTACGAGGTGTTCCTGCTCAGCCGCATCAAGGAGGAGTACGACCGCACCCACGACAACGCCGACGCAGTTGCGCACGGCCTCGCGAAGACAGCACGTCTCATCACCGCCGCCGCCGCCGTCATGATCGCCGTGTTCGGCAGCTTCGTCCTCTCCGACCTGCGGGTCCTGAAGCTCATCGGCTTCGGGCTGGCCTTTGCGGTGTTCATCGACGCGACCGTGGTGCGACTCGTGCTCGTCCCGGCGACGATGGAGCTGCTCGGCGACAGCAACTGGTGGTTCCCGAAGGCGCTCGAGTGGCTCCCGCGGGTCCAGGTGGAGGGTGAGCCGGACGTCGTGAGCGAGGAGTCGCGACCGCTCGAACCCGTCGCCGGCAGCTAGCGCTGCGGGAGTCGGGTGGTCATGGCAAGAATCCCGTTGCAGACGACGATTCCGTCTACGTTTCATCATTTCGCAACGTCCGCAACATCGCGCGCTGGCTCTCACCCGACTGCGCGAGTCGATGGCGGTTGATCGCGTCAGCCGACGGTGGCGGCGTTGACCGCGGTCCAGAAGTCCTCGATCACCGGCGGAGGCGCCGGCGAGCTGGCCTGACGCTGGGTGAACACCATCCCCGTCACGCCGCTGCTGGGGTTGGAGCGCCAGGTCGTGCCGGAACCGCCGTCCCAGCCGAAGCCGGAGGGGAGCGGCGCCGTACTGCCCGCCGCCGGGACCGCCATCCCGAGTCCCCAACTCCCGACCTGGCCGAGAAAGAGACGCGACGCTTCGCGCTGCGCTCTCGACAGCCGGTCCGTAGTCATGAGCGCGACCGATTCGGGGGAGAGCACGCGCTCGCCGAGCAGGGTTCCTCCTGCGAGCACCATGGATACGAACGACCAGTAGTCGTCGACGGTCGAGACGAGCCCTCCGGCGGCGTCCGGGAACGACGGCGGGGTGCTCCACCAACTGTCCGTGGGGTCGTCGAGCACGGAGAGCTCACCCGTCTCCGGGTCGGGCGCGTAGAACGTCGTCAGGCGGTGCGATCGAGCGGGTGGCACGGTGAAGCCGGTGTCCCGCATGCCGAGTGGCCCGAAGATGCGTTCACGCATCACCGTGTCGAGGTCTTTGCCCATCGCTCGAGCCACCAGCACGCCGAGCACCTGGCCCGACGTGCCGTAGAGCCACTGCTCGCCCGGTTGGTACATCAGCGGCATGGAGCCGAGGGCCGCCATCCAGCTGTCGACGTCGTGCTTCACGGGCGGCCACGGCGGGCCCCCGATGCTCTGGAGGCCCAGCTCGGCCTCGGCACGCTGGATGGGATAGCTGTCAGGCGGAGCCATGACCGATCCGAACCCGAGCCGGTAGCTGAGCAGGTCCTCGACCGTGATCGGTCGGTCGGCGGCCACTGTGTCGTCGAGCCCGGCCTCGATGGCGCGGAGCACCCGGCGATCGGCGAGCTCGGGCAGCAGATCGTCGACGGGCTGGTGCAGGCTCAAGATCCCGTCCTCGACCAGTGACATCGTCGCTACCGCGGTGATCGGCTTGGTGAGCGACGCGATGCGGAAGATGGCCGAACGATCGAGGGGCCTGCGGTCGGCGAACGACGCGGAGCCGATGGTGTCGATGTGGAGGTCGTCGCCTCGGGCCACGAGCGCGACGAGGCCCGGTATCTCGCCGGCCTCGACGTGCGCGGACATGACGTCGTACAGATGAGCGAGTCCCGCCTGCGACAGTCCGCTCGTGGTCATGGGCAGCTTCCCGTTTTCGGCACGCGGTGTGGACCTCACATCCGGTGCGGATTCATCGCGGTCCGCCGGTTTTAGCGCGAGGCTTAGTCGGCATGAAGTTCGGTGGCGAGTCGACCACTGACGAGGTACTCGCGGGCGAGACATTCCCCAGGTGACGCGGCGACCCGTACGTTCAGCGGCGGTGCTGGTGGTCGCTCTCGTGAGCGCGACCCTCGGCATGAGCGCAGCAGCTACGGGGCCGCAAGGCGGGACGAAGTGTCCGGTCACGAGGCTGGACCACGCGACAAAGCCCGTCCAGATCACGTTCTGGCACGGCGAAACCAGCACGAACGAGGACGTGCTGAAGGCGCTCTTGGCGCGTTTCGAGGCCAGTCAGGATCGCGTCCGAGTGAAGCTCGTGAACCAGGTCACCTATCGGGACATGCTCGCGAAGTACCGGGCAGGCCTGGTGACAGGAGACCTGCCCGACGTCGTCGCTATGGGATCGGGCGCCGACCAGTCGCTGATTGACAGTGGAAGCGTCGTGCCCGTCGAGGCGTGCGTCAAGGCGGACAACTATCCCCGGTCAGACTTCGTGCCGCGCGCCATTCCCACGCACACGATCAACGGACAGCAGTGGTCGATGCCTTGGACGGTACCGACCCCATTGTTGATCTACGACAAGAATGCATTTCGCGTCGCGGGACTCGATCCCGCTCATCCTCCGGCGACGCTCGACGAGGTCACCCAGTACTCGCGCCGCCTCGTCGAGACCGGCGCGGCACGTCACGGCATCTCGCTGCTGCGTTCCAGTGCACTCAATACCGTCTTGTACACGAAGTCGGGCCAGTTCTACGTCAACCATCAGAACGGGCGTCGTGGGAGAGCCACCAAGATGCTGCTCGACAACAAAACGGGGCGACAGATCTGGACATGGTGGGGAGACATCGTGCGCTCCGGGCTGGCGATCGACGCGGGCAGCGAAGGCACTACCGACAATCTCCTTGCAATCGGCACACATGATGCGGCGATGACCATCGACTGGTCGTACGTCGTCGGACCGGTCTTCAACGTGCTCGCGAGCGGGCAGTACCCCGACGTGGATCCAGGAATAGCGCCCCTCCCGGCGCTCAACGTCGGCGGCGGCGTGCCTGTAGGCGGCGGATCACTCTGGATTCCGCGTGCGTCTTCGCCACTGAAACGAGCAGCGGCCTGGGAGCTCATCAAGTTCCTCTCGGCACCAGAACAGCAGGCTGCCTACGCGGTGGGCACCCGAGGCGGGTACCTTCCCATTCGGCTCTCGGCCACCCAGGACCCGGCGCTCCAACGGATGTGGCAGGAGAACCCAGAAACACGAGTCCCGTACGACCAGCTCCTCTCGGGCCCGAGCGACCTGGTCGCAGCAGGACCCGTGATCGGGGACCCCACCAGCGTCGGGGACGCAGTCGTTGATGGGCTCACCCGAATGCTCGTCGGCGATCTGTCCCCGAGAAACGCGCTCCGCAAAGCGCAACACGACGCCGACGCGGCGCTGGCCGATTACAACAAGCGACTCGGCCGCTAGGCCGCGAAGGAACTGCCCGACGCGCGCTGGCTATGAATCGGCCAGGATGGCGTTGGCCATCGCCTCGTGTCGGGGCATCTCGAACGCGACATACCCGGCGGCGGCTCGCGCGAGGTGTTCTCGTGCCCTGTCCAGATCGCGCGACCGACCACGAGCGACGAGCATTTGCGCGTAGAACCGCCGCGCGTCGAGCGCTTCCAATCGCATCGGGAGCTCCAGCGAAAGCCGGAGAGCTTCATCGAAATGCGCCTCGGCGCGGTCCCACTCACGTGCACACGCAGCCGACATTCCTTCGAGAGTCGCGAGAAGGCGGTAGTCCCAGCTCCTCATCAGGCTTCCGGTTGCCGCGAGCTCCACCATCACGCGGTACAGCGCGGCCGCTTCCTCGGCTTCGCCGAGGATGGTGAACGCCTCGACGGCAGCAGCCGCGACCCCCCAGGACTTCTCCGAGTTCGAACGGCCGAGGCTCGGGAAGTCGGGCCGAGCCTGGTCGATCAGTTCGATCGCCCTCGCGCGGTCCCCGAGGTGGGCATGGACGAGGAACAACCGAGCGACATGGCCGCCGGATGCTCCCCGGACTTCGAGGCGAGCTGCTTCCTCGAATCGCCAGAGGGCGTCGTCCCATCGACCTCTCCAGAATGCGGCCAAGCCGATTCGGGCCTGGCCGATCGACGACAACCATGGAAAGCCCATGCTCTTTCCGAGCTCGAGAGCGTGATGACCGCGTCGCTCGAGGACCGCAGGTGCCGGGTGGCTGCCCACGTCACGAAAGCTCTGGCTCTGCTCGGCGAATACGTAGGCCGACCAGTTCCCGAGCCGGCGCGCGAGCGCTTCGCCTTCCTTGCCGATCTCGGCCGCTTCTTCGAATCGACCGAGCCATCCCAGCGATGCTCCGATGTACCCCAGCACGTTGGCAAGGTTCCAAAGATCTCCGGCCCGTCGCAGGTGCTCGACGCTCTCGAGACCGGCATCGATCGTCTCTTGGTGCTGGTAGTACGCAAACTTGTGGGCGGCGCGGGAGTAGAGAGCGAGACCGAGCACACGGTCGTCGTCGTGCTCACGGGCGACCTTCAGCGCCTGCTCCAACAATTCCTCGCCTCGTTCGTAGGAGCCCGCGTGGCTGGCGATCCGCCCGGAGAGAGCGAGCAGACCGGCGTGATGCACGCCCGGGCTGTCGCCGAGCGCAGCCAGACCTTGGTCGACGAGTGCCGCCGCCTGGCTACCGCCGCGCCACCACGCCACTTGCACGGCGGCGTCGAGGCAGAGTCGAGCGACGGATGACGCGTCGTTCAGCTCTTCGAAGGCGTCCAGCGCCTCGCGCCAGAGTGCCAGCGCGTCGTCCAAGTGCCCGAGGCTCCTTTCCGCCGTCCCCATTTGTTCGAGGACGCTCGCACGTGCGGTGAGGTCGTCCTCCGGGAGCAACGACAGTGCGCGGGCGAAGTGCCGAAGTGCTTCCGAGTAAGCAGCGGCCTCGAGCGCCCTGTCGCCGGCCATGACGAGAAAGCGGATCGTGCGATCGGAGTCCGCCCACCGCCCAGCCCGTTCGAGGTGGTAGGCGACCGCAGACGCATGTTCTCCCAGGGAACCGGCATGCACTTGTTCGAGCGCATCGGCGACGCGACCGTGGAGTCGTTGGCGCCGAGTGAGCGAGAGCTCGTTGAGCAACGTGTGCCGGATCAGCTCGTGCGCGAATGCGAAGCGCACTTCGTCGCCCTCGGCGACGGATGTGATGAGTCGAGCCCTCTCCGCCTCGTCGACGGCGTCAATCAGCTCGTCTTCGGAAAGGTCTGCCAGCACATCGAGGAGCTCGAAACCGAAGTCGCGACCGACCAGCGACGCCAGAGCGAGCACGTGCCGAGTGTTCGCTTGCAGGTGTTCGAGTCTGCTCTCGATCGCCAAGCGCAGACTCTCGGGAACTTCGAGATCTATATCGCCCAGCTCGCGCCATCGGCCGCCGGCGAGGAGCCGACCCTGCTCGACGAGTTGATGGACCACTTCTTCGAGGAAGAAAGGGTTGCCCCTTGTCGCCTCGTAGAGGGTCTGCACGAGAGCGGGAGGCGGTGGGCTCTCACCGACGGCGGTCAGGAGGAGAGCCACGTCGGCTTCGCCGAGCTCATCGACGACGATCGACTGGACCAGATGACGCCGGTGGAGCTTCGTCAGCATCTCGTGAAGCGGGCTCGAGGCCGAGACCTCCTCGCGGGTGTAGGTGGTCGCGATGAGGATGGGCAGCTCGCGAAGTTTGGTCGCGAGGTACTCGATGAGGAGGAGCGACGGTTCGTCAGCCCACTGGAGGTCGTCGACCAGGATCACGACCGGGCGAGCCGCACCCACCCTGGCCAGCACCTCTTGCGCCGTGACGAAGAGGTACCGGCGCTCTTCGTCGCCCGGGAGCTCCGCGGGCGGGGGAATGTCGGGGTACTGGCGGCGGAGGTTCGGCAAGAGCCGGGCCATCTCGCCCGCGTGCTCGCCGATGATGTCGCGGAACGCTTCCGGGCTCAGGCGCCGCTGGACTGCTTCGAGAACCTCCACGACGGGGACGTAGGGGTCACCGCGGCTGGTCTCGTGGCACCGCCCGACGAGAAACCGCAGGCCTCGCGCCTGTGCCTCGGCACCGATCTCCTCGACGAAGCGTGTCTTCCCGACGCCGGCGCTTCCGGTGACCACGACCAGCCCGCCCTCGCCCTCGTTCGCCCGGTCGACGCATTGACGGAGTACGGCCCGTTCGTTGTCGCGATCGACGAACGGGCTGCGACTCTCGAGCGGCGGCGCCTGATCGGCAACCTCCCCGCTCGTCGCCTCGTACAGACGCCACTGCTCTTGCAGGCCCTTGAGCCAGAACAACCCGCGATACACGAAGGTCCAGTCCGCACAACTCGAAGCCTCCGCGCGCACAGCTTCGGAAACGAGCACCTGTCCAGTTCGAGCCTTCGCGGTAACGCGGGCCGCCGCGTGCACGGCCAAACCGTGGACGTCGCCGCCCTCTTCGATGACCGGACCGGCGTTGAGTCCCATCCGTACAGGAAGCGTTGCGTCCGGGTGGGAGGCGTTGTATTCGCGCAATCGCCCGCGAATATCCAAGGCGGCGCGGACACCAGTGACGCACGAGGAGAAGACGGACAAGTATCCATCGCCGGTCGACGCGATCACTCGGCCGCCGTGCTTCGTGACGACCTCTCGAACGATCTCTTCATGGACATGCCCGAGCGCTACGGCCATCTCGTCGCCGCGCACGCTCAGGAACTCAGTAGAAGCCTCCGTGTCGGTGAACAGGATGGTCGTGTCGGATGTGCTCATTTGGCACTCGGAGAAACGCTTGTTGGGACACGCGTCATGAATGAGACTCCCATAGAACCGAAGACCGAGAAAGGTAATCCCATGCCAAGTGCACTCATGATGTACAAGCTCCAGGGCGCGCTCACGCCCGACGCGATCGGCGCTCTGAGGCGTGAAGCGCCCCACATGATCGAGCAACTCAAAGTGCCCGGAAATTTGGTCGAAGTCGCCGGAAGTGTCCTCGACCTGGACTCGGACGACATTGCGTACCTGGAAGCGATACCGCCCGCCGTGCGTGAGGGAATGCGAGCGGCGATCAGCTCAGCGATCGAAGCTGACAAGCCCGTCCATGTCGGGTTTTCGCCCGGCTACGACTTCGAAGTGCGGATCTGGGACTACGAACAAGGGGTCAGCGTGCATGTGAGCGGCCCGTATCCGCCGAAAATGCCACACAATCGTTTCCCAAGCACGTAATCGAGCCATATGAAGCCGACGCGCGATCGTGAGCTCGTCTTCGGTCGAGACTCGTTGGACCTGACGCGGCGATGAGCTCCTCGCCGGGGGCTCAGCCGTCGCCGACCGTGACGACGACCTTGCCCTTCGCCTTGCGGTCGGCGAGCTCCCGGATCGCCTCGGGGGCGCGCTCGAGCGGATAGGTCGAGGACACGTGCGGGCGCAGCTTGCCCTCGCGCCACCAGCCGATCAGTTCCTCGACGTTCCGGCGATGACGGTCGGGCTCCCGGCCGACGAACGCGCCCCAGAAGACGCCGACGATGTCGCAGCCCTTGAGCAACGTCAGGTTCAACGGAATCGCCGGGATCTCGCCCGCGGCGAAACCGACGACGAGGAAGCGCCCCTCCCAGGCGGTGGCGCGCAGAGCAGGCTCGCTGTACGGACCACCGACCGGGTCGTACACGATGTCGGCGCCGGCGCCGCCGGTGAGGTCGCGGATCCGTGACTTGAGGTCCTCGCTCGCGTAGTTGATCGTCATCGTGGCGCCGTACTCGCGGCAGAGCTCGAGCTTGTCGTCGCTCGACGCCGCCGCAATCACGGTCGCGCCCATCACGGCACCGAGCTCGACCGCGGCCAGTCCGACACCGCCGGCGGCGCCGAGCACGACAAGCGTCTCGCCGGGCTCGAGGCGCCCACGATCTTTCAGCGCGTAGTGAGAGGTGCCATACGCGTAGAGGAACGACGACGCGGGCGCGAAGTCGATGCCGTCGGGAATCGGGATCAGCGAATCAGCGTCCACCGCGATCTTCTCGGCGAGACCACCCCAGCCGGTTGACGCGAAGACCCGATCGCCGACCGAGACGCCGTCGACGCCGGGGCCGACCGAGCTCACGACGCCGGCGATCTCGGCGCCCGGCGAGAAGGGGACGGGCGGCTTGAACTGGTACAGGTTCTGGATGATGAGGACGTCGGGGAAGTTCACGGCGCAGGCCCTGACCTCGACGACGACCCGACCGTCACCTGCGGTCGGATCGTCGACGTCCTCGAGCGTCAACGACTCCGGCGGCCCGTACTCGCGACAGAGGACTGCTCGCATGGCCGGCACCGTAGGCGACCGGTGCGATCGGTCGTCACGGGACGCGCCGGGCGATTCTCACTTGTTCTTCATGTCGCTTTCACGCCTTTCACGGCTCTTGGCGCTATCAGTCGTGGGTGCAGACGGCGGTCTCGCTCGCCGAGACCGAGACGGAACGGCCCGGCGCGCGCACCCACGTCCGCGACCGGACGCCGTCGTTCACGTACCAGCCCGCGCTCGACGGGCTCCGGGCGCTGGCCGTGCTCGGAGTCCTCCTGTACCACGCCGGCGTGAGCTGGGCGCCGGGAGGGTTCCTCGGCGTCGACGCGTTTTTCGTGCTCAGCGGATTCCTCATCACGTCGCTCCTCGTCGACGAATGGCGCACACGAGGCCGTATCGACTTCGGGGCGTTCTGGTTACGGCGGGCGCGACGGCTTCTTCCGGCGCTCGTCCTTGTCGTCATCGCGGTCGGCGCGTACGCGGTCTTCGTCGCGCGTCCGGACGAGCTGGACCGGATCCGCGGCGACACGTTCGGCTCCTTGCTGTACGTCGCCAACTGGCGCCAGCTGTTCGAGTCGTCCTACTTCGCGAAGCTCGCGACGCCCTCGCCGCTGCGGCACACATGGTCGCTCGGCATCGAGGAGCAGTGGTATCTCGTGTGGCCATTGGCGCTGGTGCTCATGATTCGACTGACCCGAGACCGACGCTGGGCTGTGATCGGGTTGACGGCCGCGCTCGCAATCGGGTCGGCCGCGCTCATGGCGGCATTCTTCCAATCGGCGGACCCGTCACGGGTGTACTACGGCACCGACACGCGCGCGCAGGCGCTCCTGCTCGGCGCCGTGCTCGCGTTCCTCGTCACGCGCCCCCGTCGGCGACGATCCCGACAGGCGACTGCGACCGCGAGCCTCGTCGGCCTTGAATGCGCCGGCATCCTCGCCCTCGCGTACCTCGGCTGGCTCTGGACGCACGTCGCCGACACTTCGACATGGCTGTATACCGGCGGCTTCCTCGTCGAGGGGCTGGCAGTCGCCGCCCTCATCGCGGCCGCCACGCGGCCATACTCTCCGATCCTCGGGCCGTTGCTCTCCCTTGCGCCGCTCCGTGCCATCGGACGGATCTCGTACGGCGTGTACCTGTGGCACTGGCCCGTGTACGTGTACCTGACACCGGCGCGGACGGGCCTGGACGACGCCCAGCTCCTGGTCCTCCGGCTCGCGGTCACGTTCGCACTCGCGGTTGCGTCGTACCGGCTCGTCGAGCAGCCGATCCGCCACCGGACCTTGAGTCGGCCCCGGATGATCGCGCTCGCTTCTTTCCTCGGAGTGACGGCCGCAGTCACGGTCGTAGCGGTCGCCGTCTCGGCCGCAGGCGCGCCCTCCACCGTCAGCGCGCTGGAGCGCGCCTCGGGCCGGTCGTCGGCCCCGGCTCCGGTCACCCGCCCGAATCAGGTGACGGTGCCGAAGGTGCTCATCGCCGGCGACTCTGTGGCACTCACGCTCGGATACTGGCTCGATCCGAAGCAGGACACGCGGGGCGTCCAGATGCGCACCGAAGCCACGCTCGGGTGCGGCCTCACTGCGGGGACGGTGCACAGCGACGGCAACGACCTCCCGACCAGCGACGAGTGCAGCGGCTGGCCGTTGCGATGGCGACAGACCGTCGAGGAGTACCAACCATCTGTCGCGGTCATGTTGGTCGGCGCCTGGGACGTCGTGGACCACCGGATCGACGGCGACATCCTGCCGGTCGGGAGCGACGCTTGGGTGCTGTACATGACCCATCAGCTCGATACCGCGACCGACGTGCTGAGCGCGCGCGGCGCTCGGGTCGTGATGCTGACGTCACCGTGCTTCGGGCAGCCCGACAGCGGTCTCGACGGTATTCCCGAGCGTTCCGACCCGACGCGCCTGCGCGCCATGAACGACGTGCTCCGCACCTATGCGAAGGGCCACCCGGCGAGAGTGTCGCTCGTGGACCTGCATGCCTTTCTCTGTCCGAGCGGCTCGTATACGCCGACCGTG
>DASZGY010000048.1:0-2403 GCA_035938395.1 Acidimicrobiia bacterium
CTCCGTCTGGCGCTCGCGCACGGTGTCAACCACCTCGACATCGCTCCCCAGTACGGGGCGGCGGAGTCCGTGGTCGGGCCGAACCTGGCCGCGGTGCGCGACGAGATCTTCGTCGCGGGCAAGACGCTGCGGGCCAACCCCGAGGGCGTGCAGGACCAGTTCGACAACACGCGGCGCCTCCTCAACGCCGATGTGCTCGACCTCTATCGGCCCACGCCGTCACTTCGCTCGAAGAGCTCGACCGCCGGTCACCCGCGCTCGAGAAGATCGTCGCGCTGCGCGAAGCCGGCCACACCCGCTTTGCGGGGATCACGGGGCACGACCTCGAGGTGCCGCGCGCCCATCTCGAGGCGCTCCGGCGCTTCGATCTCGACACCGTAATGTTCCCCATCTACCCCGCGTTGTGGTCCCGGCCGGACTATCGCGACGCGGCCGAGGAGCTCCTCGAACTGTGTGCGGCGCGCGACATCGGCGTCATGGTGATTAAGGCCGCCGCGCACCGCCCCTGGGCCGATCATCGTCCCCTCGGCGACGCCATCGCCGGCAGTCCGGAGACGGCCGAGCGCTGGGCCACCTCGTGGTACGAGCCGGCCATGACCGACGACGAGATGGACCGTGGCATCCACTTCGCCCTCTCCACTCCGGGCGTCCACGCGTTCTGCACGCCCGGTGACATCGGGCTCCTCCCTCGGGTCCTCGCTTCGGCCGAGCGCTACGCGCCGATGAGCGACGAGGACCGGGCGGCGGCCGTCGACGCCATGGCGCGCGAGGAGCTCATCTTTCCGATGCCACGCTGACCGGGCGTCACGCCGCTCGCAGCGCGGCCACGACGCCGGCGAACGCCTCGTCGTCCGCCTCGTCCGCCGGGACTGTCACCGTGATGCCCTGGCCGAGCCCGGCGAAGCGCTCCACGAGGACGCCCGGCAACTCCTCGAAGCTGCCCGCAGGCACCAGCGTGTCGAGCACCTCGTCGGAGAGGACCGTGCCCAGGTCGTCCCAACGTTCCCTGCGGGTGAGCTCGCGCAGGCGCGGCCCGAGGTCGTCCCAGCCGTAGAGCTCGAGGGTCGGAGCGTAAGCGGGCGTGGAGTAGAGGAAGGCCAACAGGCGGCGTTGCCGTTCGCGCTCGCGGTCGACCGCGGCGGCCGTCGCTCCCGTGATCACCGACGTGCCGATGACCGTCTCGAAGCCATCCGCCTCGAGGTCCCTTCCTGCAGTACGGGCCCCCGCGGCCAGCGCCGGCAGGCAGGTCTCCTTCAGGTAGCGCGGATTGGAGTTGGTCGGGTGGCTGACGAAGCCGTCGGCAACCGCCCCGGCCAACGCACAGGCGTGTCGCTGTACACCGCCGAGGTAGACCGGCGGCGGCGCAGTTTCCCCATCGGGCCCGGGGTTGAAATAGGGCTGGAGGCGCGTCACCCGGTAGTGCTCGCTCTCGTAGGACGGCGCCTGTCCGGACACGAACGAAGCGAACACGGCGCGCACGGCGCCGACGTAGTCGCGGAGCCGGCCGATCGGGTCGTCCCCGAAGGGCACGCCGTAGCGGTCCTCGATGTTCTGGCGGATCTGCGTGCCGAGGCCGAGTTGGAATCGTCCGCCGCTGAACTTGGCGATGTCCCACGCCGCGTAGGCCAGCAGCGTCGGGCTGCGCGTGAACGCCAGAGCCACGCTCGTGCGCACCGTGATGCGCGAAGTGTGCTCGGCCGCCAGCAACGAGACGGTCATCGCGTCGTGGACCGTTTCGGCGACATGGAGGCCGTCGTAGCCCAGCCGCTCGACCCGCTGGGCGTGCGCGATGACCTCGGAGAGGCTCAGCCGCGGGTCCATGCCCGCGTAGACCCTCACGACGGCGGACTGTCCAGCCCGCCGCTCTGGGACCGTCCCCGCGCCATGATGGTTTCCCGCTCGGTCGCGAGACGAGACTGGTCGAAGCGCTCCTGCATCCAGCGGCGCGACCAGTCCGACTCGGCCTGCCATGCCGCCTCACCGGACAGCGCCCCGATCGCCTCGTACATCCGCCGGATCTCGCGCACGTTGTCCCGCGGGATCGAGGCCACGCCGGCCGCGATCTCACGGGCGCGCTCGAGAAGTTGCTCGTGCACCACCACCTCGGCGACGAGGCCCCAAGCGAGAGCAGTGGCCGCGTCGATGAAGTCACCCGTGAAGCTCATCCGTCTGGCCCGGTCGACGCCGATCAGCTGCGGCAGTTTCACGATCAGCCCGGCGCCGGGCATGGCGCCGACCCGGGCGTGCGTGTCGGCGAAGCGCGCCCGTTCCGACGCGATCAGGAAGTCACAGTTCAAAGCGATCTCGAGGCCGCCGGTCACCGTGGCGCCGTTGATCGCACCGATGACCGGTGTCTCGTGCGGAGGGAGGAACCCGAAGTGCGCCGTCGGGCCGCTCTGGCGG
>DASZGY010000049.1:0-2670 GCA_035938395.1 Acidimicrobiia bacterium
TGGTCTCGATGACCGTGTACATCGGACCGGGCACGGTGTCGCCGCCGGCGTTGAGCTCCGCGAGGAAGCTCGAGCCCACGAACTGTTGCTCGCAGGCCTGGCACAGTCCCCCGAACGCGGAGGCTCCGCCCGGAAAGGCGCGCGCCAGCGACGCGAGGCCGTTGAAGGTCGTGCCGTGGTTCGAGGGGGCCAGGCCGACAAGCTCGTGCACGGTCTGATCGCCGCCGAGGAACTTGATGTACCAGCGCGGCATCATGCCGCCCTGCGAGTGGCCGACCACGTCGACCTTCGTCGCGCCCGTCGCTTGCAGCACGCGGTCGACGAACGCACCGAGCTGTGCGGCGGACGTGGGGATGTCGCCGGTTGCCTGGATCTGATTGCCCGGCGACCCGCCGTAGTCGAGGGCGAAGACGCAGTACCCGTTGTTGGCGAGCAGGGGCGACAGCGCCTGCCACGAGTCGGTCATGTTCGCGAACGTGCCGTGCACGAGCACGACCGGGTACGGGTGAGCCGCGCTCGGCCGGCAGTTCCAGTCGTTCGATCCGGGTGGGGACGAGCCCGGATGGAGCGCCGCCGCGAGGATGCCGGCGCCGAAGTTGTACGGCACCGGGTAGGTGGCCGCCCCCGCCGGCGCCGTCGGAAGCGCGAAGGACGCCGCCACCGCGAGCGCCACCGCCAGGAGCAGGCCGCGAAATCTCGGGCATTCTCGACGTTTGTCCGGAATGTCGGGATCTTAGTGGGCGCCCGCGCCGCAGGCCCTCAGATCGTGAGGACGGTGACGAACCAGACCAGCACGAGCAGGCCGAGGATGCCGATCCCGATCCAGCCGAGCACGATCCCGGCGATGGCCATTCCCCGGCCGCGCTTCGCGCCGCCGGAGTTCTCGATGCTCTCGAGGGCGAGGTAGCCGAGGACGACCGAGACGATCCCCGGAATCACCCAGCACCAGAAGAACAGGCCCGTGACGAGGGACGCGATCGCCAGGCCGCTGGTCTGCGTCGCCGCGGCACCCGGGTACGAAGGAGCGGCGGCGCCGCCCGGGTAGATGGTGCCCGGGGCGGGACCGCCCCATCCTGTCGGCGGCGTCGGCGGCGGCTGGCTCATCGGCGGGATGCTACGGCAACCGCTCCGATGTCCCGCGCGCCGGATCGGCCTACAGCGTGGCGACGACCTCGGCCATGACCTCGCCGATCTCGGACGGGTTGCGCGCGATGTGGCATCCGGCGTCCTCGAGCGCCTCGATCTTCGCCGCCGCCGTTCCCTTGCTGCCGGAGATGATGGCTCCTGCGTGACCCATCTTCTTGCCCGGCGGCGCAGTGAGCCCGGCGATGTAGGCGACCACCGGCTTCTTCATCTGGTGCTTCATGAACTCGGCCGCTTCCTCTTCGGCCGAGCCGCCGATCTCGCCGATCATGATCACCGCGCCCGTCTCTGGGTCGGCCTCGAAAGCCGCGAGCGCGTCGATGAAGCTCGTCCCGGGCACCGGGTCGCCGCCGATCCCCACGCAGGTCGTCTGGCCGATCCCCCGCTGGGTCATCTCGTGCAGCGCCTGGTACGTGAGCGTGCCCGAGCGGCTCACGATCCCGACCGGGCCGCCACCCATGGCGATCTCGCCGGCGGTGATCCCGATGTTGCACTTGCCGGGCGAGATGATCCCGGGGCAATTCGGACCGAGAAGTCGTGTACCGGGGTAATCGCGCGCGAGACGGTTGTAGAAGTACGCCTCGTCGTGGGCGGGCACGCCTTCGGTGATCACGACGACGATCTCGATGCCGCCCTCGGCTCCCTCGAGCACTGCGTCGGAGACGCCCGGCGCGGGAATGAACACGCACGACGCGTTCGCTCCCGTTTCCGCGACCGCCTCCTTCACGGTCGCGAACACGGGGATCCCCTCGACGTCCGTCCCCGCCTTCTTCGGGTTGGTGCCGGCGACGACGTTCGTGCCGTACTCCCGGTTGCGCAGCCCGTAGAAGCGGCCCTGCGAACCCGTCAGCCCCTGGTACACGACGCGTGTGGTCTCGTCGACGAAGATGCTCACGACGCGCCCGCCAATTGAACGGCCTTGCGGGCGGCGTCGATCATCGTCGGCTGCGAGACGAGCCGGTCGGACTCGTGCTCGGCCAGGATCGCCCGTCCCTCGTCGGCGTTCGTCCCGTCGAGACGGATGACGATCGGCGATCGGATCTCCACCCGGCCCAGCGCCTGCACGATCCCGTTGGCGACCTCCTCGCCCTTGGTGATGCCACCGAAGATGTTGATGAAGATCGACTTCACCTCGGCGTCGTTGTTGATCACCTCGAGCGCGTTCGCCATCACGTCGGCGTTGGCGCCCCCGCCGATGTCGAGGAAGTTCGCAGGCTCCCCGCCCACCTGGCTCACGATGTCGACGGTGCTCATCGCCAGACCCGCCCCGTTGGCGATGATCCCCACGTACCCGTCGAGCCCGACGTACTGGAGGCCTTTCGCATGCGCGGCTTCCTCGCGCTCGTCACGCTCCTGGGTCGCCTCGTACTCCGACCACTCGTGCCGGAAGGCGGCGTTGTCGTCGAGGGTCACCTTGGCGTCGAGGGCGTGCACGCGCCCGTCGGTCGTGAGGATCAGCGGGTTGATCTCGACGAGGTCGGCGTCACCGTCGACGTACGCCCGGTACAGCTTCACGAGCACGTCGAG
>DASZGY010000050.1:0-3241 GCA_035938395.1 Acidimicrobiia bacterium
CCCAAGACCCAGACTCGCTCGGCGGCGTTCGGACTCGTGCTCGCCGGCGCGCTGGCCGCGCTCGTGCTGATGCTCGGCTCCCTCGGCGGAGGCCAGGGCGTCCTGACCCTCGCCGAGGCGGCGACAATCGCGGCACGCCCAGCCACCACTGTCGTGGCGGCACCGCGCGACGACATCGCGACGCTTCCGCGTATCAGCTCGGCCGGCCTTCCGTTCCCATACTGGGAGGACCGCTTCGGCTGGGTCGCGACCGGCGCCCGCACCGACGACGTCGGCGGCCGCCGGCTGACGACCGTCTTCTATCGCAACCATGGCCGCGAGATCGCCTACACGATCGTTCCGGGCGCCTCGCTGCCCTCCGTCGCGGGCGCCCGGACGATAGAGATCGGCGGCGTCGTCATCGGTGCCTTGACGAACGGCGCCGGGCGCCGCGCGGTCACGTGGGAGCGCCGCGGCCATACGTGCGTGCTCTCGGGCGCCGGCGTGCCCGTCTCGGCGCTGGCGGCGCTCGCGGCCTGGCGGGGCCACGGCGCGATTCCCTACTGATCAGTCGCCGAGAGACGGCCCGATCAGCGACAGGTCGGCCTCGCTGAGACGGTCGCTGGCGGTGCTGCGCTGATGCCAGAACGGATAGATCAGCGGCGGTCGGCTCACCGCCTCGAGGCGCTCCGACTCCTCAGCCGAGAGAGATAACCCCGCCGCGCCCAGATTCTCCGCGAGCTGCTCGTCGGTCCGCGCCCCGATGATCACGCTCGTGATCCCCGGGCGCCCGAGCAGCCAGGCCAGCGCGACCTGCGCCGGTGAGGTGCCCCGTCCCTCGGCTACCTCGACCAGCACCTCGATTGTGTCGTAGAGCTTGTCCTCGTCGTAGATCGGCGGCTCATCCCAGTCGGTCGCGTGCCGCGAGCCGGGAGGCGCATTCTCGCCGCGCCGGTACTTGCCCGACAGCAGCCCACCGGCGAGCGGGCTCCAGACCAGCAATCCAAGACCTTGGTCGATCGCCGAGGGGACGATCTCGTACTCGGCCGAGCGCTCCTGCAGCGACAGGTAGATCTGCTGGCTCACGAACCGCGGAAGCCCCGCCCGCTCAGCGATCCCGAGTGCCTTCATCACCTGCCAGCCGGCGAAGTTCGAGCACCCGACGTAGCGGACCTTGCCGCTGCGCACGAGGTGGTCGAGTGCCTCGAGCGTCTCCTCGAGCGGGGTCTCTCCGTCCCATTCGTGGACTTGGTAGAGGTCGATGTGGTCGGTCTGCAGGCGGCGGAGGCTCGCCTCGCAGGCCCGGATCAGGTGATGGCGCGACAGGCCGGCGTCGTTCGGGCCCTTGCCCATCGGGAACCGGGCCTTGGTCGCGAGCAGCACCTCGTCGCGGCGGGAACCGAGTGCCTGTCCGACGATCTCCTCGGCGGCGCCTCCGGAGTACACGTCGGCCGTGTCGATCAGGTTCACGCCGGCGTCGACCGCCAGCTCGATCTGGCGGCGGGCGCCGTCCACGTCGGTGGCGCCGACGCTGGCGAACTGGCCGCGGCCGCCGAAGGTCATCGTCCCCATCGTCAGCGGCGAGATCCGCAGCCCAGAGCGTCCGAGCTGGCGGTACTCCATCACGGCTCGAGCACGATTTTCCCGCGGGTATGGCGCTGCTCGAGCTCCCGGTAGGCGTCGCGGACGTCGTCGAGCGCGTACACCTTGGCGATCGGGACTTCGAGCCTGCCCTCGTCGATCAGCCTCGCGAGCTCGGCGAGCACGTCGGCGCTCGCGCCGGCGGCCGACGCCTCCGTCTTGGCGCCGTACCGCTGCGCGGCATCCCAGTCGATGATCGTGTCGATCCGGTCGGGCGTGACGCCGAGCTCCTCGACCGCGAGCTGGACGTAGCCGCCGCCGAAGGTGTCGATGAACGCATCCACGTGGCCGTCGGTGACCTCGCGAATGCGGTCCACGACCCCATCGCCGTAGGCGACGGGTATCACCCCGTGCTCGAGCAACCACTGGTGATTGCTCTCGCCGGCCAGGCCGATCACCGTCGCGCCGGCCAGGACGGCGAGCTGGACGGCGAGCGAGCCAACTCCGCCCGCCGCTCCCGATACGACTACCGTGTCCCCGGCAGACGGACCGACCGCGCGAACCGCCGCATATGCGGTGGCGCCGGCGACGAACAGCCCGCCGGCGGCCTCCCAGGAGACGCCCGCAGGCTTCGGGGTCAGGTGCTCTGCGGGCGCGACCACGAACTCGGCATGACTCGCCCGCTGATCCGTCCAACCAATCACCTCGTCGCCGACCTGTACGCCCTCGACATCCGGACCGACCTCCTCGACCACGCCGGCGAAGTCGCTGCCCTCGCCCGACGGGAACGTCGCCGGCCAGCGCTCGGCCAGGAGCCCCTTCCGTATCGATGCTTCGCCCGGATTCATCCCCGCGGCCTTGACGCGGACGAGCACCTGCCTGGGACCGGGGACCGGGCGCTCGACGTCGACGACGTTCAGCACGTCGACGTCGCCGTATCGGTCGAAACGCACCGCCCGGGGCATCGTGTGCAGTTCTATCAGCCGCCCAGGTAGCGGGCGGGCAACCGGCGCTCGTCGACGCCCCCGCCGGCCGTCCGCTCGACCCTGACCGCCGTGGCGTGCGGGCGCGACGCCACCACCTCGTCGAGCTCGGTTCCGCCGAACACGAGCGCGGCGCCGTCGTCGGCCGCCCAGCCGTCGGCGAGCTCACCCGCCCCGACGAGGGTCGTGAACACGGGTCGCCGCCGCTCTTCGCCGTCGTAATGCGGGCACGCACTGCCGGGCAGCAACCCTAGGCCGTCGTGGAGCGGCGCGAGCGCGTAGAGGTCGAACGAGTCGCTGACCGACTCCTCGAACCAGCAGTTCATACCGGCGCTCAGGCCGCACAGCACGATTCCCTCATCCCACGCGCGGCGGAGGATGTCGTCCAAACCATGGACCCGCCAGACGGCGAGCATGTTGGCGGTGCTACCGCCGCCGACGTAGATCACATCCTGCTCGAGCACGAACGCCTCGAGGTCGCCGATCGTCCGGGGGAACAGCTGGAGATCGGATGGGCGGCAGTCGCGCGGGGCGAACGCCCGGTAGAAGCCCGCGGCGTATCCCAGATCGTCACCGCTCGCGGTCCCTACGAAGCACACGCGGGGACGTGGCGACCGCGCCAGCGACAGCACGTGATCGTCGAGGAGCGGATTGTCGGGCTCCATCGAGAACCCGCCCCCGCCCATCGCCACGATCCG
>DASZGY010000051.1:0-53366 GCA_035938395.1 Acidimicrobiia bacterium
CCCGAAGGACGGCACGCCGTTCGAACGGCGGACCATCGCCGGTCGTACCACGTTCTCCTGCCCGCAGCACCAACACTGAGGGCGCGCCGTACCATTCGGGCGTGCGGGTCCTTGTCGTAGAAGACGAGTCGAAGATGGCGACCCTCGTGCGAAAGGCGCTCGAGCTCGAGGGTTACTCCGTCGACGTCGCCATGACCGGTACCGACGCGGTGTGGATGGGCACCGAGAACGAGTACGACGCCATCGTGCTCGACGTGATGATCCCCGAGCCCGACGGCTTCGAGGTGTGCCGGCGCCTGCGCGCCGACGGCCGCTGGGCGCCGATCCTCCTCCTCACCGCCCGCGACAGCGTCGACGACCGCGTCGTCGGTCTCGACGCCGGCGCCGACGATTACATCCCGAAGCCGTTCTCGTTCGAGGAGCTGTACGCGCGGCTGCGGGCCCTCACCCGCCGGGGCGCGCCGCAGCGTCCGCGCGTCCTGGAGGTCGGTGATCTCGAGCTCGACCCCGCCCGCCATCGCGTGGCTCGCGCCGACCAGGAGATCGAGCTAAGCCCCAAGGAGTTCGCGCTGCTCGACCTTTTCATGCGGCACGCCGACGAGGTGCTCAGCCGCACGACGATTCTCGAACACGTCTGGGACTTCGCCTACGACGGCACATCCAACGTCGTCGACGTCTACGTCCGCTACTTGCGGGAGAAGATCGACCGGCCCTTCGATCGCACGACCCTCGAGACCGTCCGCGGCGTCGGCTACCGGCTCCGGAGCGACGCGTGATCCGACGTCCGCGAACCCTGCGAGGGCGGCTGACGCTCGTGTTCGCGCTCGTCACCGCCGTGCTGTGCCTGCTCGTGGGCGTGCTCGTCGACTTCCAGTACCGCAACGCGCTGCGGCAGGCGCTCGACGATGGCCTGACCACCCGGTTCTCGAACCTCGAACGCGATCTCGCTACCAGCGGCGACCAGTCCGTCGAGCCCACGCTGCCCGACGAGGAGGCGTTCGCGCAGATCGTCGACGCGGACGGCGTAGTCGTGAACGCCGCCCCCCGCGCCCTCCTCGCGCGGCGCGTCCTGACCAAGAGCGAGCTCGCCGCCGCGCGCACCCACCGGATCACGATCGAGCGGGCGTCCGCCCCCGGCGACCAGCAGTCGCGCCTGCTGGCGGGGCCGGCCGGCCAGCCCGGGCTCGGTCTGGTCGTCGTGGTCGGCACGTCGCTCGAGGAAGTGGTCAAGGCTCAGCACCGGCTCGAGCTCTCGCTCGTGATCGGGCTCCCGCTGTTGGCCGCGATCGTGTCGGTGGCGGGCTGGTTCCTCGCCGGCGCCGCGCTGAAGCCCGTGCGCGACCTCGTGGAGGAGGCCGACGAGATCTCGGCCGTGGCGGCGCGGGGCCAGCGGCGGCGCCTGTCGGTCCCCCAGTCGGGCGGCGAGGAGCTCGCCGACCTCGCCCGCCATCTCAACGAGCTCCTCGCCCGCATCGAGGGCGCGCTCGAGCACGAGCGCGCCTTCCTCGACGACGCCAGTCACGACCTTCGTACCCCGATCTCGATCGTCCGTAGTGAGCTCGAGCTGGCGCGCATGCAGACCGAGGAGGGGAGTGACGCCGCGCAGGCACTCGACTCCTCGCTGGAGGAAGTCGGCCGCCTCGACCGACTCGCGGTGAACCTGCTCGTGCTCGCGCGCTTCCGCTCCGCCGGCCCACCTCCGCCGGAGCCCGTGGAGCTCGGCGCCCTGTCACGGCGCGCCGCCGAGACCGTGACCCGGTCACGCGACGGCGACGCAGTTCCGGTTCGGGTGAACGGGTCGGCAGAGGTCCGCGGCGACGAGGATGCCATCGCGCGGGCCGTCCTCAACCTGGTCGACAACGCGGCGCGCCACGCCGACGAGCGTGTCGACGTAGAGGTGTCGAGCGACGCCGATCGCGCGGTCGTCGCCGTTCGCGACGACGGGCCGGGGTTTCCGCCCGAGCTCCTCGGGCAGGCCGTGGGGCGGTTCGTGCGCGGGACCAACGGTGGAAGTGGCACCGACAGCGGCGCCGGCCTCGGCCTCGCCATCGTCGACGCCATCGCCACCGCGCACGGCGGAGCGCTCGAGATCGAGAACAACGCGGAGGGCGGCGCGAACGTGCAGCTCCGGCTCCCGCTCCGACGCCCGTTCTGATTCCGGACCGTGCCTCCGCTACCGTGAGGGCGCCCGCATGACAGACCCGACCACGACCTCTCCACGGGTGGCGACTCCTGCTCCGCGGGCTCAGCCGGTCGCGCGCCGCCGGCTGCGCCTTCTTGCGTTCGCCGTCACCGCGACCGGGCTCATCAACGTCCTCTCGGCGCTGACCCCGCTCATGCGCGACCGGCTGGAGGTCGTCGGCGAGGCGTTCACACCGGAGGTCGCGCACCTTGCCCGGGGTGCGACCGCCCTGCTCGGGGTCGCGCTGATCCTGCTGAGTCGCGGCATCGCGCGGCATCGCCGCCTCGCGTACCGGACGGCCCTGGTACTGCTCGCCGTTTCGGCGTTCACGCACGTGCTGAAGGGCCTGGACATCGAGGAAGCGGTGGTCGCGCTCGGGGTCGCCGTGCTCCTGCTCCGGTCGAGCTCGCTGTTCGACGCACCCACTCCACCCCACCGCTGGCGGACTGCGGTCGTGATGGTGCTCACGATCATCCCGGTCGCGTTCGTGTACGGAGTCGTCGGGTTTGCCGTCCGCCACGACCGGGTGCGTCCCGAGTTCACCTTCGTGGGCGCAGTCCAGGAGACGGCGGCGCGCCTCGTCGGGCTCTCGGGGCCGCTCTCATTTGCCGGAGGCTTCGGTCGCTGGTTCCCGGCGTCGATCACGGTGCTCGGCTTCGTAGCGTTGATCGCGATCGCAATCGCCGTGCTCGCACCCGTCACCGAAGGCACCGTGGCGCCGGCCATCGAGCGGGAACGCATCCGCCGTCTGGCGAACCGCGAAGACGGTGACACGCTCGACCCCTTCGCCCTCCGTCACGACAAGCGCTACATCACCTCGGCCGACGGCCGCGCCGCGGTCGCGTACCGGTACGTGAACGGCGCCGGCCTCGCGTCCGGCGACCCCGTCGGCGATCCCGCCTCCTTCGGCGACGCCATCGCACGGTTCCTCGATCGGTGCCGAGCATGCGGCTGGCGGCCCGCGGTGATCGGGGCGCGCGCCGACCGGGTCCCGCTCTACGAGACCGCCGGGCTCCGTGCCCGCTACCTCGGCGACGAGGCCGTCATCGACGTCGACGAGTTCACGCTGGACGGTCGGCGCATGCGTCCCGTCCGCCAGGCGTTCAACCGAACGAAGAACTTCGCGCTCACGGCCGAGATCCACCGTGAGGGCGAGCTCGATCCGACACTCCGCCGCGCGCTCGTCGGCATCTCTGACCGCCACCTCGCCGGCGGGCGCGAGCGCGGCTTCTCGATGGCGCTCGACGGGCTGCTGACCGGTCGCGATCCCGAGTGCGTGATCGCCGTCTGCCGCGACGACCGAGGAACACCGATCGCCTTCCAACGCTTCGTCCCGTGCAAGGCAGGCACCGGCCTCTCGCTCGACACGATGCGACGCGATGCGGTCGGGCCGAACGGCGTCAACGAACGGCTCATCGTGGAGGTCGTGCTGTGGGCGAAGGAGCACGGCATACGAGAGGTTTCGCTCAACTTCGCCGCCTTCCGCGGGCTCATCGAGGACGACGCCGACCTCGGCCCCCTGCAGTCCGCGCAGGCGTGGCTGATCAGGCGGCTCAACCCGTACTTCCAGATCCAATCGCTGCTGACCTTCAACGCCAAGTTCAACCCGCGGTGGGTGCCGCGCTACATCGTCTACCGATCGGTCGGCGACCTCGCCCCGGTCGCGGTCGCCGCGCTCAGCGCCGAGTCGTTCCTGCCCTTCGATCGCGGCCCCCGCTGTGAGTGCGGCACCGCGGAAGGCGATGCGAGCGGAACCGGCTTGCGAATCGGTTCACGATCGTCCACACTTGTCACCTGATGGATCACCAGGCCACCCTCGTAGTTGTTACCTAGCGCGCAGCCGCCCCAACCGCGTCTGCGCGCCTTCGCCCCTCGCAAAAGCGGGGGGTTTTTCATGTCCCGAGAAGCGCTGCGATGAAGGAACGAAGATGAAGCTCACAGGAGCCCAGGCCCTCATCAAGAGCCTCGAGATGGAGGGCACCGAGGTCATGTTCGGGCTGCCGGGCGGGGCGATCCTGCCCGTGTACGACCCGCTGATCGACTCGTCGATCCGCCACATCCTCGTCCGCCACGAGCAGGGCGCCGGCCACATGGCGGAGGGGTTCGCCCACGCGACCGGTCGGCCCGGTGTGGCCATGGTCACGAGCGGCCCCGGGGCGACGAACATCGTCACCGCGCTCTGCGACGCCTACATGGACTCGATCCCGATCGTCGTCATCACCGGGCAGGTGCCGTACGGGGTGATCGGCAGCGACGCCTTCCAGGAGTGCGACACGGTCGGCATCACGATGCCGGTCACGAAGCACAACTGGCTCGTGACCGACCCCCAGGACATCCCGCGGTACGTGCAGGAGGCGTTCCATGTGGCGACGACCGGTCGACCGGGGCCGGTGGTCGTGGACGTGCCGAAGGACATCTCCAACCAGATGATGGATTGGTACTGGCCCGACGCCGTCGATCTGCCGGGGTACAAGCCGAACGTGAAGGGCCATCCGAAGCAGATCAAGGACGCGGCGCGGCTCTGGGGCGAGGCGCACCGGCCGGTCATCTACGCCGGCGGCGGGATCCTCAAGGCTCGCGCTTCTGCCGCGCTCAAGGAGCTGGCCGAGGCCACCGGCACGCCGGTCGTCACGACGCTCATGGCTCGCGGATCGTTCCCGGACGACCACCCGCAGTGCCTCGGCATGCCCGGGATGCACGGCAACTACACCGCGGTGACGTCGATGCAGAAATCCGACTTGCTGATCGCGTTGGGCTCGCGCTTCGACGACCGCGTCACGGGCAAGGTCGACGCGTTTGCGCCGGGCGCGAAGGTGATCCACGTCGACATCGACCCCGCCGAGCTCGGCAAGGTCCGCCGGCCCGACGTGCCCATCGTGGGCGACTGCCGGCTGGTCATCGAGGAGCTGATCAAGGCGGTGCGCGCCGACCAGCAGAAACGCGACTGGCCCGACCTGACGGCGTGGTGGACGCAACTGCGCGAGTGGCAGGAGCGGTACCCGCTCCACTACGAGCAGCCCGAGGACGGGCCGCTCAAGCCGCAGTACTGCATCGACATGCTGCGCGACAACTCGCCGGACGACACGATCGTGGTGTCGGGCGTGGGTCAGCACCAGATGTGGTCGAGCCAGCGGTGGAAGTTCAACCACCCGAACACGTGGATCAACTCCGGTGGTCTCGGGACGATGGGCTTCGCCGTGCCGGCGTCGATCGGCGCCAAGGTCGGGAAACCCGAACGGACGGTGTGGGCCATCGACGGTGACGGGTGCTTCCAGATGACGGCACAGGAGCTCGTGACCGCGTCGGCCGAGCGCATCCCGGTGAAAGTCGGGATCCTCAACAACGCGTACCTCGGGATGGTGCGCCAGTGGCAGGAGCTCTTCTACGAGGAGCGCTACAGCGAGGTGTACTTGTCGCCGGACCTGCCCGACTACGCGAAGTGGGCCGAGGCCATGGGCTGCGTCGGCTTCAAGGTCGAGACGCCCGAGGACGTGATCCCGACGATCGAGAAGGCCAACGAGATCGACGACCGGCCCGTCGTGGTCGACTTCCAGGTCGACTACCGCGAGAAGGTGTACCCGATGGTGCCCGCCGGCGGCTCGAACGACGACATCATCCTCGACCCCGCCCACGACAAATCAGGCGGGAGGTAGTCGCCGTGGCCACCGGAGCGCAGCATCACATCCTGTCCGTGCTCGTCGAGAACAAGTTCGGGGTGCTCTCGAGGGTGGCCGGGCTGTTCTCGCGGCGCGGCTACAACATCTTCTCCCTCGCGGTCAGCCCGACCGAGGACGAGCGGCTGAGCCGCATGACGATCGTCGTCGACGCCGAGTCGGCGCCGCTGGAGCAGGTCACCAAACAGCTCAACAAGGTGATCCCGGTGATCAAGATCACGGAGCTCACGCCGGACGACGCCGTCGAACGCGAGCTCATGCTGGCGACGGTGAAGGCAGGGGCTGAGACGCGCTCGCAGGTGACCGAGCTGGCGGCGATCTTCGAGGCGAAGATCGTCGACGTCGGCTACGAGGCCATGACGCTCCTGGTGGCGGGCACGCCCGACAAGCTCGACGCCATCACCGACCTGCTGGACCCGTTCGGGATCGTCGAGTCGCAGCGAACTGGCCGCATCGCCCTGCCCAAGCTGGCCCGCGAGCGCACCAAGCTGCGGGCAGTCAAGGACCGCGGCGCGTAACGTGCGCGCATAAGGAGAGGACCAACATGCCCGCCACGATCTACTACGACGACGACGCCGACCTCGCGCTGCTCGACGGCCGGAAGGTCGCGGTGCTCGGGTACGGGTCGCAGGGCCATGCCCACGCCCTGAACCTGTCGGAGTCCGGCGTCGACGTGCGGGTCGGCCTGCGCGACGGGTCGTCGTCGTGGGCGAAGGCCGAAGAGGCGGGGCTCAAGGTCCTGCCGATCGCCGAGGCGGTCAAGGAAGCCGACGTGATCATGGTGCTGCTCCCCGACACCGAGCAGGCCGCCATCTACAAGCGCGACATCGAGCCCAACCTCGACGACCGGGACTCGCTGGCCTTCGCGCACGGGTTCAACATCCACTTCGGGCAGATCCGCCCGCCCAAGGGCGTCGACGTGTGGATGATCGCCCCCAAGGGCCCGGGCCACCTCGTGCGGCGCACGTTCGAGGAGGGCGGCGGCGTCCCGTCGCTCGTCGCCGTCCAAGCCGACGAGACCGGCAAGGCGAAGCAGACGGCGCTCGCGTACGCCCGGGCGATCGGCGCAACGCGCGCCGGCGTGCTCGACACGACGTTCGAGGAAGAGACGGAGACTGACCTCTTCGGCGAACAGGTCGTGCTCTGCGGTGGACTCACCGAGCTCATCAAGGGGAGCTACGAGACGCTCGTCGCCGCCGGCTACCAGCCCGAGTCCGCGTACTTCGAGACGCTCCACGAGGTGAAGCTCATCGTCGACCTCATCTACGAGGGCGGCATCACCAACATGCGCTACTCGATCTCGGACACCGCCGAGTACGGAGACATGACTCGGGGCCCACGGATCATCACCGACGAGACGCGCGCCGAGATGCGTCGTATCCTCGACGACATCCAGACCGGTCGGTTCGCCAACGAGTGGATCCTCGAGAACCAGGCCGGCCGTCCGGTGTTCAACGCGCTGCGCCGCCAATCGGCCGAGCACCCGATCGAAGAGGTCGGGGAGCGTCTGCGAGCGATGATGCCGTGGATCGGCGCCGGCAGGACACGCCCCCAGGACGCGTCGGGCGGCTGACCCCGAGGCGCCGCGGCTGCGGCGACCGTCAAGCGCTCCGCTTGACTGTCCCCGCGGACGAGAACAGGATTACTGACCCGAGGCGCCCGTTTCCGCGCAATTCGGTACTTCGGGAAAGCGAACACGGAGACGTACCGAGTCTTCGGGAGTCGCGCGAAGGGGCAGATGGAACGCGACGGCGTTGCTGGGCGGGACTGGGTCGAAACAGGCGCGCGCGTGACCTACCTCGTCATGGGCGTCGGGGCCATCTGCGTCTTGGCGCTCGCGTTCGGGCTGCTCGGCCCGGTCACTGGCGAAGCGTTCCTGATCCTCGGGGCGGGAGCGGTCGCAGCCACGGTCGTCGGCCTTCGGCGCAACCGTCCCGCGGCGCGCTGGCCGTGGGTGATCATCGCGGCCGCGCTGATCGTGTTCCTCGTGGGCGGCAGCGTCCGCGACGCGGTCGGCAGCCTCGGCGACCTCTCCGCGGGTCGGTCGCCCGTGCCCGACCTCATCACGTTGTCCGGCTACGTGATCATCGGTATCGGCGTCCTCGGCCTGGCACACGTCCGGGGCCGCGGAATTCGCGATGTCGACGGGATGCTCGACGGCGTCATCGCCGCGTTGGCAGCGATGGCACTTGCCTGGACTTTCCTCATCAACCCCACGCTCTTCCACGACCACGCGCCTCTCCAGGTACGACTTCTTCTCTCGTGCTACCCGCCGTTGTCGGTGTTCATCGTCGCGATGATTGCCAGGCTTGCGTTCAACACCGGGAAGCGCCGCCCCTTGTCCTATGCGCTGCTCCTCGGGGCGGGCACAGCGATGCTCGTCGGGGATGTCGTCTACATGCTCGTCGAGACCCACACATTGACGCTCTCTCAGCACGTGTTCGACTTGCCCTACGCGCTCGCCTTTGTCTTGTTCATCGGGGCGGTGCTCCACCCGTCGATGCGCGAGCTCACCGAACCCCTCCCGGCAGACGAGCTGGCTCCCACGAAGGGAAGGCTCGCGTTCGTCGCGGTTGCACTGGGATTCCCGGCCTTGATCACCGTGTTCCGGTTCGACGCCGCGGTGAGCGACCGCGTTGCGCTCGGAATCATCATCATGGCGCTCACCCTCGCCGCGGCGTGGCGGATGTTTCGCGCTTTGCGTGCGTACGCCCGTTCCGAAGAGACCCTCACGCACGCGGCAACGCATGACGCGCTCACGGGGCTTCCCAACCGTGCGTACGCGCAAGACCACCTCAATGCAGTCCTCGCCCGTCCGAGGCAGGACGGCGGGCTGGTCGCGCTTCTCTTCCTCGACGTCGACCGCTTCAAGCTCATCAACGACAGTTACGGTCACAGCTTGGGCGACGAGTTGCTCCTCGCCGTGGCCTGGCGTCTCAGCGCGACAACGCGGCCAGGCGATCTGGTCGCACGCATCGGCGGAGACGAGTTCGTCATCGTCCTGGACCATCTCCCGACGACGAGCAAGGCGATGGAGGTGGCTGAGCGCACCCGTCTCACATTCCAGATCCCGTTCAACATTCGCGGCGTCGAGGTAATCGCGTCCGCCAGCATCGGCGTGTCCTTGAGCGACGGAACCGATCCCTCGCTCGACGCCGAGGATCTCATCCGCGACGCCGACACGGCCATGTACCGGGCGAAGGAGACAGGCCGCGACGCGGTGTGCGTGTTCGACTCGTCGATGCGTGATTCGGCCACGCAGCGCGTCGAGCTGGAGCGTGACCTGCGCCACGCGATGGAATCGGAGGAGCTGCACCTGCTCTATCAACCCCTTGTGCAACTTCCGATGGGCACGATCGAGGGCTTCGAGGCGCTTCTGCGCTGGTCGCATCCCTCTCGCGGTGAGCTCCTGCCGACGTCGTTCGTTCCGCTCGCCGAGGACACCGGCCTCATCGTGCCGATCGGCACTTGGGTGATCGAGGAGGCGTGTCGTCAGTTGTCCTGGTGGCGCGATGCTATCCCGAACGGCGAGGACCTCTATGTCGCGGTGAACCTCTCAGTGCGTCAACTGCGCGATCCGCAGCTCGTGGCGTGCGTGCGAAAGGCGCTGAACAGCGAGAAGCTCTCCGACGGGTCGCTCACCCTGGAGCTCACCGAGAGCTTGCTCATGGACAACCCGGCGGCGGCAGCACACCTCCTCGAGCAGCTTCGATCGGCGGGTGTCGGTCTCGCGATCGACGACTTCGGCACCGGGTACTCGTCGCTGTCGTCCTTGCGGCGTTTGCCCGTCGACCGCGTGAAGATCGACCAGTCCTTCATCGAGGGTCTCGACCGCGATACGTCGGACGAGAGTCTCGTCGCCGCGATCGTCGCGATGGCCAGTGCGTTGCGGGTGACGACCGTCGCCGAGGGAGTCGAGACGTACGCGCAAGGCAGGCGTCTCCACAAGCTCGGCTGCAACGTGGCCCAAGGCAACTTCTACTCGCGCCCGATCCCGACGGCATCCGTGCCGGGCGTCGTCGAGCAATTCGGCGTCGCCCGTCGCTCACACCTCAAGGTGGTGCCCGATATCGGGTCTGCCTGAGCGTGTCGCTCGGATGCTCAAGCGGTGTGCGCGTGGCCCCCCGGCTGCAGGTGCGCGAGCACCGGCTCGAAATCCAGCGGCCGTACTGCCGCCTCCAGGCCCCGTCCCTCGAACAGGATCTCGTACATCGACGGGTCCGCGGTCTCGAGCCGGGCGAAGTACGCGTCGAGGTCGCTGTACACCGGCACGCTCGCGGGCGAATCGAGGTACGGAAGCGGCTCGAGACCAGAGAAGTGCTCGAACGGGTTCGCCATCGCCCCCTGGAGGAGGTTCAGGACCACCAGGTCGAGAATCGTCACGACCCACTTGACGTCAGATCGCAGCGCGAGCTGAGCCACGCCCTGGTACAAGCCCAGGCTCACCAGCCCGTCCGTCGCCCGACCGCGGTACTCGGAGTCGACGGCGAGGGTGGCGATGTCCAAGGCGCTGTTGGCCTCGAGACGGAGGTTCGTTCGCTCGAGCACATCGTCGATGCGATGACCCCAAACGGGCTCGACATCGCCGAGGCTCTTCAGGCCCGCAGGTGACGGCAGTACGAGTCGGATCGCACCGGCCGGCAGTCGGCGTCGCTGATCCATCGCGCAGACGAACAGGGTCGAGCCTTCGTACGGTCCGTACTCCCGCTCGAGGAGCTCGGGCGTGTTGTTGAAGTACTCGTAGAACACCTCCCGCTCGACGTGACGGGCGAGCTCGGATTCGGGCGCATCCGCGGCGAACACGTACACGCCGAATGGCTCTGACGGTTGCCCTGCTTCCTCGACAACCCGATCGCCGAGCTCGCGGAGCCCTTCCTGGCCGAGTGCGACCGTCGCCGCGCTCATGATCAAAACTCCTTGGCGACAACCTCGACCGCGTCGAGGTAATCGCGCGTGAAGTCTGTGGCTGCAGCGGCGTCGAACCGCTTGCAGGTGTAGATATCGACGCTAAAGAACAACATTGGTTCCTCCCACGCATAGAAATGGGCGCCGGAGCTCTCCCAGTGGATCCATCCGGCCCAGCCGTGCGTATCCGAGCGGTGTGTGGCCGGCTCCATCAGCGCTTTCATGCCACACACTGAGGAGAGACCGGACAGATAACCCCGTACGCGCTCGTCCGTGATCGGCTCACGGCACGTTCCCTCGACTACAAGACGCTGCCGGAGGATCATCGGAGCCAAGTCCTGCCACTTGGGTGTCGCGGTGATCACCTCCAACCACCCGCTACGACGCGGAAGAACGTCACGTGCGCAAGGGCGCCCTCGGATGTACACGCACGTGTTCAGTATGGGTAGGCGTGAGTCCACTGTCCAGCCGTGTGGCCCGTGTTGTGCCATATGACCAGGACGTCGGCGCTGAACCCGTCGCACCACCATGTTGCTTGCCGCACAGCTCGGGAGACATCGCGTGCGTAATCTCAACTCGTGCGGGACGTCCTCCTTACCGTGGTCGCGGCGATAGTCGGCTATCTCCTGGGGACGATCCCGTCGGCCGGCGTTGTCGCCTGGCTTGCCACCCGCGGGAAGATCAACCTGCGCGAGGCCGGGAGTGGGAACCCGGGCGCCATCAACGCGATCAAGATGCTCGGCACGCGCTGGGGCGTCGTCGTGCTCGTTGCCGACATCGCCAAGGGCGCGGCAGCGGGGCTGCTGGGGCTCCTCATCGCCGGTGATCCGGGCGCGTACGCCGCCGCCACCGCCGCGATCGCCGGACACATCTTCCCAGTGTGGAGCGGCTTCCGCGGCGGGAAGGGCGTGGCGACGTCGGCCGGCGCGTGTCTCGCGGTGTTCCCGGCGTACTTCCCGATCGACATGATCGTGGCGGGCGCCAGCGCGCTGAAGTCGCGGCGCGCCGACATCGGCACGCAGGTCGCGTGCCTCATCTGGGTCGCGTCGGCGGCGATCTGGTGGGGAGCTGATCTTCCGAACCTCTGGGGTCCCGATCCCTCCATCGGGCTACTCCTGTTCGCGCTGATCGGCTCGGCCATGATCCTGTACAAGTTCCGGGCCGCGGCACGACAGTCGGCCGTGAAAGAAGTCGCGTGATCGGGCTCGTCACCGATTCCAACGCGCAGCTGCCCGGCGACCTGCGGAAGCGCTACCAGGTCGCGGTCGTGCCGCTCACGGTCGTGGTCGACGACCACCCGTACCAGGAGGGCGTCGACATCACGGCGGCCGAGTTCTACGGGCGCCTCGCCGCCGGCGCGTCGGCGTCGACCGCCGCACCGTCGCCCGGAACAGTGCTCACCACCTACGAGCAGCTCGCAGCGGCGGGTGCGACCGAGATCCTGTCGATCCACATCGGCTCGAACACATCGGCGACGGTCAACGCGGTCACGGTCGCGGCCGGCTCGAGCCCGGTCCCGGTCGAGGTCGTCGACACGGGTACCGCGTCGTTCGCGGTGGCGTGCTGCGTCTGGGCCGCGGGCGAGGTAGTCGCTGCGGGCGGCGACCTGACTCGCGCCGCCGACGTCGCCCGACGGGTGGCGGGCCAGGTCGGCAACGTGTTCATCGTCGGGGCGCTCGACCTCGCCCGCCGGGGCGGCCGCCTGGCCGCCGACGCCGTCGCGGGGGAGGGCCTGCCCGTGCTCGCCCTCGCCGAGGGCCGGATGCAAGCGGTCGGGCGGGTCCACGACGTCGAGTCGGCCGTCGACGCCATGACCGCCTACGTGGTCGACGGCGCCGATGGCGCCCCGCAGCGCGTCGGTGTCGGCGACGCGCTCACTCCGGAGCTCGCCGGCGAGTACGCGACGCGTCTCGGCGACCGTCCCGAGGTGGCCGAGCTGGTGCGCTACGAGATCGGCCCCTCGGTCGGCGCCCACACGGGTGTCGGCACCGTCGGGGCGTGCTTCTTCCCCGTCACCCCCTGATTCGCCCCGCAAAACGCGCAAAAGCCGCGCTCTCCTGTGGAGAACTCGCGAACGCCGCCGGAAACCCACCTCTTCTCGTGCAAGTCCCGTCAAGATGAACGGGCGGCAAACCAAGGAGGGGTGCCCGATGGCAGCGACGATGACGGCAAGCCAGCGGCGGGCGGGGGACGAGATCTCCGACTTCGCCGGGAGGGCGGCCTGGGTGTACCTGGCAGCCGGGATTCTTTCGGTCCTGTTCGGCGCGGTGGTGCTCTCGCTGGTGCTCGACTGGGTGGGTCTCTACACGGTGGCCCTCTTCGTGGGGATCTTCCTGATCTCCTGGGGCGTGCTCCACATCTTCGCTGCGCTCCTCGACCAACCCGCCCACTGGGTGTGGCACGTGATCGGCGGAGCGCTGTCGGTCTTCGCCGGCGCCCTCGCGATCGGCTGGCCCGACGTCACGCTGTTCATCCTGGTGGAGATCATCGGGTGGTCCCTGATCGTGTGGGGGATCCTCGATCTCCTGTCCGCCTTTGCCACCTACGGGCTGCGGCACTGGTGGCTCTACCTGATCCGCGGCTTCGCCTCGATCGCGCTGGGGTTCGTGGCCCTGGCTCGCGACAACGTCACGCTCTACTTCGTCGTCACCCTCCTCGCCGCCTTCGTGATCATCTGGGGAGTGGGGGACATCGTCATCGCTTTCATGCTCCACGGAGCGAAGGCCAAGTGGGAGCGCGAGCAGCGGGCGATCCGGCAGCCGTCGTCGAACGCCGGAAGCCGCCCGGCCAAGAAGGCGCCCGCCCGCAAGACGGCCCCCGCCCGCAAGACGGCGCCGGCTCGCAAGACGACGGCACGCACCACGGCCAAGCGGCGGTAGCGCGGGCGCCGCGCCGGGGGCGGTCAGCGCAGGTAGCGCTCTTCGCGCTCACCCGGTTCGACGCCGAGCGCGTCGACGGCCTGCGCCGGAGACAGCACGGCCATCTCGGCGCGGGCGGTCACGCACGGGCGCTGTTTGGCGTCGAGCACGACGGCCTCGGTGAGGATGCGCCGCTCGTCCTCTTCGACCACGCGCGCCTCGAGCCGGTAGGGGCGGTCGACGCGCACGGGCCAGTCGAAGACGGCGTTCGTCTCCTTCGTGAACGCGAACTTCTCGCTCAGCGCGATCGTGGCCCAGCTCATGCCCTCGTCCATGAGCGCGAGCGTGGCGCCGCCGTGCACGTAGGTGGGCGCGCCCGAGAACCCGGCGCCCAGCGTGAAGTCGGCGAACACGACGCCGCGCTCGGTGTCGTGCGAGAACGGGACCTGCATCCCGCGGGGGTTCGCCGGCTCGCAGACGAAGCAGTTGGACCCGAAGCCCCAGCGCGAGTTCTCGAGTCGCTGGACCGGCATGGCTGCAGAGGTTATGACGCCGGAGGCCGACGGACCCAGGTCAGCCCGCCGGACCGCCGCCCAAGCCGAACCCCGTGCACGAGCCGTTCTCGGGCTGGGAGATCGTCACGCGCTCGGCCGTGATCGCCTGCGAGTCCCCGGTCCCGGCGGCACTCACGCACTGGCCGGTGGTGAGATCCGTCTGGGCGGCGGAGACGAGCTGCGTCACCTTCGTCGAGCTCGACAGCGTGACCTTGACGTTCTTCGTCGTCGCCTTGGGCGGCGTCTGCGATCCAGCGGATTGCCGGCCGCGCGTGAACCTCGCCGCCTTCACGACGATGTTGTTGCCCTTCACGCTCTGGACGCTGCCGAAGGCGAAACCGGCGCCGCGCCGGGCATTGCCCCGCCGCGGATTGGACCCGTTCGGAATCGATCCACCGTTGGGAACGCTGCCGCCTCCGCCCGGTCCCGTACCGGGCCCTGCGCCGTTGCCGGCCCCCGGCCGGGTGCAGGTGCCTGACGACGGCATCGTGATCGCGACCGTCGATGCCGCGATCTTGCCCTTGTCGACGCTGCCCTTCCCGGACACGCGCACGCAGGCGCCGCCGGCGATGCTGTCGGACGCAGTCTGCTGGACCATCTGGTACGTGGTCGCGCCGGTCAGCGTGACGGAGACGTTGGTCATGCCGCTCTGGTCCTGCGGGTTCGTGCGCTGCAACTCGAGCGCCGATCCCGAGATGCTCGTCAGCATCCCGCTGGCGAACGGCCCGCGCCCGGTCGTGGTCTGGGCGCCGGCAACGGCGGCCGTGACGCCTACGACGATTCCGAGCGCGCCGACGGCCGCGATGATCCGGGTTCCTATCGACCGCAGGTTCATGCTCTGCTCCTCATCTGCTCCGGGGGGTGCTGTTTGCATGCCTCGCTCATCCGCCCACCCGGCGGTCGGAGGGGAAGCCGGCGCCGCCGAAGCGGAACCGGTTCGGGAAGCCGTCGGCTCCGTTCTGTGTCGCGCTCTGGGTGGCCGAGGAGGGCAGCGGCTCGGAAACGTTCGCGAGCACGACCTCCCGGCCGGCGCTCAGGCCGCCCTTGATCTCGGTCCAGGTGCTGCCGACGGCGCCGACCGTCACCGCGACCCGCCGCGGGCCGCCACCCTCGAGCACCTGGACCGTGTGGCGGTTCCCGAAGGCGGTCACCGCCGAGGTCGGCACTGCGAGCGCAGCCGTGGCGCTCCCCGTGGTGATCGACACGGTGCCGGTGGAGCCGTTCTCGAGATTCGAATCGTTCTGGTTCAGCCCGACGATGACGAGGTACGTGGGCGTGGCGTCGCTCGTGGTGCTGCTCGTCGTCGGGACGACCGAGATGTAGGCGACCTTCCCGGTGAGCGCCTTGCGCCCGCCGTCGGGCACGAGCGTGGCGGGCTGTCCGACCGCCACCTGACCGACCCGGTCGACGCTGACTGTCGTCGCCACCTCGTAGCCGCCGGCGCCCTTCACGACGACGTTCGCGGTCGACGAAGCCGCGCTCACGGTGTCGCCGACGTTCAGGTTCACCGCCACCACCGTGCCGTCGATGGGGCTACCGATCGTCGCCTGGTTCATCGCCTGCTCCGCCATGGCGACGTCCGCCGCGGCCGCGTCGACCGACTGCTGGTCGGCCGCCAGGTCGGCCGCCGACGGTGACGAGCCGCCGCCGCTGCGCCCGCCCGTCCCGCCGCCCCCGGAGCCGGAACGGGACTGGGCACCACCCCCGGACGGACCGGTGCGCGCCTGCCCCGGCGCGCCCTGGCTTCCGGTGTTGCCGGCCGTCGCCGGTGGCGCGGTCGTCGCCGGCGGCGAGGTCGTCGCCGGCGGAGTTGTGGTCGGGGGAGGAGTCTGGTCGGCGCGCTGTTGCAGCAGGGTGTCGAGCTTGTTCGACGCTTCGACGAGGGCGTTCTGCTTTTCCTGCACGACGCGCTGGGCGTCCTGCACCGCCGAGAGGGCCTGCTGACAGGCCGACACTTGCTGCGGAGTCGGCGGCGTGCTCGGGTCGTTCCCGATCGGCGCGCACATGTTGGTTGCGCTGTGCAGCGCGTTCTCCGCGTTCGCGATGGCGACGTCGACGGCGTGCTGGGCCGCGATGACCGCCTGCTGCGCGCCGGCGATCTCGGGATCCGGCGACGCGGAGTGGAACGCCACCAGCCGAGCCGTCGGCGTCGGCCCGGATCGGAACGCACGCAGCGACGCGTTCGTCCCGCTCGACGAGCCCGCGGACCCCACACTGCCGGCACCCGCGCCGGTCGAGGCAGACTGGCCCGACAGTGCGTTGTCCAGCGTGAGCTGGGCTTCCGTGAGCGATTGCCGCCTGCTGTCGAGATCGGCGAGGAGCGACGCCGGGTCGAGCGAAGCGAGGGGCTGGCCGACGCCGACCGTGTCGCCGACGTTGACGTTCACCGCCGCCACGGTGCCGCTGATCGGGAAGGCGACGCTCGCCTGCGACACCGGCTGGATGGTCGCGGTGCCCGTGAGCGCGGCGTCGACGGTGCGGCGCCCGACGATCGCCGTCTGGTAGTCGGGACCCGACGATCCGAAGGCCCGCGCCGCGAGCACGGTCGTCACCACGACCACGACCGCGGCGACGGCCACGACCCGGCGCCACCGCAACCACGGCGGGCGCGCCGCCGCGTCCGGGTCGGGAAAGAGGGCTGCGAGCCGGTCACCCGAGGAGAGCCGCGCGTCGGTGGCCATCATTCGCTCCTGAGCGCGTCGATCGGGGCGAGGCGAGCTGCACGCGATGCCGGATACACCCCGAAGGCGATGCCGACCGCGATGGCGACCGCGAGCGATCCGACCATCGCGATCAAGGACAGGTCCACCCTCGAGTCCGAGAAGAGGGGGATGACGACCGCTCCGAGCAGTCCCGCCAGCAGGCCGAGCACACCCCCCGCCAGGCCGAGCACCGACGCCTCGACGAGGAACTGCCGGCGGATCACGCCCGGCTGCGCGCCGACCGCCTTGCGAACGCCGATCTCACGCGTCCGCTCGGCGACGGACACGAGCATGATGTTCATCACGCCGATCCCGCCGACGAGGAGGGCGATCACGGCGATGCCCGCGAGCATCACGGTCAGTGTGTTGTCGACCGAGGTTGCGGCCTGCAGGATGGACTGCTGCGTCGCGATGGAGAAGTCCGCGTTCCGCGGGTTCGTCACGCGGTGCATGTTGAGCAAGAGCGCGTTCGACTCCTGGTACGCGGCCGAGAGCCGGCCGGACGAACGCGCCTTGACGTAGATCGAGCTGACCGAGTTGCGGTTCGCCCCGCCGACGAGCCGTTGCTGGTACGCGCTGAGGGGCACGACGGCCAGGTCGTTGTTGGATGTGTTCTCGGACGAGCTGAGACTGTCGAGCACACCTACGACCTGGAGCGCGACGCCGTTGTAGCTGACGGTCTGTCCCACGGCGTTCGGGTTGCCCCCGAAGAGCTGCGTGACGGTGTCGGGGCCGAGCACCACGACGGGCGCCGCGTTCGCCTCGTCGTCCGCCGTGATGAAGCGTCCGGTCGAGACCCCGCGGGAGCGCACCTCGCTCCAAGCCGGTGTCGTGCCGGTGAGCGTCGTGGTCCAGTTCGTCGACCCGGCGCGCAATGCCGCCGACGTCGTGGAAGCAGGCGCGGCGGTCTGCACGTCGGGTGCCGTCACAGGAGAGCTGAGGGAGGCCGCGTCCTGGCGCGTCAACGTCGACGCCGAGCCGAACCCACCGCGCGTGCCCGAGGTGCTGGTCGAGCTGCCCGGCGAGACGACGAGCACGTTCGTACCGAGCTCGTTGATCTGGTCCTGAACCTTGGCCTTTGCGCCCGAGCCGAGCCCGACCGTCAACACGACGGCCGTGATCCCGATCAGGATGCCGAGCATCGTCAGCGCCGAACGCAGGCGATGGGTGCGGACGGCCTCGGTCGCGGTGCGGATCGTGTCCCGCCACGTCATGGAGTCGGCTCCGTCATCGTGAGATCGCACGCCGGTCGCGCTTCCGGTTCATCCGACCTCGATCTCCCCGTCGCGCATCGTCACGATGCGCCGGGCGAGGGCGGCGATGTCGCGCTCGTGCGTGATGATGACGATCGTGCGTCCCTCGCCGTTGAGCTCGGCGAGCAGTCGGAGCACGTCGGCCGAGGAGTTGGAGTCGAGGTTGCCGGTCGGCTCGTCCGCGAGGACGAGCGCCGGCTCGGTCACGACGGCGCGCGCGATGGCCACTCGTTGCTGCTGCCCACCCGAGAGCTCCCCGGGACGATGGTCGGCGCGGTCGGCGAGCCCGACCCTCTCCAACGCGGCCAGGGCCCGGGCGCGCCGTTCGTCGAGCGGGATGCCGCTGTACACGAGCGGCAGCTCGATGTTCCGCCACGCCGACAGGTAGGGGAGGAGGTTGAACTGCTGGAACACGAACCCGATCGCCAGGTTGCGGACGCCCGCGAGGACGCTCTCGTCCAGCGACTGCACGTCGTGACCGGCCAGCCGGTAGACGCCGCTTGTGGGCACGTCGAGGCAGCCGATGATGTGCATCAGCGTCGACTTGCCGGATCCCGACGGCCCCGTGATCGCGAGCAGCTCGTTCTCGTCGATCCGCAACGAGACGGCGTGGAGCGCCACGACTTCGAGCTCGCCCGTCTTGTACACCTTCCGCACGTCGACGAGTTCGATCACGGGCGGCGCGGCGTGCGGCTCGTTCGGCTCGGCGGCCGCGGTCGGCACCGCGGTCAGGCGGGTGGCGGCCTCCGCTTCGGGGCTCACGGCCCGCCGGTGCCGCCGCGCGTGATGGTGTTCTGGCCGCTCGGTGCCGATCCTGCCCCTAGCCCGCGGAGGCCGGTCGGGAGCGGGACGACGACCTGCTCGCCTTCCGTGAGGCCGGAGGTGATCTCGACCATCCCGTTGGCCGTCAAGCCCGTCTTCACCGTGCGGGTCTCGTTCTGGCCGTTGTGGCGCACCGTCACCGTCGGCGTTCCGTTCGTCGCGGTGACGGCGCGCGCGGGGACCTGCAACACGTCGTTGCGCGTGTTCGTCCCGATCGCGCCCGTGACGGTCGACCCGACGAAGATCTGGTTGGAGCCGGCCGTGAAGGCCACTGTCACCGGGTACTGGGCGACACCGGTGCTGGCGGTGGCGACCTGCGCGACGTCGGTCACGGTGCCGGTGGCGCTCGCCGTCCCCGCGGCCGCCTGGCCGTTGCCCCGCTGGCTCGTGCCTCCCGGGTTGTTGCCGGACTGGCCGTTGCCGCCCTGGCCGCCGCCACGCTGACCGCCGCCGCCGGCGCCCGCTCCGGCTCCGCCTCCGCCGCCGCCGGAGAAGCCGGGGAACCGCCCTCCGAACCCGGCCGTGGACGTGCTGGCGGTCACGGTGAGCGTCGCCGTCTGTCCGGCCTTCACGGAGCTGACGTCCGCGCTCGCGACCGGAAGCTGCACGACGTAGCTGTTCTTGCTGACGACCTGCACGTTCGGGCTGGACGAAGAGGACGAGCCGGAGGAAGACGAGCTCGAGGAGGAGCCCGACGACGACGAGCTCGCGCCGGCGTTGCCCCCGCTCCCGCCATTCCGTCCGCCGAAGCCGCTGCCCGTCCCGCCTGACCCGCCGCCGTTCGCGCCGGTCGACGCCGACGAGTTCCCCGAGCCGGTGGCCGATCCCGTCGTCGAGGTGCCGCCGGTGCCGCTCCCGGCGAGCTGCTCACCCGCGGTGACGTTGACCTGCGACACCACGCCGTCGAGCGTGGCGACGAGCGACGCGGCGTTCAATCCCGTCTGTGCGTTCGACAGTTGATCGTTGGCGGAGGCGACGCTCGCCTCGTCCACTGCCAGCCGGTCGGCTGACACTCCCGACGACTGGTCGTCCGCCAGCTGCGCGTCGGCCTTGGCCACGGCGGCCTGCGCCGAGGCGAGGTTCGCCTGGAGCTGCGCGGAATCGATCGTCGCGAGGACCTGACCGGCGTGCACCGCGTCGCCGGCCTTCACGTCGACGGCCGTCACCGTCCCCGACGAACCGAAGCTCAGGTTGTCGGTCTGCGCGGCTGCGACCGTCCCCTGGGCGCTGACCGTCTGGGTCATCGGGCCCCGGGTCACGGTGGCGACTTGCGCCGTCGACGACGACGGCGTGGCGGCCCCTCCGAGGGCGCCCATCCCCAGGCCGACGACGACGGCCAGCACGACGAGAGCAGGCAGGACCACGTACGGCTTGCGGACCCACCGCGACCAGGCGGTCCCGGCTCGGGCGTCCACGGCCGCCGGTGCCGAACCGGCCGTGCGCGTCTTCTCGGGACCGGCTGCGGGTCGGGTGGCGGGCGCCGCCGGTTCCGGCTGCACGGAACGACTCATCGGGCGCGGAGTGTGCGCACCCAACCTGAGAGCCAGGTGTGTCGAAGCTGGGATTCCCGGGT
The DNA here is from genome assembly GCA_035938395.1 of Acidimicrobiia bacterium. Classification (GTDB taxonomy): domain Bacteria; phylum Actinomycetota; class Acidimicrobiia; order IMCC26256; family JACDBD01; genus JALZAA01. Next base: position 20,524 of record DASZGY010000051.1, read on the forward strand.
GAATCGGGCCCGTTCGAACGGATCCGCCCGTTCAGAGGCACCTGCCGGTCAGGGCCTCACTTGCGCTTGACGAGCCAGCGCAGCTTCTCCGCCTTCTCGAACGCGGCGTCACCGGCGAGCTGCCCGACCGACGTGCCATAGGTCGGGTACACGTGCATGAACTGCGACAGCTCGTTGAGCTTCACGCCCTCCTCGATCGCGAGGGCGAGCTCGTGGATCATCTCGCCGGCCGCAGGGGCGAGGATGTGCGCGCCGACGATCTTCTTCTTGTCGGTGATGATCACGATCGCACCCTCGGCCGCGCCGTCGGCCCGGGCCCGGTCGTTGTGCTCGAGGTCCTGGTGCCACACCTCGATGTTGTCACCGTGCTGTTCGCGCGCCTCGGCTTCGGTCAGGCCGGTGTGGGCGAGCTCCGGGTCGGTGAACGTGCACCATGGCACCGCCGCGACGACCTTGCCCTTGCCCGGGAAGAACATGTCGCGCACCGCCCGCACGCCCTCGTACGCGGCGGAGTGCGTGAACAGGTAGCGCCCGGCCACGTCGCCGCACGCGTAGATCGTGTCGACGCTCGTGCGCCCGCGGTTGTCGACGACGATCGCCTTGGGCGTGCACTCGATCCCGAGCTCTTCGATGCCCAGCCCCTCCTTGTTCGGCACGCGCCCGACGGCGACGAGCAGCTCGTCGGCCGACCAGGTCGCCGGGTTGCCGTTCTCCGTGCCGTGCACGACCTTCTTGCCGTTCTCGACCGTGATCTTCTCGGTCGCGACGTTGAACCGCAGGTCGATGCCCTCGGTCCGGAGCTTGTCGACGAGCTTGTCGACGAGGGCCGGCTCGTCCCTGGGCAGGACGCGCGGCCCCTTCTGGAGCAGCGTCGCCGGGATCCCGAGGCGCGTGAAGCCCTGCACCATCTCTACGCAGATCGGGCCGCCGCCGATCTCGACGAAGCTCGCGGGGATCTCCTCGAGCTCGAAGAGGTTCTCGCTGGTGACGAAGCCCGCGTCCTGCAGCCCTTCGATCGGCGGGACGGCCGGGCGGCTGCCGGTGCACAGCAGCACGTAGCGGGTCTCGAGGGTCCGGTCGCCGACCTGCACCGTGTTCTTGCCGGTGAGCTTGGCGGCGCCGTACACGATGTCGACGCCCATCTTCTCGAAGCGCTCGGGGTTGTCGTCGGTGGACGCGATCTCCTGCTGCACCGAACGGATGTGCTTCCACACGCTGCCCCGGTCGACCGTGGGCTCGACCGGCTCGATGCCGAACTCGTCGGCGGTGCGCATGTGGTGGGCGACCTTGCCCGCCGCGAGGAGCGCCTTGCTCGGGACGCAGCCCGTCCAGAGACAGTCGCCGCCGACCCGGCCGCGCTCGGCGACCGCGACCTTGAGGTCGAGCGTGGCGGCGAACTCGGCCGCCACCATGCCGCCCGAGCCCATCCCGACGATGACGAGGTCGTACCGGTCTGCCACAGCTATCCTCCTGGCCGCGCGCGCGGAGCCTACGACGTGTTCGTTCCCTGGAAGCCGGTGGATGAGCCGGGCGCGAGGCGCCCGCGGTGCCCGAATCGCGGTGATCCGCGTGAACGGGTAGTGACGAAGTACGGAACGTGGGGGGCAGGAGCGTGACCGAGCACGTCGGACGGCAGGCGGGCAGGGATGTCCGTCCGAGTCAGTGGGAGCGCACCACGCGGGACCGGCTGATCGCGGGCGAGGAAGGCGCGCTCAACGAGATCTATGACCAGTTCTCATCGTTCGTCTACGGGCTCGCGTTGCGCGTCATCGGCGACGCTCGTGCCGCCGAGGACGTCTCCCAGGACGTGTTCGTCACGGTCTGGGAGCGGCCCGGCGGGTTCGATCCCGACCGGGGGTCGCTGCGCACGTGGCTCGGCACCCTCGCCCACCGTCGCGCCGTCGATCACGTCCGCCGCGAGGAGGCGCGCCGCCGCCGGGCGATCAAGGACGCGGCCCGGCCCGTGTCGACCCCCGACGTCGAGGAGATGGCGCTGGCGCTCGTCACCGCCGAGCGGGTCCGCTCGGCGCTGGACACGCTTCCCGACGAGCAGCGGCGCGCCATCCATCTCGCGTACTTCGGGGGCAAGACCTACCGGCAGGTGGCCGAGGTGCTCGGGATCCCCGAGGGGACGGCGAAGTCGCGCCTGCGCTTGGGGCTTCGGCGCATCGCCGACGTGCTCGAGACCGAAACCGTCGCGAGGAGCGAGTAGAAGCCGATGAGCACCGACGACACGATGCTCGACGAGCTGCTCGGTGCGTACGCGCTCGACGCGGTGGAAGCCGACGAGGCCGTCGCGGTCGAGGAGTACCTCGAGCGGGCGCCGCACGCCGCCCATGAGGTCGCGCGACTGCGGAAGGCCGCCGCGTGGATCGGCGCCACGGAGGCGCTCACGCCCCCGCCGGAGCTGCACGACACTGTCCTCGAGGCGGCACGGTTGCGGCGCCCGACTACTTGGGGGCGCTCCGGGCCCGATGATCCTTTCCTGGCCGCGTACCTGAGTGAGACCGGTCGCTTCGACGCGCTCCTCGACACCGTGGGCGACGACGTCCTCGACGTTGCCACCTTCAACGGGCTGACGGTTCGTGAGCTCGTCATCCACCTGGCCGCGATGGAGAGCGCGGTCGCCTCGACGATCGGGCGACCCACTGCGCCTGACGCGACCGAGGCGGACATCGAGCGTCGCACCGCCGAGCTCGTCGAACGGTTCCGCGACCGGCCGCTGCGAGACGCACGCGCCCTCTGGCGAGGGTCGGTGGACGCCGTCCGGGAGTGGGCCGTGGACGAGCCGCCCGCCGACGACGTGCCGCTGTTCGGTCTCACGTTCTCACGCGACTCGCTGCTCGTGACCCGGGCGTTCGAGACGTGGACCCACGCCGACGACATCCGCCGGGCGCTCGGACGGCGCGAAGAGCCCCCGCCCGCCGAGGGGTTGGCGCGCATGGCCGACCTGTCGATCGAGACGATGCCCGCCGCCCTCGAGGTCGTGGGACGCGCCCACCCGGGCAAGACGGCAAGGATCGTGCTCACCGGCGACGGGGGCGGCGATTGGATGATCCCGTTCGGGTTCGCCGAAGTGGGGGAGACCCCGGACGTGGTGCTGACCACCGACGTCATCGCGTGGTGCCGGTGCGTCTCCGAGCGGCTGGCGCCCGAGGCCCTGCCCCGGGAGGTCGAGGGCGACGCGGCCCTCGCCGACGATCTCGCCGCCGCTTCGTCGGCCTTCGCCACGCTGTAACCGTCATACCCTCGCGACAGAATGAGTGAGGTGACCCAGCTGACCGCGCCCGAGCTCGCGCCGCCGATCGGCCAGGCCGGCCACGGCGCGGTGGACGGCTTCCACCCGGCCGTGGCCGAGTGGTTCCGGCGCCGCTTCCCCGACGGGCCCACCGAGGCGCAGGCCCAGGGCTGGCCACACATCGCCACCGGGGCCGACACCTTGATCGCGGCGCCGACCGGATCGGGAAAGACCCTCGCCGCGTTCCTGGTCGCGATCGACCGGCTCTACCGGGAGCACGACCGCGGCGTCGACGTCTCGATCGGCACGCGCGTCGTGTACGTGTCGCCGCTGAAGGCCCTCGCCGTCGACATCGGAGAGAACCTCGAGCGGCCGCTCGCCGAGATCGCGGACGTCGCGGCCGAGCTCGGGCTCGACGCGCCCGAGATCCGCGTCTCGGTGCGCACCGGCGACACGACCAGCTCGCAGCGGTCGGCGATGGTGCGCCGCCCACCCAGCTTCGTCGTCACCACGCCTGAATCGCTCTATCTCCTCGTGACGAGCGCGCGCGGCCGCGAGGCGTTGCGCACGACCGAGACCGTCATCGTCGACGAGATCCACGCCGTCGCCCGCGACAAGCGAGGCTCGCACCTCGCGCTCACGCTGGAACGGCTCGAGGCGCTGTGCGACCGGCGGCCGGCGCGCATCGGGCTTTCGGCGACGCAGCGTCCCATCGAGCGCGTCGGGCGGCTGCTCGTCGGCGAACGTCCGCTGCCGGAGATCGTCGACGTCGGTCACCAGCGCGCGCTCGACGTCACCATCGAGTTGCCCGAAGGCGAGCTGGAAGCCGTCGCGTCGGCCGAGCAGATGTCCGACGTCATCAACCGCATCGCCGAGCACGTCACGCACCATCAGACCACCCTGGTGTTCGTCAACACCCGGCGGATGGCGGAGCGGCTCGCGCATCAACTCGGCGAGCGTCTCGGCGACGACGTCGTCGCCGCGCACCACGGCAGCCTCTCCAAGGAGCGCCGCTGGCGAGTCGAGACGCGGCTGCGCGCCGGTGCGCTCAAGGCGCTGGTCGCCACCGCGTCGCTCGAGCTCGGCATCGACATCGGCCCGGTCGAGCTCGTCTGCCAGATCGGCTCACCGCGTAGCATCGCCACGTTCCTGCAGCGCGTCGGCCGCTCGAACCACACGCGCACCGGGACGCCCAAAGGACGGTTGTATCCGCTGACGCGCGACGAGCTCGTCGAGTGCACTGCGCTGCTGATGGCCGTGCGCGCCGGCCGGCTCGACGCCATCCAGTTCCCGCACCAGCCACTCGACATCGCCGCCCAGCACATCATCGCCGAGGTGGCGGCGGAGGAATGGAGCACCGACGAGCTGTACGAGCTCGTGCGCCGAGCGGCGCCGTACGCCGAGCTCTCCCGCGACGAGTTCGACGAGGTCGTCGAGCTCGTGTCCGGCGGGATCGAGACCGGCCGGGGTCGGCGAGGCGCCTACGTGCACCACGACGCCGTGAACGGGGAGCTGCGGGGGCGCAAGGGCGCGCGCATCGCGGCGGCGACGTCGGGCGGAGCGATCCCCGAGACCGGTGACTACCGCGTCGTGGCCGAGCCCGACGACACGTTCGTCGGCACGGTCAACGAGGACTGGGCCGTCGAGTCCATGGCCGGCGACATCTTCCTGCTCGGCACCCACTCGTGGCAGATCCGGCGGATCGAGCCCGGTGTCGTGCGAGTCCGCGACGCCGCCGGCGCCCTCCCCACGATCCCGTTCTGGCTGGGGGAGGCGCCGGCGCGCACGGTGGAGCTGTCGGCCGAGGTGTCGGAGGTCCGCCGCCAGGTCGACGAGTCCCTCGTCGCGGGGAACCCCGACGACGCCCGCCAGTGGCTGATCGACGCCGCCGGGATCCCGCGTGAGGCGGCCGTGATGATCGTCGACTACCTCGCCGCCGGTCGCGCCGCCCTCGGCGCCATGCCGACCCAGCACCAGCTCGTGCTCGAGCGGTTCTTCGACGACACCGGCGGGATGCAGCTGGTCGTGCACTCGCCGTACGGCGGGCGCATCAACCGCGCCCTCGGGCTCGCGCTGCGCAAGAAGTTCTGCCGGACGTTCGACTTCGAGCTCCAGGCGGCCGCCACCGACGACGCGATCGTGCTCTCGCTCGGGCTCACGCACAGCTTCCCCCTCGAAGAGGTGCCCCGCTACGTCCGGAGCGCGACGGTCGAGGAGACCCTCGAGCACGCCATCCTCGACTCGCCGATGTTCCAGGCCCGGTGGCGCTGGAACCTCAACCGGGCCCTCATGGTCCTGCGCTTCCGAAACGGCCGGCGCAACCCGCCACCGATCCAGCGCATGGAGTCCGACGACCTGCTGGCAGCGGTGTTCCCGCAGGCGGCTGCGTGTCAGGACAACCAGACGGGCCCGATCGAGATCCCCGACCACGTGCTCGTACGCGAGACGATCGGCGACACGCTGCACGAGGCCCTCGACGTCGACGGCCTGCGCGGGCTGCTCGAGGGCATCGAGGGCGGCGACGTCGCCGTGCACTGCGTCGACACGACCGAGGCGTCGGCGCTGTCGCACGAGATCATCAACGCCCGGCCCTACGCGTTCCTCGACGACGAGGAGTTCCAGAACCGCCGCACCAACGCGGTGACGCTGCGGCGTGGGCTGACCGTCGACCTCTCTGCGATCGGGTCGCTCGATCCCGATGCCATCGAGCAGGTGCACTCGGAGATCGCACCCGAGCCCGCCACCGCCGACGACCTGCACGATCTGCTGTCGTCGCTCGTGCTCGTGCAGCCGCGCGACGACTGGCGGCCGCTGTTCGACGAGCTCGCCGCCCGTGGACGCGCCGGTGTGCTCGAGCACAACGGCGTTGGGCTCTGGAGCACGACCGAAGCTCGTGACGACGCCGCGGCTGCCCTCGCCGGCGACGACGTCGCGACGTCCCGGGTGATCCGCGGCCACCTCGAGATCTCCGGCATCACGTCGGCAGACGATCTCGCGGCGACGACGACCCTCGCATCGGGAGCGGTCGCGTCCGGACTGGCGGCGCTCCAGCACGAGGGCTTCGCGATGCAGGGCACGTACCGGCCCGACGCGGACGGCGCCGAGTGGGTGGCGCGCCGGCTGCTTGCTCGCATGCACTCGTACTCCCGGCGGTCACGGCGCGAGCGCGTCGAGCCCGTCACCGCTCAGGACTTCATGCGGTTCCTGCTGCGCTGGCAGCACGTCGCGCCTGACACGCAGCTCACAGGCGAGGCCGGGCTCGTGTCGATCGTCGAGCAGTTGCAGGGCTTCGAGGCTGCCGCGGTCACCTGGGAGCCCGACCTGCTCGCGCGCCGGCTCCGCCACTACGAGCCCGCGTGGCTCGATCGGCTGTGCCACGACGGCGACGTCGCCTGGCTCCGCCTTACCCCGGGTGCGCGCGAAGCCGACGCGCCCGCGGGCGCGCCGTCGAAGGCCACGCCGATCGCGGTCGTGTTCCGTGCCGATCTCGCCTGGCTCCTCGACGCCGCGCGCGTCGGCGCCGAGCTCGCCGAGCCCTCGGTGGGGGCGACGGCCGAGATCGTGCAGGTCCTGCGGGACAGCGGCGCCTGCTTCGCCACCGACCTCGTGGACTCCACCCGCCGGCTCCCCGACGACGTCGAACGCGGCCTGTGGGACGGCGTGGCGCGCGGGCTCGTCATGTGCGACGGATTCGGCGCCATCCGGGCTCGCATCAGCGGCGTCCGCAGCGCGCCGGAAGGCCGGCGCATGTCGCGGCTGCGACGCGGCGCCCGGGGGAGCACTTCCCCGGGGCGGTGGTCCGTGGTGCCCGGCGGCAGCGACGACGTAGACCGTGACGAGCTCGCCGAGGCCGTCGCCGAGCAGCTCATCAACCGCTGGGGCGTCGTGTTCCGGGACTTGGCCGTCCACGACTCGCTTCGGATGCCGTGGCGCGACATCCAGTGGGCACTGCGCCGTCTCGAGGACCGCGGCCTCGTGCGCGGCGGGCGGTTCGTCAGCGGGTTCAGCGGCGAGCAGTACGCGCTCCCGCATGCCGCCGACGAGCTGGCCCGGGTCCGGAAGGCGCCGCGGACAAGCGAGCGGGTCGTCGTGAACGCGACGGATCCGCTGAACCTCGTGGGCTTGATCGTGCCGGGCGCGACGGTCCCGGCCGTGCGTACGAAGCGCGTCGTCTACGTCGACGGCATCCCGGAGAGTGCGGACGCGCCGGTGGACGAACCGGTCGCCGACACCGCCTGATTGTCGCCGTCGCAGGCTCCGGCTTTGCGGCGCCGGTCGGCAAAGCCGCCGTCGCCGCGGCCTGAGCGCAACGCCGGGGAGGCCACACAGACGGCGGCGCCAAGGGCCTCGCGTTGCCGCGCTGCGACCTCGGCAGCGGCCACCCGGGCCTCCCCGACGACTCGTCCCCGAATCGGTCCGCTCGCAAACGAGCGTAGCCATGAATCAGCGTTTTGGCAGGGCGTCCAGGATCGCGTCGGCCCACGACACGTCGGGGCGGGGGCGGCGACGGTCGGCGAACGCATCGGGCACGTCGATCTCGAGGCGCACGAGCGCGCCGCCCAGCGTCTTGCCCAGGCTGTCGGAACGCAGCGAGCGGGGGCCACCCCCGCCCAGCGCGTCGCGGAGCACGAAGTTCAGCGCCAGCACGTTGCGAGCCTCGTAGCGCTCTACCGCGCCCCGCACCATTGCGCCGAAGTGCTGCTTCACGCGCGCGGCCGTGACCTCGCGCACGATGAGGTCGTAGGTCTCCTCGTCGTCGGCGAAGATCGCCACGTCGGCGATGTCGCCCTTGTCGCCGGCCCGGTAGCCGCACAGCTCACGGAGCTGGAGCCGAGCCGTCACCTGACCTCCTCGAACGTCACGCGGACCTTCTCGTCGACGAGCTTCCGGTCGACGAGCGTGGGCCAGATGCCGAGCAGCTCGTTCGGTCGGCCACCGCCCTGCCGGCCCATGCCGGTGAAGCCGGCGGGCGGAGCGGACAACGTCAGGGGGATGAGCTCGCGGCCGACGACGGCGGCCGTGCGTTCGTCGCCGCAGCGCCACGCGGCCCGGATCGCGACCTCGGGCGGGTCGTGCGGCGGCGGCGCGGTCGGTCCACCCAGCGCGTTCACGCCCCAGTACTCGAAGCACCACTCGTCGACGGCGAGGCCGGCCATCTCGACCCGCTTCGCGAGGAGCGCGGCCGTGGCCTTCGCCTTCTCGTAGGCGTCCGGCCACGAGAACGCGGCGCGCGCCTCGCCCGACCAGCCGGCGTGGTACGCGAGCAGCGCCTTGTACGTCGGCGTTGCCGGCGCGCCGCGCACTCCCTCGACGCCGACGCGGTCGCTTCCGAGGTCGGTGAACGCCGCCGACGTGAAGTCGGCGACGACGTCGGGCGCCAGGTACGCGGCCGGGTCGTGCACCTCGTACAGCAGCTGGTGTCGGACCGTGTCGAAGTCGACGCGACCGCCCGAATCTTTCGGTTTCGTGATCACGGCGGAGCCGTCCGGCTCGACCTCCGCGATCGGGTACGGCAGGTCCCAGGGATGCGGGATCGTCCACCATTCGCCGCTGTAGTTGCCGCCCGCGACCTGCCCGGAGCACTCGAGCAGGTGCCCGATGAGCGTGCCGGCCGCGAGGCGATCCCAGTCGTCCCACTTCCAGCCGTACGCGTGCGCGGCGGCGCCGAGGAACAGCGCCGCGTCTGCCACTCGACCCGTGATCACGACGTCGGCGCCGCCGTCGAGCGCGTCCACGATCGGGCGAGCGCCCAGATACGCCGATGCGAACAACGGCTCGCCGGGAAAGTCGTCGAAACCGGCGCCCGACTCCGAGTTCTCGAGCGACGTGCCCGCGTCACGCAGCTCCGCGAGCCGGGGCTTGAGGTCGTCGCCGAGCACGGTCGCGATTCGGAGCCCCGACAGGCCGAGCTGCTTCGCGGTTTCGACCGCCGCCCGCGCCGCCGCCGTCGGATTGATCCCACCGGCGTTCGTGATGACCTTCGTGCGTCCCGCCGCCACCGCCGGCAGCGCCTTGGTCAGGTATCGCGGCAGGTCGCGCGTGTAGCCGAGCGTCTCGTCGCGCTGACGGTCCTTTTGGAGGATGGCGAGCGTCAGCTCGGCCAGCGCTTCCAGGCAGAGGTAGTCGACGCCGTCGTTCAGGAGGCCGTCGACGGCGGCGGGAGTGTCGCCGTAGAAGCCCTGCCCGCCGCCGATCCTGACGGTCACCGGCGCGCCCGGTCAGGCGTGCACGGGCGGGCGCCGGTCGACCCAGGGCCGGGCCTGCTCGAGCTGGGCCGCCACCCGCAGGAGCAGGTCCTCGCGGCCGTAGGCGGCGACGAGCTGCGTCCCGATCGGCAGTCCGTCGGCGTTCCAGTACAGCGGCAGCGAGATCCCGGGCTGGCCGCTCACGTTGAACTGCACCGTGAACGGCACGAACTCGGCGGCGCGGATGTACCCGTGCAGCGGGTTGTCGGGCGTGGCGTCGAGCGTGCCGAGCGGCAGCGGCGGCTCGCCCAGCGTGGGGGTGAGCAGCAGATCGAAGCCGTCGCCCCACCACGAGGCGCTGGCCCGGCCGGTCTCCTCCATCAGCCGGACGGCCTCGCGGAACTGCGGTCCCGTCGCGCCACGTCCCGACTCGGCGAGTGCCCACGTGAGCGGCTCGACGTCGGCCTCCGTGATCTCCTTTCCGACCAGATTGGAGAAGTCGTCGAGGGAGTGCGCGGTGTCCGTCGTCCAGATGGTGGTGAACGGAACGAGCACCTCGGGGTCGGAGAAGGCCACGGGGTGCCCAGGCTCGACGTGGTGGCCGAGCGATTCGAGCAGGCGTCCGGTGTCCTCGGCGGCGGCGACGCAGTCGGCGTGCACCTCGCCGGTGCCGAGCTCGTTCTTCGTGAGGATGCCGATGCGCAGCCGGCCGGGATCGGCGCCGACCTCTTCGAGGAACGGGCGCGCCGGCGCCGGGGCAATGACGGTGTCGCCCAGGAACGGCTGGGCGAGCGCGTCGAGCACTCCGGCGACATCGCGCACCGAACGCGCCAGCGCGAGCTCGCAGTTCAGGATCGCAGTCAGCTGACCCCAGCGCGGTCCCAGCGACGTGCGCCCGCGCGACGGCTTGAGACCGACGAGGCCGTTGCAGCTCGCAGGGATGCGGATCGAGCCGCCACCGTCGTTGCCGTGGGCGACGGGCACCATGCCGGTTGCGACCGCGACCGCCGAGCCGCCGCTCGAGCCACCCGGCGATCGCGACGTGTCCCACGGATTGAGCGTCGGCCCGTACGCGGCGGGCTCGGTCGTGGGCACGAGGCCCAGCTCGGGAGTGTTCGTGCGTCCGCAGCAGATGAAGCCGGCCTCCCGGAAACGGTGGACGAGGTTGTCGGTGTAGTGCGGCCGGTAGTCGTTGTCCTTCAGGAACCGCATGCCCTCGTGGTAGGGCTCGCCCTCGACCGCGCACATGAGGTCCTTGAACAGGGTCGGCACGCCGCGGAACGGCCCGTCGGGGAGCGCCGCCGCCGCGACCTCGTCGCGCGCCTGGTCGAAGCGCGGGTGGATGACGGCGTTGAGCTCGGGGTTGAACTTCTCGATGCGGTTGATCGCGGCGTCGACGAGCTCCACGGGCGACAGCTGCCCGCTGCGAACGAGCTCGGCCTGAGCGGTCGCGTCGAGAAACGCAAGGTCATCCGTCATACCGCGCACGCTACGGCCCACCGGCCGCGCCGGTCCAGGTCAGGCGTTCGTCTCGCCTGGTCCCCGGCACAACAACGCGATCGTGACGTCGTCGCGGAGGCGCCCTGGCGCAAAGGACGTGACGTCGTCGACACAGCGCTTGACGATCGCCTCGGCGTCGTCCGGCGCCGCGCCGCACACGAGGTCGGTCAGCCGCTGGAGCCCGAACTCGTTGCCGGCCGCGTCGCGAACCTCGATGAGCCCGTCGGTGTACACGGCGAGCGTGTCTCCGGGGTCGAGCCCGGCGGTGGCGTTCTGCCACGGACCGACGAAGGGCCCGACGATGGGTCCCGTGTGCTCCAGCTCGACCGCATGCGAGGGCGAGCACAGCAGCGCCGGTGGGTGGCCGGCGTTCGCGTACGTGACGTCGCCCGTTTTGAGATCGACGACGGCGACGAAGGCGGTCAGGAACGTCTCCTCGCCGAGGTCGTCGAGCTGCTCCGACGCCCACAGCACCGCTTCGTCGGGCTCGAAGCCGTCCCGGAGCCCGGCCCGCAGCAGCTCCTTGCAGCGCAGCGCCAGGATCCCCGATACCGCCCCGTGCCCGGAGATGTCGACGACCACCAGGCCGAGGCGGGACGGCGGGAGCTGGATCACGTCGTAGCAGTCGCCGGCGACGACTCCTTCCGCGGGTTGCAGCTGCGCGGCGACGGTCCATCCGGCGGGGAGCTCTTCGACACCGGTCGCCAGCTCGGACCGGAGCTGGAGCACCACCGACGCGCTCTGTTCGATGGTCTCGCGGGCCCGCACCGCGTCGTACAGCGCGCGGTTCATCTGGAGACGCATGGCGTCGACGTCGCGAGCGAGGTCCGCGATCTCAGGTGGGCCTTGTGGCGCGATAACGCCCACCTTTCCGGTGCGCGCGCTGCGAACGGCACGCGCGAGACGTTCGATCGGTCGCGTCACCCAGCGGCGCGTGAGGAACGCGGCTGCGAGCGTCGTCGCGAATGCGAGGCCGAGGACGATCCCGATCGTAGCGTCGAGTTGGATACGAAGGTCCTCCAGGCGGTTCTGCGTCGCGTTCAGCTCGGCTTGCTGTGCGTTGTCCAACGGCGCGGCCGCGATGAGGGCGCGCTGCTGCTTGACGAGGTCGTCACGCTGCGTGCTGATGCGCAGCACCAACGCCCCGCCGACGACGACGACGGCGAGATACACGAGCGAAACGAGGAACAGGCGCCGGCGCAGCGACACGCCCGCACTGTATCTGGACAGCTCGGTGCGACTCGGGCGAACTACCAGCCGCGGAGGTCGACGTCCCACGCGTCGACGACCTCGTCACCGGTCGCCAGATGCATCCGCTCGTGGTACGCGACCGTGGGATCGACGTGTGCGGGCAACACGCGCACGCGGTCGCCGACCGCGACGGGAGTTTCCGGTCCGAACGTGACGTGCTCGTCAGAGCAGTACCACACGGTGTGACCGATGACCGTCGGGTCGCCGTGGTCCATCCCCAGGGCCTTGAGCCCGCAGTCGGCGACGGCCCAGCCGTCTGACACGGAGATGACGGTGGCGACGATCGAAAGCGCGAGCTCGAACGGCAGGTCGAGATGGCCGTACGCGGTGTCCATGAGAGCGTACGAGCCGGCTTGGATCTCGGTGACCCACGTGTTGATGTCGAACGTCCCGGTGCCGCCGCCCGAGACGAGCTCGCCGCCGACGTCCGCGTGCGCGTCGAGGAGCTGACGCATCGCCGTCTCGGTCTGCTCGACGCGCGTCGCCCGTTCGTGCAATCCCACGACGTGACCTTCGTAGCCCATCACTCCCCGCACGGAGAGACCCCGGGACCGAGCTTCGTCGGCGAGTCGTCCGGCTCGACCCGGAGGGCAGCCGCAGCGCGGCATGCCGACATACACGTCGATCACGACCTCGCCCAGACCGGCGCGGGCGGCGGCGTCGATCGTCGCTTCCGAGTCCACGGCGATGGTGACGCGCGCATCCAGCGCCGCGAGGCGCCGGAGCCGGTCGGGATCGACGACCTCGTTCGCCAGGAGCAGGTCATCGCCGAGCCCTGCCTGGGCCATGCCCTCCATCTCTCTCGGCGTCGCGCACGTGAACGTGCGATGGCCCCGCGCGGCCTGCTCGCGCGCGAGCGCGGTCGTCTTGTGCGCCTTCACGTGGGGACGGCACCGCGCCCCCGGGAGCGCGGCGGCCATCGCCGCCAGGTTGTGCTCGAAGGCGCCGGTGTCGACGACCAGCGCCGGCGTCGGGAGATCCTGCACCGCGGTCATGCGGGTGCGAGCATTGCAGAATGGCCACGTCCCCCGAGGATCGCCCGCCCGTCGCGGTCGACTACCACACCGAGGACCTGCCGCCGCTGCCGCAGCGCGACTACCTGATCCCGGCCGAGCGGTGGGTCGAGGCACCGCCCGATCTGCGCGAGCTGGGCGCCGACTTCGGCGTGTCGCTCGTCGCGTACAAGCGCCGCATCGGGCGGTACCTGCTGTGGCGGGCGGGGCCGGCGTCCCGCGCCGACGCCTGCTACATGGCGCTCGCCTCCGACGACCTGGCCGAGCGGTACACGTTCCGGCTCCGACCCGACGGCTCCGGCGAGGGGATCAGCGCCGACGGGAAGATGCATCAGCGCTTCCGGACGTGGAAAGAGGCTCTCCTGGCGGCTTCGTAACCCGTTCAGGCGAGGACGTCGCCGACGCCGGCGCGGAGGCGGTCGAGCGTGCGCGCCAGGATGCGCGAGATCTGCATCTGGCTCACACCGAACCGGTCGGCGATCTCGGACTGTGTGAGCCCGTCGTAGAAGCGGAGCACGACGATGTCGCGCTCACGATCCGGGAGCGACTCGAGCAGCTGCGACACGATCATCCGCTGCTCCACCGCCTCCATGCCGCTGTCGAGGTTGCCGCGCCGGTCGACGACTCCGACCGTGCCGCCGTCGCGATCGTCGTTCTCGATGGGCGCGGCGACGATCGCCCGACCGGCCTCCAACGCTTCCAGCACGTCCTCGCTGGACAGGTTGGTGTCGGCGGCGATCTCGTCGATCGTCGGTGAACGACCGCACCGCTGGGTGAGCGTCGCGACGCTCTGGTTGACCTCGAGCATGAGCTCCTGGAGCCGCCGGGGGACGCGCACCGCCCATCGCTTGTCGCGGAAGTGGCGCTTCAGCTCGCCTTCGATCGTGGGCGTCGCGAAGCTCGAGAACGCGAGGCCGCGCTCGGGATCGAATCGCTCGACCGACTTGAGCAGACCCACCAATGCGACCTGCAGGAGGTCGTCGTGGCGCTCGCCGCGGCCTCCGAAGCGACGGGAGACCGCTTCGGCCAGCCCGATGTTCATCTCGATGAGCCGGTCCCGCAGTCGGCGGTCCTCGGTGCGGCGATACTCGAAGAAGAGCGCCGCCCGCTCCTGCGGGTCGGTCGACATGTCAGCGACGCCGGGCGCGCTTGAGCAGTCGGAAGTGGAGTGCGTCGCCGTCACGGTCGAGGTCGTGCTCGTCGACGACGGCGGCGACGATCGTCCGCGACAGCTCGCTGGGTTTCGATTCGCCGCCCGGCTCGATCGGTGGTCCGACTCCCCCGACGACCAGCCCTTCGTCGTCCAGCTCGAAGACCAGCTCGACGGTCCCGCTGCCGTCGGCGCGCATCACGGAGTGACAGAGCTCGTCGACGGCGATGCGGAGGTCCTCGATCTCGTCGAAGGTCAGGCCGGCGCGGCTGCCGGCATCGGCGGCGGCCAGGCGCGCCAGGCGCAGGAAGTCGGGCCTGCCCGGGATGATCAGCCGGATCTCGACAGCATGTTCGGGCATTGGGAACCCCTCGTTCGCCCCTCCGGGGTGTCGATGTTTCACCGAGCGTCACGCTCGTGACAAAACGGCGGAATCCGCACAAGAGCGGGGGCTCCGGGCGCTGTCGCCCATCGCATGGTTTCCGCAGGTCGTGGGTAGGTTCGCCGGAGCTACGCAAATGGGTTGGGGGTACGCCCGCGGTGTCCATGATGCTCGAAAAATTCGAGGACGTGGTGGGCCAGTGCGAGCTTCGTCTGCAGGTTCCGGCCACGATCGAGCACCTGCGGACAGTTCGGCTGGTCGCCGCCGATGCCGCCGATCGTGCGGGATTCGACTGCGACGAGACCGACGACCTCCGCATCGCCGTCGACGAGGTGTGTCACGCAGTGCTCAAGAGCACCGAAGCGCCGATCACCGTGGGGTTCTCCACCGAGCCCGGGCTCGTCCGGGTCAGCGGCGGTGCCCGGCGCGAGGGCGCGCTGCGACCGCTGCACCTGCCCCGGCTCTCGCAGCTCATCGTGGACGCCGTGTCGGACGACGTCGAGATCGTCGACGGCTCGGCCGACGTCCGCTTCACGATCGTGAAGCGGGCAGGTCTTCCGGACGTGGGGTCAGGGTGACTGTGCGCGTCGGCGAACGGCCCACGAGGGAGCAGCGCACGGCGGGCGAACACGGTCCGCCGCCGGGTGACCGGAGGCGGACGCGCGCCAACGGGAGCGACCAGGCCATCGACGAGCGGTTCGGCGCCTATCGCCGCAGCGGCGACCGGCGCGTGCGCGACGAGCTCGTCGAGGAGCACGCCCCGCTGGCGCGCTTCCTCGCCGGCCGCTTCGCGAATCGCGGCGAGCCACGCGACGACCTCGTCCAGGTGGCGCTGGTGGGCCTGTTCAAGGCGGTCGAGCGTTTCGATCCCGATCGGGGACTCCAGTTCTCGACGTTCGCCACCCCGACGATCCTCGGTGAGCTGAAGCGGCACTTCCGGGACCGCGGATGGGCGGTTCGTGTGCCGCGTCGTGTTCAAGAGCTCCACCTCCAGCTGGGCCGCATCGTCTCGGTGCTCGGCCAGGAGAAGGGGCGCTCGCCGACACCGGGCGAGGTCGCGGAGCGGGCCGGGGTGTCCGAGGAGTCGGTGCTGGAGGCGATGGAGGCCGGCTCGCTGTACCGCCTCGTCTCGCTCGACGGATCGGTGACG
Source organism: Acidimicrobiia bacterium (assembly GCA_035938395.1). Taxonomy (GTDB): domain Bacteria; phylum Actinomycetota; class Acidimicrobiia; order IMCC26256; family JACDBD01; genus JALZAA01. The sequence goes on from DASZGY010000051.1 coordinate 36,393, forward strand.
CCGGACGACGAGGGCGGCGAGCTCGCCTCGTGCCTGGGCGACGACGATCCCGAGTTCGAGCGGATCGAACACCGGTCCGAGATCACCGAGCTGCTGAACGTGCTCCCTGACCGGGAGCGCCGCATCGTCGAGCTTCGCTTCTTCGAGAGCATGACCCAGTCGGAGATCGCCGAGCACGTCGGAGTCAGCCAGATGCACGTCTCGCGTCTGCTCACCCGGAGCTTGGAGCGGTTGCGGGCGGAGGCGAGCGCGTGACGGCACCCACGAGCCGCGCCCGGCGCGACGGCAGGAGGGAGAGGTCTACGGACGAGTTCTCGACGGTCTTTCCCTCCGTGGCGCCGAGCGCCGCCAGCGCGCGCCGATTCGTCGCCGCCGCGTTGCGACGCTGGGGATGCCCCGACGACTTCATCGAGTTGGTCCTCCTCTTGACCAGCGAGCTCGTGACGAACGCCTACCGGCACGCCGGCACGGAGACGCGCGTGTCCGTCCGGCTCGACGACGACTGCACGCGCGTCGAGGTGCGCGACGTCGGGCGCGGCGAGCCCGAGCTCCGGCCGCTGGATACCGATCGCGTCGACGGCCGCGGGCTCCAGATCGTCGACGCGCTCGCCGATCGGTGGGGCTACCACTCGAACGCCGGGGGCACCGCCGTGTGGTTCGAGCTGGTTCACCGGCGATAGCGGCTGGGTATTCTGGCCGCCATGGTCCCCCCCGGCTCTGACCCGTCCGCGGGCGATGACTTTCGGATCTCGGTCCGGGACGACGCAGGCACGCCGACGGTCGTCGTCGAGGGCGAGGTCGACGTGGCCACCGCGCCGGCGCTGCGGGACGAGCTCTACCGGCTGATCGAAGAGGGTTCCCGCGAGATCGTCGTCGACCTCTCCGGCATGGACTTCATCGACTCGACCGGCCTCGGTGTGTTCGTCGGGGCGCTCAAGCGGGCCCGCGAGGGCGGTGGCGGCATCGAGCTGCGGGGGCTGAAGCCCTCGGCCCGCAAGGTCTTCGAGATCACGGGCCTGAGCTCCGCCTTCACCATCGCCGGCTGAGACGATCACTCAGGGCCGCTCCGCGGTCCGCGGCTTCGCCGTCGGCGAGGGCCCGGCGCTACCGTAACGGTTCGTAGGAGTAACCGCTCCCAGAGTGGAGACGCCCATGAACCGGAGCATCCAGGCGGCGCTGGCGTGGAAGCCCGCCGCCGACACCGAGTACGGCGACATCCGCTACGAGGTTGCCGAGGGCATCGCCAAGCTCACGATCTGCCGCCCGGAGGTGCGGAACGCCTTCCGGCCCCGCACCCTCTTCGAGCTCCAGGACGCCTTCGAACGGGCCCGCAGCGATCCCGCCGTCGGCGTGATCGTGCTCACGGGCGAGGGCCCGCAGGCGTTCTGCTCCGGTGGCGATCAGCGCATCCGCGGCGACGACGGCTACGTGGGCGACGACGGCGTCGGCCGGCTGAACGTCCTCGACCTCCAGGTCCAGATCCGCCGGCTGCCGAAGCCGGTCGTGGCGATGGTGGCCGGGTACGCGATCGGGGGCGGGCACGTCCTCCACGTCGTGTGCGACCTCACAATCGCCGCCGACAACGCCCGCTTCGGGCAGACGGGCCCGAAGGTCGGGTCCTTCGACGGCGGCTACGGCTCGGGCCTCCTCGCCCGGAGCGTCGGGCAGAAGAAGGCGCGCGAGATCTGGTTCCTGTGCGACGAGTACGGCGCGCAGGAGGCGCTCGACATGGGCCTCGTGAACAAGGTCGTCCCGCTCGAGCAGCTCGAGATCGAGACCGTGGCCTGGTGCAAGCGGATGCTGCAGCACAGCCCGCTCGCGTTGCGCATGCTGAAGGCGTCGCTCAACGCCGCCGACGACGGCCTCGCGGGCATCCAGCAGCTCGCCGGCGACGCGACGCTTCTCTATTACATGAGCGAGGAGGCGCAGGAGGGCAAGCAGGCGTACCTCGAGAAGCGTCGTCCCGAGTTCGACCGGTTCCCGAAGCGTCCCTAGATGACGACGGCGGCGCAGTGGTTCGCGGGGGCGCGGCCGCGGACCCTCGGCGCCGCGCTCTCTCCCGTGCTCGTCGGCACCGCCGCCGCGTACGCCGACGCCGGCACCGTGATCTGGTGGCGGGCGGCTGCCGCGCTCGTCGTCGCGCTCGGGCTCCAGGTCGGCGTCAACTACGCGAACGACTATTCCGACGGCGTGCGCGGCACCGACACCAAGCGCGCCGGTCCGCTCCGCCTCACCGCGTCGGGAGTCGCCGCGCCGGCGGCCGTGCGCAACGCGGCCGCGCTGGCGTTCGGCGCCGCCGCCGTGGTCGGGCTCGTGCTCGCGATCGCGGTAGATCTCCGGCTCCTCGTGGTGGGCGCGGTGGCCATCGCGGCCGCCGTGTTGTACACGGGCGGGCCGCGCCCCTACGGCTACTCGGGGCTCGGCGAGGTCGCGGTGCTCGTGTTCTTCGGGTTCGTCGCCACGGCCGGCTCGGCGTACGCGCAACTGGAACGCGTGCCGGCGGGGGCGTGGTGGGGCGCCGTCGCGGTGGGACTGCTCGCCTGCGCCATCCTGCTCGCCAACAACATCCGGGACATCGACACCGACCGCGCGACCGGCAAGCGCACGCTGCCGGTGCTGGTCGGCGCACCGGCGGCACGGGGGTTGTTCGTGGCGTGCTCGGCGGGCGCGTTCCTGGCCGTCGCCGCAGTGGGCGTGCTGTATCCGCCGGCGCTGATCGCGTTGGCGGCGGTCCCGCTCGCGGTGCAACCCGTCCGGCTCGTCCTGACCCGGCGCGACCCGCCGTCGCTCGTCGCCGCGCTGGTCGCAACCGCGCGCCTCGAGTTGGTGGTCGCGGTGCTGTTGACCATCGGGTTGGTCACCGCGTGAGGGAGCACCGGCTCCGCATCGGGGATCGGGAGGTGATGCTCGTCGCCGGGCCGGCGGGCTGGGGCGAGGCGTCGCCGCTTCCGGGCTACGCCTGCGGGGACGGCGCGTCACGGCGGGCCGCCGAGGAGTCGGCTCGCGACGGTTGGCCGGCGCCCCTCCGCGACAGGGTGCCGGTCAACGCGCTCGTCGACAACGGCCCGGTCGATCCGGGCGCGCTGGCGGGCTTTCCCGCGGTGAAGGTGAAGGTCGGACGGTCGGACCCGCGCGACGACCTCGACCTCGTGGCGACGGTACGCGACGCGGTCGGCCCCTCGGTGGCGCTGCGCGTCGACGCCAACGGCGGGTGGGACGTCGAAACCGCCGAGGCGATGATCCGCCGGCTCGCGCCCTACGACCTCGAGCTCGTCGAGCAGCCCGTCGCCGCCCTCGACGACCTCGCCCGGCTTCGGCGTCGCGTCGACGTGCCCCTCGCCGCCGACGAGTGCGTCCGCTCGGTCGGCGACGCCCGCTGTCTCGCCGCGTTGCACGCCGCCGACGTGGTCGTCCTCAAGGTTCAGCCGCTCGGTGGTGTGCGGACCGCGCTCCACGTTGCCGAAGCGGCCGGGGTCCCCGCGCTCGTCACCTCGATGCGCGAGACGTCGATCGGGATCGCGGCCGGACTCGCCCTCGCGGTGGCGTTACCGGACCTTCCCTACGCGTGCGGGCTCGCGGCGCGCATGCCGGGCGGCGACGTCGTGCGCGATCCGCTCGTCCCCGTCGACGGAGACATGCGCGTCCGACGCGTCGAGCCCGATCCGGCGTTGCTCCGCCACTACGAGGTGACGTCGTGAGCGACGCGCCGCAGCAGCGCCGCGACCGCCTCGGGGTTCTCGAGGTGCGCGGCGTGGCCCGCACCTCCGATCAGCACCGGGTGGACGTCGGTCCCCACGCGTCCGGCCATCTCGAAGGCGAGGTCGACGTACTTCTCGTCGAGGACGCCGGCGGCCGGCACGAAGGGCGGCTCGAGATCGCCGAGGCGCTCCCACAGGGGCTCCTGCGTGCCCGGTCCCAGGGCGCGGAGCGCGTGCGTGAGCGTGGCGACCGTGTTGCCGGCGCGGCGTGCGTCGAGACCGGCGGCGTCGGGTGGCAAGGTCGCGAACAGGGGCTGGCGCAGCCACCGGTCGAGGAACGCGTCGACGCCGTCGCGCTCGATCTCCTGCGCGAGCTTCTCGTCGGCTTCGCGTCGAGCCGCGCGTTCGGCGTCGTCGGCGATGCCGGGCGAGGCGCTGAGCAGCACCAGCCCCCGGACCAGATCGGGTCGGTCGAGGGCGAGGCGCAGGCACAGCCGACCCCCCATCGAGTACCCGGCGTAGACGGCGCGGCCCTCCTGCTCGCCGATCGCCGCGGCCGTCTCCGCGAAGCCGAGCCCGGGGGGGACGCCGACGGCCACGGCCTCGAGGTCGGGCGGCAGGTGCGCGAGCACCGGATCCCACGACGCGGCCGTCTGCGTGAACCCCGGTACCAGGACGAGCGGCACGTACGGATCCTCGCATGACCCGCGACGCCACCACCGCCTTCGCCCGCGCCCTGGTCGACGAGTGGGCCCGGGCCGGCGTGCACGAGGCCTGCCTGGCGCCCGGGTCGCGGTCGGCGCCCCTCGCGCTCGCGCTCGCCGCCGACGGCCGCATCCGGGTCCACGTGCACCTCGACGAGCGGTCGGCGGCGTTCTTCGCGCTCGGCACGGCCAAGGCGAGCGGGTCGCCGGCGGTCGTGCTGTGCACCTCGGGGACGGCCGCCGCCAACTTCCATCCCGCCGTGCTCGAGGCGAGCCATTCCCGCACGCCGCTCATCGTCTGCACCGCCGACCGCCCGCCGGAGCTGCGCGACACCGGCGCCGGGCAGACCGTCGACCAGCTCGACCTCTACGGACGCGCCGTCCGATGGTTCTGCGAGGTGGGCGTGCCCGAGGACCACCCCAGCGCGGCGGCGTCGTGGCGGTCGACGGCGGCGCGGGCCGTCGCCGAGTCGGTCGGGCCCCCCGCCGGCCCGGTGCACCTCAACCTCGCGTTCCGGGAGCCGCTGGTGCCCACGGGCGCGCCACTCGTCGAGGCGCCCGGTCGCGCCGACGGGCGTCCGTGGACGACCGTGACGCGGCCGACCCGCGCGCCCGACGAGGCGACGGTCACGCGTCTCGCGGAGGCCGTCCGGGCGCGCCCCCGCGGGCTGATCGTGGCCGGATGGGGGAGCGACGCGTCCGCCGAGGCCGTCCATCGCGTCGCGACCGCGGCGGGGTGGCCCGTGCTCGCCGACCCGATCTCCGGTTTGCGTCAGGGCGGCAACGCGGTGTCCACGTACGAGGCGCTGCTGCGCAGCCCCGCGTTCGGAGACCGGCACCGCCCGGATCTCGTGCTCCGCCTGGGCGCGGCGCCGACGAGCAAGCCGCTCAGCGCGTGGCTCGGTCCCGAGGTCCCGCAGCTCCTCGTCGATCCCGACGGGGCGTGGCTCGACCCGGGCCGGGGCGTCGCCGAGCGGCTCGCCGTCGACCCCGAGCCGCTGCTCGCCGCGCTCGCCGGCGCGCTCGCTCCTGCTGCCGATCGCGACCCGGCCTGGCTGCGCTCGTGGCAGGACGCCGAGCGCGCCGCCCGCGCCGCGCTCGACGACTTGCTGGACGGTTGGGAGACCTTGTTCGAAGGCCGCGTCGCTCGCGACACCGTCGCCGCGTTGCCCGACGGCGCCACGTTGGTCGTGGCGTCGAGCATGCCGGTGCGTGACGTCGAGGCGTTCGCCCGACCGCGATCGGGCGTCCGCTTTCTCGCCAACCGGGGGGTCAACGGCATCGACGGGTTCGTCTCGACCGTCCTGGGTGCCGCAGCCGCCTCACCGGGACCGACGGTCGCGCTGCTCGGCGACTTGTGCCTCCTCCACGACGCCAACGGCCTCCTGGGCGCCGCCGGGCGCGGCGTCGATGCGACCTTCGTCGTGCTCGACAACGACGGCGGCGGCATCTTCTCGTTTCTCCCGCAGGCCGAGCAGCCCGAGCACTTCGAGCTCCTGTTCGGCACTCCCCAGGGCGTCGACCTCGTCGCACTGCCCTCGATGCACGGTCTCCCGGCCGATCGGGTCGAGAAGGCGGGCGAGGTCGTTCCCGCCGTCGAGGCGGCGATCGCGGCCGGCGGCGTCCGCTTCGTGATCGTCCCGACCGAACGCGCCGACAACGTCAGGCGTCACCGCGATGCGTGGCGGGCCGTCGGGTCTGCTCTTTGAACGGGGAGTCAGCCGATGCGAATCTGGGTTTCGGGCGGCGCGGTGACGTCCCGGCCGGTCTGGTCGAACGTCCAGACCTCGTACACGCCGGCGTTCGGCTCGAACGTCCCGAACTTGTTCATGTGCTTGAACGCGGCTGATGCGCCCTGATAGGTGATGGACTTCCCGGCGTCGAGGAGCCGCTTGCAGTCGGCGAACGTCGTGCACTGCTCCTTGCCCTTGGTGTTCGCGGCGAAGACCTTCTTCATCTTGGTCGGGTCGTCCGACTTCGCTTTCTCGGCCGCCAACGCCGTGAGGATCGTGCAGTCGTAATAGAAGGACGAGTAGATCGGATCGATGCCGGTCGCGTTGAACGCGTCGAGGAACGGGTGCTGCACGCCGGCCGGCTGCGTCGCGGGAGACGTGCCCTTGAGGCCCGTCGCGGCCGCGGGGTTGTTCGGGTCGAGGAGGGTGGGGAACGCGTTGGTGCGCATGCCGTCGGCCGTGTAGATCGGGAACTGCTGTGGGGAGAGCCCCTTGGCCATCAGTGTCCGGACGATGTCGCTGCCGTCGCTCTCGAACCCGAGCACGATCACCGCGTCGGGCTTCTTCTCGACCACCTTCTGGACCTCGCGGTCGAAGCTCGTGGCATCGGGGTCGTAGGAGACCTCGGCGACGACCTTGGCGTGGCCGTTCTCCAGCGTCTTCTTCACCGAGCTCGCCAGGCCGAGCCCGTACGTGTCCCTCCGGGCGAGGATGCCGACCTTCTTGCGGCCGTCCTCGAGCACGAGCTTGCCCAGCGCCGGGCCTTGCAGGCGGTCGGACGGCGTCGTGCGGAAGTAGAAGCCGCGCGAGTCCGTGGTCGAGAGCTCGGCCGACGTGTTCGATCCCGAGCACATGAGCACGTTGCGCCGGCGGACCTCGTCGATGATGTTCAGGGTGATCCCCGACGAGGTCGGCCCCATGATCGCGTCGACCTTGCTGTCCTCCAGCAGGCTCTCGAGCGACTCGCTGGCGACGTTGGGGTCGGTTGCGTCGTCGGCCAACGTGTAGGTCACCGGCTTGCCGAGCACGCCGCCGCTGGCGTTGATCTCGTCGACCGCCATGGTCACCGGCACCGTGAGCGACTGCACGATGTTGCTGAGCGGGCCGGTCTGGGACGCGAGCTGTCCGAGCTCGAGCGATCCGTCGACGTTGCCGCGGTTCTTCCCGCCCGCGCCCGCCGTCCCGCCGCCGGCGGCGAAGACCGTCGTGGCGAGACCGGCCACCGCGACGATCGAGACGAGCTTTGCCCTCTGCGAGCTGCCCATTTCGTCCTCTCCATGAGGGGTCGGAGCCGGGCGAGCGGCGTCAGAGCTTAGAGAATCCGGGGCGCCGAGCCTCGCGGTTGGTGCGGTGCTACGGCTGCACCAACACCCGCAGCATGGGTTCGAGCTTGGCCTGCGTCTCGGCCCACTCGGCGTCGGGATCGGAGCCGGCGACGACACCGGCCCCGGCGACAAGGCGTGCCGCGCTGCCTTCGAGCTCGGCGCAGCGCAGCGCGACCGCCCACTCGCCGTCGCCGTGCCCGTCGACCCATCCGACCGGTCCGGCGTAGCGACCGCGGTCGAACGTCTCGAGGTCTTCCAGCATCGCCAGCGCGAAGTCCTGCGGAGCGCCGCCGACGGCGGGCGTCGGATGGAGGCGCAGAGCCAGCTCGAGTGCCGACCGCGCCGACCGGGGCTCGACGGTGCCGGCGATCGTGGTGGCGAGGTGGCTGACGGTCGCGAGCCGGGCGACCTCGGGGCCGCGCACCGTGGTGACATCGACGCCGCCGGCGCGCAAGCCGTCCACGACCGCGTCGACGACGAGCCGGTGCTCGAGGCCGTCCTTGACCGAAGCGGCGAGGGCGGCCTCGGCGGCGCTGTCGCCGGCATCTGTCGCGCCCCGCGGGATCGTGCCGGCCATGGGCCGTGACGTCACGCTCGCGCCCTGCCGGCGCACGAGCAGCTCCGGGGTCGCGCCCACGAGACCGTCGGCGGCGAACACGACACACCCGCCTTGGGTCGCGCGCAGACGGCCGACCACGACACGCGTGTCGAACAGCGCGTCGGCGTGCACGACGACCTCGCGGGCGAGCACGGCCTTGGCGAGGTGTCCAGCGTCGACCGCGTCCAGGATGGTGTGGACCTGTGATGTCCACTCGGCGCGAGACACCCGACCCTCGACGCTGAACCGGGTGGGCGGCGGTGTCGCGCTCGACGCGAATGGCGGCGCGGTTCCGATCTCGGTGCGCCACGCACATCCGTCCGCATCGACTCCGGCGACGGAAGCGGGAATCACCAGCTCACCCGCGCTCGCGTCGTGGAACGGCAACGCACTCACCGCGATCGCACCCGTTCCCGCCCGACCAACGCGGTCGTCGACCTCAATGCCCGCGAGGACGCGATCGACGTCGCCGGCGCGAACCCGCGCCGCGACACCGGATGTGACGAACCCGCACCCGTCGCTCAGCCACGCGAAGCCGTCGGGCGAGAGCGAGTCGAGCAGGTCGCCGGGCCGATCGACGGCGCGAGTGCGGGCGACGAGACCCGCCGCGACGGAGGTCGCCGTCATCGTCGCGTTCCGGTGATGAGCTGCACCGCACCCGCGGTGAACGTGCGCCGCTCGACGCTCGCGAAACCCGCTGCCTCGACCAGTGCGAGCAGGTCGGCGGGTGGCGGCAGGTACGCCGTCGAGCGGGGCAGGTACTGGTAGGCCTCGGCGTCGTTCGACAGGGTCGCCCCGACGAAGGGCACGACGCGCCGGAACCAGACGTGGTGCCCGGCCCGGAGCACGGCGCTGGCGGGCTCGGCGGTCTCGAGGGTGGCGACACGCCCGCCGGGCCGCAGCACGCGCGCGCACTCCCGGAAGAAGCGGTCGAGATCGACGAAGTTGCGGAGCGCGAACCCGCTGACGACGCCGTCGGCGGACGCGTCGGGAACCGGCAGCGCCAGCGCGTCGGCGCGGGCCAGGGGAGCCCGGGTGTGCGCGGCCGCCAGCATGCCGGCGGAGAAGTCGACGCCGGTCGCGGAGTACCCGGCAGCCGCGACGACGTCGCACAGGTCGCCCGTGCCGCAGCCGAGGTCGAGCACGGTCGCGCCCGGCGCCAGTCGCAGCGCGGCAACCGTGTGCCGCCGCCACCGCCGGTCCTGGCCGAGCGAGATGATGCGGTTCAGGCGGTCGTAGCGCGGCGCGATGCGGTCGAACATCGCCTCGACCACGCGGTGCTTGTCGTCGCCTTCGGGAAGGCCAGCATTCGTCGCGGGGGCGTGCGTGGCCACGCGGGTCACGGCCAGACGACCTCGAGGCGGCGGCTGGCCTCGGCGTTGGCGGCTTCCAGCTCGGCGGAATCGCCGACCGACTCGAGGTGCTCCTGCGCGACCTCGAGCAGCACGCGCCGGAAGTGGTGGGCGACGAGTGCCGTCACCGACGGAAGGAGCACACGGAACGCCTCGACGAGCCGGTCGGCGCGCTCGTCGTCGGACAGGTCCGCGGCGCGGAGAGGCTCGCGGACGTAGGTGTCGAACATCGCGACCGCGCCCTCGGCCGTCTCGCGCGTGGCTTCGTGATGCCGGCGCGCCAGGGCGAGCAGCTCCGGCATCGGGAGGCCCGTCTCGAGGAGACGCAGCCCGGCGGCGACGATGTCGACGTCGGCGGTCGTGAACCGGGCGTCACCTTCGTGACGGCGGGGGACGAGCAGACCCTCGCGGACGATGGACTCGATGAGCGCCTGCGGGACACCCGAGCGCGCCGCCAACTCGTCGAGGGTGAGGAACTCTTCCGCCCCGGTCTCGGCCCCGGTCCCGTCCTCGGCCGCGCCGACCACGGCCGCGGCGAGCGGCTCGTCGGCCCGGTCCAGCTCGCCGGTCACGATGCGGCGGATGACGGCGAGCGAGAAGCCGCGCCGCTGCAGGTCCTTGATGTGGGCGAGGCGCTCGACGTGCTCGGGCCCGTACCAGGCGATGCGCCCTCGCCGCTGCGGCGGGGGGAGCAGCCGGCGCTTCTGGTAGAAGCGGATCGTGTCGACGGAGACGTCGGCCCGCCCCGCCAGCTCCTCGACCCGCAGCTCCGGAGACGATCCCGCTCCCATGACCCGCGATTCTAGGAGTGTTTGCTCCCGCGGTCACGATCGGGCGACCAGGGCCGGTCAGGCCCCCGTCCACTCGGGCGGGCGCTTCTCGGCGAAGGCGGTGGCCCCCTCGATCGCATCCTTGGTGCGGCCGACCTCGGCTGCAAGCTCGCTGTTGAGCCGCCAGGCGTCGGCCTCGGACAGGTCGCCCGCTTCGCGCACCATGCGCAACGAGGCGCGCACCGCGACCGGCGCGTTCGCGGCGATGAGCCCTGCCAGCGCCAGCGCTTCGTCCACGACCTTCTCTCGCGGCACCACCCGGTTGACGAGCCCGAGCGCATGCGCGCGCCCGGCGTCGATGGGCTCGCCGGTGATCGCCACCTCGGTCGCCAGCGCGAGCGGCACTCGTTTCGGGAGCCGGACCAACCCGCCGGCCGACGCGAACAGGCCGCGCTTCACTTCCGGCAACCCGAACCGTGCGTCGGCGGCCGCCACGACGAGATCGCACGAGAGCACGATCTCGAAGCCGCCGGCCAACGCCGGGCCGTTCACCGCGGCGATGAGCGGCTTGGGGAACGAGCGCTGTGTGATCCCGGCGAAACCGCCGCGCTTCGTCATCAGCTCGAGGCCGCGACCGGCGGCGACGGCCTTGAGGTCGGCGCCGGCCGAGAACACCGGGCCCCGCCCGGTGACCACCACGGCCCACACGTCGTCGTCGGCTTCGACGTCGTCGAGCGCGGCCTCGACGCCCTGGGCGACGTCGGCGTTCACAGCGTTGCGGGCTTCGGGCCGGTTGATGGCGAGGATCTCGACCCGCCCTCGCCGCTCGCGCTCGATGATCATGCGTTCGGACGGTATCGGAGGGCTGCGGCGGCGGTCCACGACGGGCCGAATCGCGCGAACATGGTGGGCCTCAGGCGAGGAGGGCCGGCATGAGCACAACGACCGAGGAACGCCAGCGCACGATCACCCACGAGCGCGAAGCGGTCGCGACGCGCCCGGAGACCCGCGAGTGGCTGGGTCAGGAGATCGCGAGCCACCTCGCGCTCATCGTGGGCGTGGCGTGGTTCCTGCTCTATTCGATCGCCGTCGCGCTCGAGCCGGCCGCCGACAATCCGGATGCCTTCCCGGCGTGGCTGGCGGCGACGATCGAGCTCACGTTGCTCGGACTGCTGGCGGTGACGGCAGCCGGCCTGATCACGCGTCGCCGCTTCGGCCTAGTGGCCGCGCTCGGCGCGGCGGTGTATTTCGTCGCGATGGTCGTCGCCTGTCCCGTCAGCGGCCACCACACCTTCGGCGCCTGGTGGTACGGCCAGATGGCCTGCGCGGTCGGGCTCGTCGCCATCACGGCGAGTGTGCTGCGCCGATCCTGACTCGGTCGGCTCGTCGAGCGCGCGAGTGAGGTCGGGCCGCAGCATCCGCACGAGGAGCAACGCCGCGGCCATGAGCACGGCGGCGCCGGCGGTGGTCACCCGCAACCCGACGCGGTCGGCGATCGCGCCCTGGAGCACGCTGCCCAACGGGTACAGCGTCCCGAGCAGCACCATCAGCAGGCTCAGCACCCGGCCGCGGAGCTCGGCCGGGGCGCGCAGCTGGGCGATGGTCGTGAAGCTCGACAGCGCGCCGAGATAGAGGAACCCGACGGCAAAGATCGTCACCACGCCCACGGCCAGATTGGGCGCGGCGGCGTACGCCACCAGGGCGATCGGCAAGCCGCCGAGCACGCCAACCAGCACCCGCCGGCTGCCGAAGCGGGCGAAGAGCGGGCCGAGCGACAGGCCCATGAGCACGGCACCGACACCCTGCGCGGTCACGAGTAGCGCGGTTCCGAAGTCGCCGTTCCCGAACACCTTGAGCGCCACCGCCGGCACGAGCGCGATGAACGGCGCCGCCAGTAACGAGTTCAGCGCCATGTACGAGATCACGACCCGCAGCCCCGGGTCGGCGCGCGCGTAGCGGGCACCGGCGCGGATCGACGCGAAGATCGACGCTTCCTGCACCGGCGCCGGTGGCGGGAGCCGCAATGAGAGCACGACGGCTATCACCGCGAGGAAGCTCAGCGTGTTGAGGCCGAACGCCCACTCGAAGCCGCCGAAGCCGATGACGACGCCGGCGAGCGCGGGACCGATCACCCGGCCCAGGTTCCACTGCGCCGACGACAGCGCGACCGCGCCGGGCAGATCCTCCCGAGGCACGAGATCGGGCAGCAACGCCATGTAGGAAGGGAAGCCGATTGCCATGGCGCAGCCTGCGCCGAGCACGATCAGCACGACCACGCCCGGGTGGGCGGTGTCGGTCGCGGCGAGGAGCGTCAGTGTCCCGGCGAGCGCGGTCTGCACGGCGGTCGTCGTCAAGAGCACGCGCCGGCGCGGCAGTCGGTCGGCGAGTGCGCCGCCGAGCGGTCCCAGGAACGCATTGGGGATGAACGCGGCCGCCGCGACCAGCCCCGTCCAGCTCGCTTGGTGCGTGGTCGTCGTGACGAGGATGCCGACGCCGACGGTCTCCATCCACGTGCCGACGTTCGAGGTGAACGCGCCCGCCCACAGCAGGGCGAACGACCGGTGCCGCAGTGGAGCGAGCGCCCGGGGAAGGGCCACGCCGATCACGGTAACGGAGCACGGTACGGTGCATGTCATGCCGCGCGAGCCCCGGCCCGGCGGCCGCATCGTCGAGGTCGCCAACCTTCCTTCGCGCTTCCAGGCCGACGCCGCGCTCGCGTTGCTCGAGGCGAACGGCATCGAGGCGACGGCGAAGTACGGAGACGCCGGAGGGTGGGCGCCGTTCTTCGGCACGATCGACGGCTTCCGCGTGCTGGTGTTCGACGACGACCTCGATGCCGCCAAGTCGCTGCTCGAGCAGAGCGACCTGTTGCCTCCGTCGCCCGCGCCCTGAGCGCGGCTACTCGACGAGCGGTGTGGGGCGCGGCGTGAAGATCGGGAACACGAGGAGCTCGGGTGCGGGCTCGCCCTCCCAACCGAACGAACGGATCTGCTCGAGGCTCCGGCGACCGGTCATCGTCCGGAACAACTCGAACCGATCGACGCGAACGCCGACCTGACGCGTGCCGGTGCCGGCCGTGGCCGTGCCGGCTTCGGTCTCGATGCGCAGCGTGGCGTCGGCGGGCTCCGCCAGCCCGGCCAGGATCTGCACGCCCCAGTCCACGCCGATCACGATCGCGTCGCAGTCACGGGCACCGGGACGCCCGAGCCCGCCGCGAATGTCCTGCTCGTGCGTGGCGGCGTCCGTCGTCATCTGGCCCACGGCGACCTCGGGCAGGCTCGCCATGATCGCCTCGACCTTGGCTCCCTCGGTGTCCCATTCCTCGAGCATCCGCTCGATGCTCCAGTCGCGCCGCGCGTCGACCTGACGGGCGGTCCAGGCGTCGGTGGCGACACCGTCGAGGTTCCCGGCGTTGATGTCCGCCGTGATGCCGCTGAGGTGTGCGACGACATCGCGGACGCGCCATTCCGGCGTCGCCGGTGGGTGCCGCTCCAGCTGCTCCTCGTCCGCCCCGCGCACCAGGTCCGAGACCCGGCCGCGAAGCGCGCCGTAGGTCTGCGCGTAATCGGTCATTCGAGTTCCCCCGCTAGCCTCGCCCGATGCCACTCAGCAGCGGACCCGTCGGGCCGTTCCCCGACGGCGCCGATCCCGAAGAGTACGACCGGTTGCGGCGGCGTGTCCTGTGGACGATGCCGTCCGGCCTCTACATCGCCGGAAGCCGTGCGGGTGAGCGACGCAACGGCATGACGTGCAACTGGGTCACGCAGCTGGGCTTCGATCCGAAGCTCCTCGGCGTCAGCGTCGAGAAGGACGCTGTCACACACGAGCTCATCTCGGAGGGCGGCGTGTTCGCGCTGTGCATCGTCGACCGCGAGGACCGGGCCATCGTCCGCAAGTTCACGAAGCCGGTCGAGGTCGACCTCGACGCGCGCACGCTGAACGGGTTCCCGTTCCATGACGGCGCCACCGGAGCTCCGATTCTCGATCAAGCCGTCGCCTACGCGGACTGCGAGGTGCGCTCGACCGTCGACGTAGGTTCGCACACCCTCTTCCTGGGCGAAGTCGTCGACGCCGGGTTCCAGAAGGGTGAGGACACCGCGGTCCTGCGCATGGAGGACACCCGGATGAACTACGGCGGCTGACTCCCTCGGAGCCAGCCGCCGCAGTCGTGCGTCGGCGTGAGCCTCGGCTACTTGTTCTGCAACTTGCTCAATGCGTCGACGAAGGCCTGATAGCTCTGCTGCGACGTGTTGCACAGGCTCGTGTTCTGGTCGATGGCGGAGTTCAACCCGCCGATGAGCGGGTTGACGTCGGTTCCCGCCTGCGCCGCGTTCAAGACGTCGACCGCTTGGTTCTGCAGCGCATGGCCCGAGTCCGTGCACGCCTTCAGGTCGTCGGCCGACTTGGCGCCCGTGCGGACGAGGTCCCCGAGGATCTGGCCCGCGCCCTTCGTCGTGTCGAGCTCGCCCTTGGTGGACGTCAGCTGCTTCTTCGTCGACGCCAGCTCCTTCTGCGCCTTGTCCTTGTCGTCCTCCGCGCTGCTCTTCCCGGTGAAGCTGATGATGGCGAAGATCATCGCCCCCACGAACAGCACGCCCGCGACGATGAAGAGGATCAGCCAGATGTTGCCGCCGCCGCCGCTCCTCGACGGCGATGCGGTCGGCGCGCCGGCCGGCGGCGGTGCGGCCGGTGGCGGTGCGGCCGGTGGCGGTGCGGGCGGCGGTGCGGACGGCGGACCGGGCGGTGGTGCCGGCGGTGTCGTGCTCATCAGACGTGCTCCTTCATTTCGTGCATTCCTGCCGAGTAGTGCGCCGGGAGTTTGCCACACGTACCGGGATGCAAGGCCGAACCTCCGGGTACGCTCGACCGGAGCAGGAGGGTGTGAGTGACGGACGTGAGCGACCTCCCGGAAACGAAGTCCGGCGTCACGGCGCGATCCGGGCTCCTCGGCAACTGGCGTCACGTGTTGCGGACCAGCAACCCGCCGGCCGGGCGGGTCGACGCCGTCTCGCGCTGGCTCGTGCTCACGCGCGCCTCGGTGCTGCCGATGACGATCACGGCGGCCGCCATCGCGGGACTGCTCGCCGCGTTCCACGACGAGAACATCCGGTGGGGCTTGTTCGCACTGGCGGCGATCGGCTTGGTGCTCGCCCACGTCGCCAACAACCTGATGAACGACCTCTTCGACCTCGAGGTCGGCTCGGACTCCGATACATATCCGCGAGCGCTGTACGCCCCTCACCCCGTGCTGTCCGGGATGATCAGCCGCCGCGGACTGCTGACATCCGCGATCGTCGTCAACGCGGCCGATCTCGCGATCCTCGTCGTGCTGCTCGTGTTCCGGGGCTGGCCGATGGTCGTGTTCGCGTTGAGCGGGTTCGCGCTCTCGGTCGCGTACACGGCGCCTCCGCTGCGGCTCAAGAAGCACGGTCTGGGCGAGGTCACGGTGCTCGTGGTGTGGGGGCCGCTGATGGTCGGCGGTGCGTACTACGCCGCGACCGGCCACTTCCCGTTCGCGATCTTCGTCGCGTCCTTGCCGTACGCGCTCCTGTGCACCGCGGTGCTCATGGGCAAGCACATCGACAAGATCCCGTGGGACGCGCCGGACGGGACGCGCACACTGCCGGTGCTGCTCGGCGAGGCCAAGGCGCGCGCCCTCACGCAGGGGATGATGATCTCGTTCTACGTCCTCGTGGTCCTGCTCGTGGGCACGGGAACGTTCCCGATCGCCGCGCTGATCGTGCTGCTCGCGCTGCACAAGCTCGCCACCGTGTGGACGCCGTTCTCGCAACCGAAGCCGGCCGAGCCCCCCGAGAACTTCCCGATCTGGCCGCTGTGGTTCGCGGCGCTGGCGTTCGTCCACACCCGGCGGGCCGGCGGTCTCCTCGTGCTCGGTCTGATCGTGGGTGTCATCCTCGGCTGGTGAGCGCGACGAACGACAACTGACGTTCTTGGGGGGCGCAGATGCTCGAGAGCACCATGCAGGATTTCCCGTTGACGATCGCGATGATCCTGCGGCACGGCCGTGCTGTGCACGGTGACAGCGAGGTCGTCACGTTCGAGGGCGACGGCTCCCGACGGGCGAAGTTCGTCGAGGTCGCCGGACGCGCGGAACAACTCGCGGCCGCGCTCCAGCGGCTCGGCATCGAGTCGGGTGATCGCGTCGGCACGTTCCAGTGGAACACGCAGGAGCACCTCGAGGCGTACCTCGCCGTCCCGACGATGGGCGCGGTCCTGCACACGCTGAACATCCGGCTCTTCCCCGAGCAGCTCACGTACGTCGTGAACCACGCCGAGGACCGCGTCGTGATCGTGGACGACACGCTGATCCCGTTGTTGGCGAACGTCGCGTCCGACCTCAAGACGGTCGAGCACTACGTCGTGGTTGGCGAGGGCGACGCCTCCGCGCTCGTGGACGCCGCAGCCGGCGCCGATGTGGTGCGCTACGACGAGGTTCTCGCGGCCGAGGACGGCGGGTTCGCGTGGCCCGAGGTCGACGAACGGGCGGCGGCGGCCATGTGCTACACGAGCGGCACCACCGGCAACCCCAAGGGCGTCGTGTACTCGCACCGGTCGACGGTGCTGCATTCGTTCGGCATCAACCAGGCCGGCGCCATCGGGCTCACCCAGCACGACCGGGTGCTGCCGGTCGTGCCGATGTTCCACGCCAACGCGTGGGGCCTGCCGTACGCGGCGTGGCTCGCCGGTGCCGACTTCGTGATGCCGGCGCGATTTCTCCAGGCCGAGCCGCTCGCGAAGCTCATCCAGGCGGAGCGGCCCACCGTCGCCGGCGC
>DASZGY010000052.1:0-3638 GCA_035938395.1 Acidimicrobiia bacterium
GCTCGAGAGCGGGAGCGAGCTGCCCGTCTTGTTGTGGAGTGTCACGTCCACTGCAGTCACCAGGCAGTTGTCGTGAGCGCCGGCGCCTGCCGGCGCAGATGCGACGGTGAAAGCGCCGAGCCAGATTCCCGCGCCGAGCAATGAGGCCGAGATGACAGCTCGGCGAGCCTTGCCGAGACGCCGGATCACGCCGCACCTCCGAGAACACCCGCGCACTGGGGCTCAGCCGCGATGGCACCGCTCAGCCCCCCTGAGGCGTCCTTGGCGACGGCACTGTTCATCAGGCTCTGGACCTCGTCGCTCTGGGTGATGATCGCCTCCGCGATTGACGACAGCTTCCGTTGAGCCCGTCTGGCGTTCTTCGCAGAGACCGCCTGGGTCTGGTCGGTTGACGATCGGAAGAAGCCCGTGAGCTGGTCGAAGCTCGCGAGTAGGGCGTCTTCGACCTCGGCGTTGTTGGTTACTGGTGGGCCGCCGATGGCGCGCAGACTCTCCTCGGCGGTGGCGGTCGCGTCCATGGCGTGACCGAGGAACGCTCCGATCGCCTGCTTGGTCTGCTTGGCCTTGGCCGACGCCGAGAGCTTGCGGGCCTTCTGGGTCGAGTTCGTGGCGTCGGTGGCGGCGCCTTCGACATCGCCTCGCCATTGGACCAGTACTCCGCACACCGAGTGCACCCAGTCGGCGGCCGGCGTCGGACTCTCCTGGGACGGTCGCGCCGCGACCGCGACTCCGCCGAACGAACTCGCACCGATGGCCAAGCACACACACGCGACCACGCGCCAGCCCCACCCCACGATGACCCCCTGTCCGTTGCTCGCGGCGAGACAGTAGCGGAGTCGCGGACCGAGTCTCTGGGAGGCTGTTTCTCGCGCCGCCCGTCATGCTCGAGTCGGAAGCAGAGAGCGACCACGACGGAGCGAGACGGCGGCGAGAACGGCAATGAACGGCAGGACCGGGACGTGGAAGCGCGGGTCGCCGAAGAAGATCAGGGGCTGTACCGCGAGCGCAGCCGCCGCCAGCACGAAGAACAGATGCCACGGTCGTCCACGGCGGACGAACGCCGGCACCGCGAGCACGCCGAGCACGATTGCGGCAAAGAAGTAGACGTCGGCGACGATGTCGAGGGCACGTCTCAATGCCCCGGGGACGAACGAGTTGGCACCGTATGACTCCGAAGCGCGCAGGCCGTCGTGGTCGTTCTCGATCGCGTGATAGCCGCGCAGGAACCAGAGGCGGACCTCGCTCGAGGGATGATCTCGCACGAATCGCGCCGCGCGTCTGAGGTTCGCGCTGTTCGCCTCCACCTCGTGGGCCGGTGTCGCTCCCATTTCTCGGCTCACGATGCAGGCGGAGTTCGCCTGGAACGCGCCCGTGGCGCCGGCATGCCGGCTCATGCAGAGGTTGTCACCGAGGTTCGTCGAGATGACGACAAAAGAGTGCGTCGCCTTGACGTTCCTGACCGTCCACGGCACCAGGACGACGATCACCGCCACCGTCGCGACACCGACATACCGCGCCGCGGCTGCCCAGCCGGCGCGCGCGACGAGGAGCACCACGAAGAGGACGGGAACGAACGTAAGGGAGATCGGCCGCACGAGCGCCGAGAGGCCGAGCACGACGCCGAACGCTGCCCACCGTTTCCAGCCGATTCGCCGTGCAGACGGGGGAAGCGAGACAACGAGCAGGACCGCCCCCACGACCAAGAAGTTGAACAGGGTCTCGGTGAGCATGACGGCGGTGTGAAAGATCAGGTTCGGCCAGAACGCCACGATCGCGGCGGAGACGAGACCGATCCTGTTGTCGAAGAGCCGTCGTCCTACCTCGAACGTCAACGCGATCGTCCCGACGCCGAGAAGGAGGTTGAACAGCGCCGCCGTCATCGGGATGTTGTCGGGGACAGGGAACAGCCTGACGAGCCGCACGACTGCGCCGAGCGCACCGGGATACCCCACCGGGTAATACGCCGTCCCGTGCCCGGTCGCATACGTGTAGCCGTGTCCGTCGGCGATGCGGGCCGCGAAGGCCTCGTAGAGAATCGGATCGTTGAAGCCCCGCGGTTCCCTCGCGGCGTAGAGCACCCACCCGAGACGCAAGGCCGCCCCCGCCAGCACGATGCCGAGAAGCCACCGGCGCTCGCCGGTGGAAGAAGCGGGAGCAGGACCAAGCCGGCGGTACACGGAACCAACGAGGCGCCGTGCCGGCGGCATGACGGCGAAGCATACGTTCGGCTCTACGCGGGCGCGAGGTACACCGAGTAGGCGTCACCGCGTTGGTGGAGTTGGCGCAATTCGTCGACGACGTGCGGATCGACACCCTTGTCGACGAGCTGCTTTCGCCCGAACGCGCTCCCGAGCGGCAGCGGCCCGGACGGAGCATCGAGTCCGAGTACGGCGCGCGCCCGGCGTTCCAGGCGCCGTGAACGGGTCCGCTCTCGCGGGCGCAAGGGGTCGTGCGTCGAGATGCGCCTTGCCTCCGGCGGTGGGCTCCAACCCCGCTCGAGGTCGCCACCGGCGACCACGATGACGACACTGTCGACCTGAGCTCTGCGCGCCGTACGCCACGAGCCGACCAGGCGCGAGAGCTCCGACTCGACCCGAACGTGCCGGCCACGTTCGGCGAGATCCAGGAGCATTCCCTCCCCCATCGCTCCCGAGTTCTCGCTGTCGACGAACGTCAGTAGGTACCTCCGGTCGCGCCCGAGGTGAGCTGCCGTGGACGGGCCGAGCCGAGCGATCGTGTCGGAGAACTGGTGGTCCGGCGCGCGAACCGATGTGGCCGCCCACGCGGTGCTCGCGGTGACTCCGATCAGCACAACGAATGCGGCCGCAACGAGCGGCCTGGTCACGGAGGCCCGTGAGACCAGCGACCAGAGTGACCACGCGAGTGAGAGCCAGACGAGAGCCGCCACCACCCACGTCCACCGGGCGAGGTACGGGCCGAGGATGCCGGTGATGCGCGTCACCCCCACGACGCCCAGCGCCGCGCCGGCGACGGCAAGGGCCGCGAGGTGTCCTGCGTCCTTCGCGCCGCGACGCCACGCGAGCGCGCCGAGAGCGCCCGTCGCCAGGATCAGGAGCGTCGCCGGGATCGTCGACGCAGTCTGGAGGAAGCCCGTCGGCCCCAGGTCGTCTCCCGTGATCCACGGACCGACGACGCCGAGCTCGCGGCCCATGACCCCGAAGCCGATCTCCCATCCAGCCACTGGTTCTGTCGGGTGACGGAACGAGTCGATGATGTCCCCGAGGTTCCCTGTAGTTCCGGTGAACTGTTGAACGACCGGTGCCAGCCACAGCAACACGCCGACGACCACGGCCACGAGGATCCAGCGGCGCGTCGGCCACCGCGGCGTCTCCTCGACCTCGCCGCTCTCGTGGCTCTGACGGGCGCGAGCACGGAGGCGGCCGTAGGCACCCAATGCGCACGCCATGGCGCCCAGCCCGAAAACCGCGGGCGCGAAGCCCACGTGCGTCTGCACGACGAACGAGCCGATGCCCACCAGCCACGGAAGCGCCGCCCAGTCCTGCTCTGCGACCGACCACGCGAGCAGCACGTACAGCAAGAACGGCAGCACAGGAACCCACGGATTCCATGGTTCGATCAGGACGGCGGGGCCGATCGCGCGACTCAGCAACGCGGCA
>DASZGY010000053.1:0-9580 GCA_035938395.1 Acidimicrobiia bacterium
AGTCGCCCGGCGGCGGTGCTCGTCCCCCTGTTCGAGGCCCACGGCGAAGCGCACGTCATCTTGACCAAGCGGCCGGACACCATGCCCTCCCACCAGGGCGAGATCTCGTTCCCGGGAGGCGGGCTCCGTGCCGGCGTTGACGCCACCCTCCAGGACGCGGCGCTCCGCGAGGCCGAGGAGGAGATCGGCCTGCCGCCGGCCGCGGTCGACGTCGTCGCCGAGCTGGACACGCTCGCGACCGTCGGGTCGCGCTTCACGATCACGCCCTTCGTCGGGCTCATCGATCCACTTCCGCCCCTCGCTCCCCATCCGGGTGAGGTCGTGAGGATCCTCGAGGTGCCGCTGTCCGAGTTGCTCGAGGACGACGCCTTCCACGAGGAGTACTGGGGATCGCCCGACCGAGCCATCTCCTTCTTCGAGCTGCCGGGTGAGACGGTGTGGGGCGCGACGGCGCGCGTGCTCGTCTCGTTCCTCGCCCATCTCACTGCATCGCTCTGACCGCCCGGAGGCGGGCGGTACCATTTTCCTTTCCGGGCGGCGCCGGCGGCTTGGCCGACCGTCGCCGCAAGGCCGGAGCTGGCGACGGCGACAGAGCGAACCGAGCAGGAGGCGCACAGGCGTGGAGGTCGAGATCGGGATCGGCAAGTCGGGGCGCCGGGCCTACGGGTTCGACGACATCGCCATCGTCCCCAGCCGCCGGACGCGAGATCCCGAGGACATCGACATCACCTGGGAGCTCGACGCCTTCCACTTCGATCTTCCGCTCATGGCGGCGGCGATGGACGGCGTGACCTCGCCGGCGACGTCGATCCGCACGGGCGAGCTGGGCGGCCTCTCCTGCCTCAACCTCGAAGGCCTGTGGACCCGCTACGAGGATCCCGACCCCATGTTCGAGGAGATCGGGACGCTGGAGCCCGACAAGGCCACCCGCCGCCTGCAGGAGATCTACGCCGAGCCGATCAAGGAGGAGCTGATCGGCGCCCGCATCCAGGAGATCAAGTCGGCGGGGGTGACCGCGTGCGCCTCGCTCACGCCGCAGCGCGTCGAGCGGTACGCCAAGCTCGTCCTCGACGCCGAGCTCGACGTGCTCGTCATCCAGGGGACCGTCGTCTCCGCCGAGCACGTCTCCAAGACGACCGAGCCGCTGAACCTGAAGAAGTTCATCCGCGAGTTCGACCTCCCGATCATCGTCGGCGGCTGCGCGTCCTACTCGACCGCGCTGCACCTCATGCGCACGGGCGCCGTCGGCATCCTCGTCGGCGTGGGCCCCGGGCATCAGTGCACGACCCGCGGCGTCCTCGGCGTCGGCGTGCCGCAGGCCACCGCCATCGCCGACGCCGCCGGCGCCCGCATCCGCCACCTCGACGAGACCGGCGTCTACGTCCACGTGATCGCCGACGGGGGCATGCGCACCGGCGGCGACATCGCCAAGGCGATCGCCTGCGGCGCCGACTCGGTGATGCTCGGCACCACGCTCGCCGGCGCGTACGAGTCGCCCGGCCGGGGATTCAACTGGGGCATGTCGACGTTCCACCCCGACCTGCCCCGCGGCACGCGTGTGCACGCCGGTCAGCGGGGCACGCTCGACGAGATCCTCGTTGGCCCCGCCCACGAGAACGACGGCACCCTCAACCTGTTCGGCGCGCTGCGCACGTCGATGGCCACCACCGGCTACGACTCGGTCAAGGAGTTCCAGAAGGCCGAGGTCATGGTGGCCCCGTCCCTGCAGACCGAGGGAAAGAGCCTCCAGCGCAGCCAGGGCGTCGGCATGGGTCGCTAGGCGCCGCATGGACGCCCCGCAGTTCGACACCGTCCTCGTCGTCGACTTCGGGGCGCAGTACGCGCAGCTGATCGCCCGGCGCGTGCGCGAGGCGCACGTGTATTCCGAGATCGTTCCGCGCACGATGCCGTTGGAAGAGATGCTCGCCCGGCGCCCGAAGGGGATCATCCTCTCGGGCGGGCCGGCGTCGGTGCACGTCGACGACGCGCCGTCGATCGACGCCGCGTTGTACGACGCCGGCGTGCCGGTGCTCGGCATCTGCTACGGCGCGCAGCTCGTCGCCCAACAGCTGGGCGGGGAGGTGCGGCACACGGGCGGCGGCGAGTACGGCGCGACGTCGCTGCGGCTCACCGGGGACACGTCCCCGCTGTTCGGCGCGTTGTCCGACGAGCAGGTCGTGTGGATGAGCCACGGCGACGCGATCACGTCGGCGCCCGAGGGATTCCGTGTCACGGCCGCGACGTCCGGCGCCCCGGTCGCCGCGCTCGAGGATCGCGAGCGCGCCGTGTACGGCGTGCAGTTCCACCCCGAGGTCGCGCACACCGAACGCGGTCAGGAGGTGCTCAAGGCCTTCCTGTACGACGTGTGCGGCTGCCGCCCCTCGTGGACCAACACGTCGATCATCGAGCAGGCCGTCGCCGAGGTCCGGGCGCAGGTGGGCGGCGAGCGGGTGCTGTGCGGTCTCTCCGGCGGGGTCGATTCGGCGGTCGCCGCCGCCCTCGTGCACAAGGCGGTCGGCGACCAGCTCACGTGCGTGTTCGTCGACACCGGTCTGATGCGCGAGGGCGAGGCCGACCAGGTCACCGAGACGTTCCGGGGTCAGTTCCACGTCGACCTGATCCACGTGAAGGCGGCCGACCGGTTCCTCGGCGCCCTCGACGACATCGCCGACCCCGAGCGGAAGCGCAAGATCATCGGCGAGACGTTCATCCGGGTCTTCGAGGAGGTGGCCCGCGACGTCGAGGACGCGCGCTTCCTCGTCCAGGGCACCCTCTATCCGGACATCGTCGAGTCGGGCGGCTCGGAGAACGCGACGATCAAGTCGCACCACAACGTGGGCGGTCTTCCCGACGACATGCAGTTCGAGCTGGTCGAGCCGCTGCGCAACCTGTTCAAGGACGAAGTGCGCGCCGTCGGGGAGGAGCTCGGCCTGCCCGAGGAGATCGTGTGGCGCCAGCCGTTCCCGGGACCCGGCCTCGCGGTGCGGGTCGTGGGCACGATCACGACCGAGCGCCTCGACGTCCTCCGGCGCGCGGACGCCATCGTGGTCGAGGAGATCAAGCGGGCCGGGCTGTACCGGCAGATCTGGCAGAGCTTCGTCGTGCTCCCGGTCCTGCGGACGGTCGGCGTGATGGGTGACGGCCGGACCTACGAGTACCCGATCGTGGTGCGGGCGGTAACCTCCGACGACGCCATGACCGCCGACTGGGCTCGACTCCCGGCCGAGGTCCTCGAGCGGATCTCGTCACGGATCATCAACGAGGTCCCCGGTGTCAACCGGGTCGCCTACGACATCACGAGCAAGCCACCCGGAACCATCGAGTGGGAGTGACCATGAATGTGTCCGAGCTCGAAGCCACCGCCCGTGCGATCGTCGCCCCCGGCAAGGGCATCCTCGCCGCCGACGAGAGCACCGGCACGATCAAGAAGCGGTTCGACAAGATCGGCGTCGAGTCGACCGAGGAGAACCGGCGCGCCTACCGCGACCTCCTCTTCACCACCGAGGGTGTCGAGGAGTTCATCAGCGGCGTGATCCTGTTCGACGAGACGATCCGCCAGTCGACGAGCGACGGCGTCCCGTTCCCGAAGGTGCTCGCCGGCAAGGGCATCATCCCCGGCATCAAGGTCGACAAGGGCGCCAAGCCGCTGGCGCTGGCGGCTGAGGGCGAGACCGTCACCGAGGGGCTCGACGGGCTCCGGGAGCGGCTGGCCGAGTACCGGGACCTGGGCGCGCGCTTCGCGAAGTGGCGTGCCACCTACACGATCACCGACGAGCTCCCGTCGCAGTACACGATCGACGTGAACGCCGACGCGCTGGCGCGCTACGCGGCGCTGTGCCAGGAGGCGGAGATCGTGCCGATCGTCGAGCCCGAGGTGCTCATGGACGGCACGCACACGATCGGGCGGGCGGGCGACGTGACCGCGGCGGTGCTCGAGGCCGTCTTCCACGCGCTGTACGACCAGCGGTGCGCATACGAGGGACTGCTGTTGAAGCCGAACATGGTGCTGCCGGGGTACGACTCGCCGAAGCAGGTGTCCGACGAGGAGATCGCCGAGGCGAGCGTTCGGTGCTACCGGTGGGTCGTGCCGGCTGCGGTGCCGGGCATCGTGTTCCTGTCCGGCGGTCAGTCCGACGAGCAGGCCACCGCCCGGCTCGACGCGATGAACCGCATGGGACCGCACCCGTGGGAGCTCAGCTTCTCCTACGGCCGCGCGCTCCAAGCCGCCGCGCAGCAGGCGTGGAAGGGCGACCCCTCCAACCGCGACGCCGCTCAGCGCGCCTTCTCTCACCGGGCGAAGATGAACAGTGTCGCCCGCTTCGGCAAGTACTCGCCCGACCTGGAGCGTGCTGCCTGATGGCGAAGACCGTCGAGGAAGCGAAGAAGAAGCTCGACGACGAGTACGGGCAGGTGCGCCGCAAGTTCGACCGGATCCACACCGCGTTCGACCGTGTGATCTCGGCCGGGCCGGAGGATGACGTGTACGACCGCCTGAAGGATCTCGAGAAGATCGTGAAGGAAGTGCGCGACGGCGGCGTCGTCGGGTCGGGCGCGAACGGACACCGGCGCGCGTTGAAGGAGTACGAAGAGGCCAAGGCGTCGTCGGGCGGTTGACCGCCGCGTTCTGATGCGTGCGCTCGTGCAACGCGTGACCGAGGCCCGTGTACGCGTCGGTGGCGACGTGATCGGCGAGATCGGCCCGGGCCTGTGCGTGCTCGTCGGCGTGACACACGACGACACCGAGGCCGCCGCCCGCAAGCTGGCCGAGAAGGTGTGGCACCTCCGCGTCTTCGACGACGCCGACGGGGTGATGAACGCGCCACTCGGCGCGGTCGGCGGCGCCGCCCTCGTCGTCAGCCAGTTCACGCTCTACGGCGACACCCGGCGCGGCCGGCGCCCGTCATGGGCGGCAGCCGCGCCCCCCGAGCAGGCCGAGGGTCTCGTCGACGCGTTCACCCAGTCGCTCCGCGACCTCGGCGCACCCGTCGCCACCGGGCAATTTGCAGCCCGCATGCAAGTCGAGCTGGTCAATGACGGTCCCGTCACCCTCTTGGTCGAGACCTGATGGAATGTTCGGTTTTGCCTGACGTTGACGCGGGCAAGATGCTGCGATGCGCAGTACCCTTTCCTTCCCCCCCACGGGCGGTTGCGCGTATGGAACGAATCGAATCGACTCATAGCATCTGGCTCTTCGACGCCGAGAGGATGCGCTTCCGGCGCGTCCCCAAGGGCACGGACGCGGACTCGCCGTCGCTCGACAGCGACTGGGAGCAGTACTTCGCGCTCGACGTCGACAACGAGACCGGAGCGTTCACCGTCGCGCTGAACGAGGACCGCACGCGGCTGCTGCGCGCGTGGCGCGACAACATCCCCGCCCAGGACGGCGTGACGGGCGAGCTCAGCCTCGAACCCAGCACCGAGATCTGACCCGGCGCCGATACGCTGGCTGGCGTCATGAGCGCCGCCGAACAAACCACTGACCTGCTCGCGGGGCTCAACCCGGTGCAGCGGGAGGCGGTGACCGCGCCGCCCGAGGTGCCGCTGCTCGTGGTCGCGGGGGCCGGGTCGGGCAAGACGCGAGTGCTCACCAATCGTGTCGCGTGGCTGATCGGGGATTACCACGCTTCTCCGTTCGCGCTGCTCGCGATCACGTTCACCAACAAGGCCGCCGGGGAGATGAAGGAGCGGGTCGGCGAGCTGGTCGGCCCCGTCGCCCACCGCATGTGGGTGTCGACGTTCCATTCCGCCTGCGCCCGCATCCTGCGGCGCGAGGCCGGACAGCTCGGGATCCGTTCGTCGTTCTCGATCTACGACCAATCCGACTCGGTCCGGCTCGTCGACTACGTGCGGCGGGACCTGAACCTGGACCCGAAGCGGTTCCCCGCCCGCCGGCTGGCCTCGCAGATCTCGACGCTCAAGAACGAGCTCGTGACCGCCGACCAGGCTCTCGACCGGGCCGCCGGTCCCGCCGACCGGCGCGTCGCCGAGGTCTACCGGGAGTACCAGCGGCGCCTGCTCGAGGGGTCGGCCGCCGACTTCGACGACCTGCTGCTGCTGGCGGTGCGCCTGTTCCGGGAGCATCCCGACGTGCTCGAGAAGTGGCGGAAGCGCTTCCGCCACGTCCTCGTCGACGAGTTCCAGGACACGAACGCCGCGCAATGGGAGCTCGTGCGGCTGCTCACCGAGGAGCACCGCAGTGTGATGGTCGTCGGCGACCACGACCAATCCATCTACAAGTTCCGGGGGGCCGACTTCCGCAATCTCATGCGGTTCGAGGAGGCATTCCCCGACGCCACGGTCATCGTCCTCGAGCAGAACTACCGGTCGACGCAGCGGATCCTCGACGCCGCCAACGCGGTGATCCTCAACAACGCGTCGCGTCGTCCCAAGCAGCTGTGGACCGAGCAGGTCGGTGGCGAGCTCATCATCCGCTATCACGCCCAGGACGAGCACGACGAGGCGGCGTATCTTGCCCACGAGATCGCCCGCCTCACCGACTCCGAGGGCTACAGCTACTCGGACGTCGCCGTCTTCTACCGGACCAACGCGCAGAGTCGTGTCATCGAAGAGACGCTGGTGCGGGCGGGACTCCCGTACCGCGTGGTCGGCGGCGTGCGGTTCTACGACCGTCGCGAGGTGAAGGACACGCTCGCGTACCTCCGGGCGCTCGTGAACCCCGACGACGAGGTGAGCTGGCGGCGGATCGTCAACGTGCCCAAGCGCGGCGTGGGCGACACGTCGGTGGGCAAGGTGAGCGCGTACGCGCAGGAGCACGAGATGACGTTCCGCGCTGCGCTCCACCGGGCCGACGCCGCCGGTGTGAGCGGGAAGGCGTTGGGTGGCATCCGCGACCTGCTCGACATCCTGGCCGAGGTCGAGGGCGCGGCCGGCGTCGGCGTGGCGCCCGTCGTGCAGGCCGTGCTCGAAGACACCGGCTACCTCGCCGAGCTCGAAGCCGAGCGTTCGATCGAGGCCGAGGCGCGCCTCGAGAACCTGCAAGAGCTGGTCGGCGTCTGCCGCGAGTTCGACGACGCGCTCGAGGCCGGTGAGGTCACCGGTCTCGCCGGGATCGCCAGTGGCACCGGTGGTGCGCTGAGTGACGACGAGGGGACGGACGCGCAGACCGTGAGCGAGACCGGTGCAGTCCCCGACGGGCTCGACCGGGTCCAGGCCTTCCTCGAGGCGGTGTCGCTCGTCACCGACCTCGACGACATCGAAGGAGAGAAGCGAACCATCACGCTGATGACGCTGCACTCCGCCAAGGGGCTCGAGTTCCCGGTGGTGTTCCTGACCGGCCTCGAGGACGGCGTCTTCCCGCACATGCGGAGCCTGGGCGACCCCGACGAGCTCGAGGAGGAACGCCGGCTCTGCTACGTCGGCATCACCCGCGCGCGCGAGCGGCTCTATCTCTGCCACGCGTGGAGCCGCATGCTCTTCGGGCGAACGGACTTCTACCCGCCCAGCCGGTTCCTCTCCGAGATCCCCGAGGAGCTGGTCGAGGTGCTCGGCGAGGACCGGCCCGTCGGCGGCGGCCGGGGCGCCCATCGCGACGCCGTCGTGTCGGCTGCGCTCGCGAGCAATGCGGGGCGGGCGGCGCGTCTCCCCAGCCTGCGCGTCGGCGACGACGTCGGGCACGACACATTCGGCGAAGGCGTGGTCCTCGACGTCATCGGGGAGGGAGACAAGGCGGAGGCGGTCATCCGGTTCCGCGACGCGGGCGAGAAGCGGCTCCTCCTGGCGTGGGCACCGCTGCAGAAGCTCGATTCCTGACCCCGCGCTCGATTGACTGGGTCAGTTGCCGGGCCCGCCCGCCGGCGCGGGCGGCGGGAGCTCTTTCCGCAAGTCGACGACCACGACGTCGCCGGTGCCCCGTTGGTTCGAGATGGTCGTCCCGTAGCGGCCGATCTGGTCGCTGCGCAGCCGATCGCCGCGGCAGTCGACAAAGCTGTTCACGCTCCCGCGCCACCGGATGCGGCACGCTTCGTCGCCCGGGGTGTGCGTCATGAGCGCCACCACCTGGTCGCCCTCGAGCGCGAACAGGATGCTGCGCTTCCCGCCGAACGCGTCGGGATAGTAGAAGGGCCCCTCGCTCTTCAGGTTGCTGCGCAGCTGGGTCACGGGGCCGGCGGGGAACGGCCGGTAACTCTTGGGCGAATCGGCTCGGCTCGTGGCCAGCAACAGCACGACGGCCACGAAGACGCCGGCCAGGACCGCGGCGGCGCCGGCGCCGATGAGCAGGCGGGTATCGGTGCGTTCCGGAGGCACGACCCCAAGTGAACGTGGCCGTCGGATCGGAGTCCAGTCGGGCGGTCCCGCGGAGGCGGGCGCGGCGTCGGCGGCTTTGCTGACCGACGCCGCAGAGCCGGAGCCTGCGACGGCGCCAGAGAGAGACGTGCCGACCGCCGCGGCACCAGCCGGAGCCTGGAACGGCGACCGGGCGAAGTATCGTGACGGCGCCATGCGGGGGTTCACACCATGAAGCGGCGCTACCGCGTCGTCATCGCCAAGCCCGGCCTCGACGGCCACGACCGGGGTGCGAAGGTGATTGCCCGCGCGCTGCGTGACGCCGGGTTCGAGGTCATCTACACCGGCCTCCACCAGACGCCCGAGCAGGTGGCGGAGACGGCGCTGCAGGAGGACGCCGACGCCGTCGGCCTCTCCGTGCTGTCGGGCGCGCACAACACCCTGTTCCCGCGCATCGTGTCGCTCCTGCGCGAGAAGGGCGTGGGCGACGTGCTGGTGTTCGGGGGCGGGATCATCCCCGCCGACGAGATCGCCGGGCTGCGCGAGGCCGGCGTGGCCGCGGTGTTCACCCCTGGCGCCCCCCTCTCGGACATCGTCGGGTGGCTCGAGCAGACGCTCGACGCCCGCGAGGCGCAGAAGGCGTCGTGACCGCCGGACCGGAGCGACGGACCGTGATGCAGCGGGGCGGCCGAAGGTAATGGATCTTCTCGAGTACCAGGGCAAGCAGCTGTTCGCGGAGTACGGCATCCCGGTCTCGCCGGGTCACGCCGTCTTCACCGTCCAGGAGGCGGTCGAGGCCGCCGACCGCATCGGCTACCCCGTGGTCGTCAAGGCGCAGGTGCACGTGGGCGGGCGCGGCAAGGCGGGCGGCATCCAGCTCGCGTCCGACGCCGAGTCGGTCCGCACGCACGCGCTCGACATCCTGGGCATGGACATCCGGGGTCACGTCGTCGAGACGCTGTGGATCGAGCGGGCGAGCGACATCGCCGAGGAGTACTACGCGTCATTCACGCTGGACCGGTCGGCCAAACTGCACCTCGGGTTGTTGTCGGCGCGCGGGGGCGTCGACATCGAGCAGGTCGCGGCGGAGGAGCCGGAGGCGATCGGCCGCCTTCACGTCGACCCGGTGGACGGCCTGAGCGAGGCGGTCGCCCGCGAGTGGGTCGACCGCGCGAACTTGAATCCCGCCGCGACCGACGGAACGGTCGACGTGCTCGTGAAGCTGTACCGGGCGTACGTCGACGGCGACGCCGACCTCGTCGAGATCAACCCGTTGGTCCTCACGACCGACGGGCGCGTGCACGCGCTCGACGCCAAGGTGACCCTCGACGACAAC
>DASZGY010000054.1:0-24497 GCA_035938395.1 Acidimicrobiia bacterium
TCACCAGCGCCTGGATCTTGGCTTCGTCGGGATCGTCCATCTTGATGACGGCCGCCGCCGGCGACTGTTCATCGGCGGTCACGAACATCGCACGCCGTTCGAGCGACGGGTGGCCCTGGAGGAACGCGCTGCGGATCCCGCCGCCGGTGTTCAGCGCCACCAACGTCTTGCCCCGCGTCTTGGAGAGGGGGGGCCAGCCACGTCGACCGAGGACGGCGGCACGCAGCGTCTTCGCGCTCCCCCGGACACTGTCCGGAGTGATGAGCCCGGGGCCGAGCGAGGAACGAACCGTCTTGTCGAGCTCGTCGAGGCCGGCGGCGTCGAACCGTCGCAGCGTCGGGTCGATGACGAAATCCACGTCGTCGTTCTTCGGCTCGATCAGGACGAAGATCGGGACGTGGCCGGGATGCGCTTCCGACCACGTTCGTATCACCTGTAGACATTGAGCGAGCGGCGTGCAGTTGCTCGTAGCGTCCACGACCGGCGTGTGCAACACCGGAAACGACCCGTCGGGCGGGTTCACCACGTCGATCTCGAAGCCGCGCACGCCGAGGTCGAGCTGCTGGTCGAGCGGGGCATGCGTGTACTGCGTGGTCGGCGACGACTTGATCGGCGCGTCCTGCTGGATGTGGTAGCTGTTGTGCGTCGCGAGGACCTGCACCTGGTTGGTCCGTAGCTTGCCGTCGAGGCGATTCGCGCCCGCGCTCTGCGTACCCCCCGAGATCGCCGCGACCACGACGACAGCGGCCGTCATCGACACGAACGCCCTTCGCTTCCCCCCGCGCACCGGCGGAGATCCTGTCAGATGACGCTCTCGCCCGCTTCGACGCGCGGGCGGAGCAGGTCGGCGAGCCGCTGCCGGTGGAAGGCGGCGTCGCCGAAGCTCACCTGGTCGAGCTGGGCGCGCTTGAGGAAGAGGTGAAGGTCGTGCTCCCACGTGAAGCCGATCCCGCCGTGCACCTGGAGGGCGGACGCCATGACGCGCTTCGACGCGTCGGAGCACCAGATCTTGGCCGTCGAGGCCGCGACCGACGCGTCCTCGTGACCGGCGCCGATGCACCACGCCGCCCAGTACGCGCTCGAGCGCATGCCCTCGACGTCGACCAGCATGTCGGCGCATCGGTGCTTCACCGCTTGGAAGCTGCCGATGGGACGGCCGAACTGCACCCGGTCCTTTGCGTACTCGACGGCCATGTCCATCGCGCGTGACGCGCCCCCGAGCATCTCCGCCGCGGTGAAGGCCGCCCCCCGGTCGAGGAGCGCGTCGACCTCGGCGGCGCCACCCAGCCGTTCCGCCGGGGTGTCGTCGAAGCGCAACCAACCGAGCTCGCGTGTCAGGTCCATGGCCGGCTCGCGCCCCGGTCGTTCGCGCTCCCGGAGGTCGAGCGCGTACAGCCCAGGGCCGTCGTCCGTCTCGGCGACGGCAACGGCGACGTCGGCGCTGGGCGCGAACGGCACCGGATCGCTCCGCCCCGTCAACCGGTCCCGGCTGGCGCGGAGGTCGCCCCGACCCGGTCGGCTCCAGGCGACGCAGCCGATCGCGTCGCCGCCGGCCAGCCGCTCGGCCCAGTCGTCGCGCCGCGCCCGCGCCAGCGCGCCCAGCGCGAGCAGCGTCGAAAGGAACGGCGCCGGCGCGACGTGACGTCCGATCTCCTCGACCAGCACCGCCACCTCGACTGCGCCGAGTCCCAGACCACCGCGGTCGTCCGGCACCTCGACCGCCGTCCATCCCTGCTCGACCATGGCCTTCCAGAGCCCGTGGTCGATCCCGCCGCCGGCGTCGACGACGGTGCGGACGCGCGTCGTGGGCGCCAAGCCGTCGAGCAGCTCGCGCGCGCCGTCACGCAACGCGAGCTGGTCGTCCGACAGCTCGAAATCCATGCGAGACGGAGGCTACCGGACGGTCCCATGGCTCCCCCGCCGGTCGGTACGCTCCAAGGGATGACGACGACGGCTGCGGCATCGGACACCGGCACCGACCGCGTCGATGCGCTCGTCGACCGGCTCCTCGCCGAGCACGATCCCGCCGACGCGATCGGGTTCCGCGCCGCGCAGTACGACCTCGGCCTCGCCTGGGTGTGGTTCCCGGTGGGGTTCGGCGGCCTGGCGCTGCCGCCCGAGTTGCAGCGGCGCGTCGACGAGCGCATCCGTGCCGCCGGCGTGCGCGCCGACGCGCTCGAGCGCAACGGGTTCGGGATCTTCCTCGCCGCGCCGACGATCGCGGCCCACGCCGACGACGAGCTCAAGGCGCGGCTCCTGCCGCCGCTGTTCACCGGTCAGGAGCTGTGGTGCCAGCTCTTCAGCGAGCCCGGCGCCGGCTCCGACCTGGCCGGCCTGTCGACGCGTGCAGTCCGCGACGGCGACGAGTGGGTCGTCGACGGACAGAAGGTGTGGAACACGCTCGCCCACCGGGCCGACCGCGGGATGCTCGTCGCCCGCACCGATCCCGAGGCACCGAAGCACCGGGGGCTGACCTACTTCGCGCTCGACATGCACACGCCCGGCGTCGACGTCCGGCCGTTGCGTCAGATCACCGGCGAGGCCGAGTTCAACGAGGTGTACCTGACCGGTGTGCGCGTGCCCGACGCCGACCGCATCGGCGGCCTCGGCGACGGGTGGCGAGTCTCGCTCACCACGCTCATGAACGAGCGCGTCACGATCGGCGGCGCGGTCGCCGGCCGGAACTCGGGCCCGATCGGCGACGCGCTCGAGGTCTGGCGCGAGCACCCCGAGAGCCATGACCCCGTGCGGCGCGACCGGCTCGCGCGCCTCTGGATCGACGCCGAGGTGCTGCGGCTCACGAACGCACGCGCTACGGCCAACCGGAAGGCGGGCGCGCCCGGCCCCGAAGGCTCGGTGGCCAAGCTCGCGTTCGCCGAGACGAACCGGAGCATCTACGAGCTGTGTATGGACGTGCTCGGCGCCGAGGGGCTCCTGTACCCGAGCTACGAGATGGTGCGCCCCGACGAAGCGAGCCTCACGGGCGGGGGCGACCCCCGCAAGATGTTCCTCCGCTCGCGCGCCTATTCGATCGAAGGCGGCACGTCCGAGATCTTGCGCAACGTCCTGGGTGAGCGGGTGCTCGGCCTTCCCGGCGAGCCCCGCGTCGACAAGGGCCTTCCGTGGAGCGAGGTGCCACGGAGCTGACGAAGAAGACAGAGGTGAAGGAGTCGGAGATGAGCGAACCCCCCGCCGTCCTGCGCTACGACGAGAACGAGGTAGAGCTGCCGATCGTCCGCGGCACCGAGAACGAGCCCGCCGTCGACATCTCGAAGCTGCGGTCCCGGACCGGCTTCGTCACGCTCGACTACGGCTTCGTAAATACCGGGTCCTGCGAGTCTGCGATCACGTACATCGACGGCGACGCCGGCATCCTGCGCTACCGCGGGATCCCGATCGAGCAGCTCGTCGAGCGTGATCACCCGTCGTTCCTCGAGACGTGCTACCTGCTGCTCTGGGGCGACCTGCCGACCCAGGAGCAGCTCGACGACTTTCGGTACGAGATTCGTCGCCACACGCTCATCAAGGAGGACGTGAAGCGTTTCTACGACGGCTTCCCGAAGGACGCGCACCCGATGGCGATCCTGTCCTCGGTGGTGAGCGCGCTGTCGACTTTCTACCAGGACAGCAGCGACATCCACGACGAGGAGCAGGTGCACCTGTCGATCGTGCGCCTCATCGCCAAGCTCCCGACGATCGCGTCCTACGCGTACAAGAAGTCGATCGGACAGCCGTTCCTCTATCCGAACAACGAGCTCGACCTCATCGAGAACTTCCTGACGATGATGTTCGCGGTCCCCTCGGAGCGGTACGAGGTGAGCCCGACGGTCGTGCACGCGTTGAAGCAGCTGCTGATCCTGCACGCCGACCACGAGCAGAACTGCTCGACCTCGACGGTGCGTCTCGTCGGTTCGAGCGAGGCCAACCTGTGGGCGTCCGTCGCCGCCGGCATCAACGCGCTCTGGGGACCGCTCCACGGCGGCGCCAATCAGGCGGTCATCGAGATGCTGGAGCGGATCCGGGCCGACGGCGGTGACGTCGCCAAGTACGTGCGCCAGGCCAAGGACCCGGACGATCCCTTCCGGCTCTCCGGCTTCGGCCACCGCGTCTACAAGAACTACGACCCGCGGGCGCGGGTGCTGAGCGCGACCGCCGAGCGGGTTCTGGCCGCGCTCGACAGCAGCGACGACCTCCTCGACCTGGCGCGGGAGCTCGAGCAGGTGGCGCTCAACGACGAGTTCTTCATCGAGCGCAAGCTGTACCCGAACGTCGACTTCTATTCGGGGATCATCTACCGGGCGATGGGGTTCCCGACCGACATGTTCCCGGTGCTCTTCGCGATCGGCCGGCTCCCGGGGTGGATCGCGAACTGGTACGAGATGATGCACGACAAGAAGACCAAGATCGGGCGCCCACGCCAGATCTACACGGGCGCGACCGAGCGCAAGTACGTCCCGATCGACCAGCGCAGCTAGGCCAGCTGGATCCAGGTCGCGCGGGCGAGGCCTGCCAGCTCGCCCCCGGCGGTGAAGACCGCCGACCCGGCGGTGACCTTCCGCCCGTCGCGACCGGCGCGCCAGCCGACGGCGACGTGCCGCACGCCGGCCTGTATCGGCCCGTTGATCGTCACCGCCATGCGCCCGAGGACGAACGGGTTGCCTCCGACGGGATCGGCCAACCACGACGCGACACCGCCCGAGCAGTCGAGCGCGGCCCAGACGAACTCGGGCCGGACCACCCCGTCGGCGCCGGCGAGATCGGCCGCCGGCGTCCACGTGTCTGCCGCCACCGCCGTTCCCGACACCGGACCGACGAGGATGCGCAACCCGTCGTCGGGCGCGCGCTGCGGACCGCAGACGAAACACGTCGGGAACGGGTGCTCCTCCGGGTGCTCGTGCAGCTGCGACCCCGCGGCGGCGCGCTCGGCGTCGGCGACACCGACGGGTTCGGGAACGTCGATCCCGAGGCGCTCGTCGTCGCGCCGGACCCCTTCGGCAACCACCGCGTCGCCGTCAAGGACCAGCACCGATCCCGCGTCGCCGGGCGCAACGGTCAGGGGCGCCTCGAGCGGCGGCGGAAGGCGCAACGTCACCTCGGCGGGTCCGTCGACGCGGGCGGCAACCAGCCCGCACGTATATCCGCCGTTGCCGCTGTCCGGCGGTCCGCGGAACCGCCGGTCGATGACGATCTGATCGCTCACACGCGTGCCAGCAGCTTCTTGACCGCGGCCGCCCCGGCCAACGCCGACTCGCGATCGTCCGACTGCGGGATCAGGTTGAACGTGGTGCAACCGGCCTCGACGTACGGGGCGAGGAATTCGGCCACGTCCTCGGACGTCCCGTAGGGCGAGTACTTCTCGAACCGTTCGAACGGAATCTGGTAGAAGGCCTCCATCGCCGGCGCGACGTACGCACGTGCTCGCTCCTTCGTGTCGCCGATTCCGCACCACACCTGCATGGCGTGCCTGGTCGGCGGATCGTCGCGACCGGCGCGGCCGGCCTCGTCGGCGACGATCTCGACGACTTCGCGGAAGCGGCGGGGAGAGTTCCAGACACCGAGCCAGCCATCGCCGAGACGCCCTGCTCGTCGTACCGCCGCGTCCGAACGGCCGCCCACGATGATCGGGATGGGCTCGGCGGGAGCGGGCAGGACGTGCGCGCCTTCGAGATCGAAGAATTCGCCGTGGAAGGTCGCCGGCGTCCCGGTGCGAAGCTCGCGCAGCACGGCGAGGCACTCCTCCATGCGTCTCCCGCGCGTCGTGGGGTCGACACCACACATCTCGACCTCGTGGCGGTCCTCGCCGCCGATCCCCACGCCGAAGATCAGGCGCCCCGGCGCGAGCTGGTCGATGTCGGACAGCTGGCGGGCGACGAGGACGGGATGGCGCAGCGGGAGGAGGTACACGCCCGTCATGACGGGCAGTGTCGGGTGCGCCATCGCCAGTGCAGTGGCCTGCAGGAGACCGTCGAGGCCGGCGCCGACGAAGAAGCTCACGTGGTCGCCGCAACAGACGTGGTCGATGCCGGCGTCGTGCACACGGCCGAGATACGCCGCCGCGTCATCCGTTTCCCCGAGCGAGCCGGTCGTCGGGAAGATCCCGACCCGGAGTGAGTCCTGTGCCACGACCATCACGCCCTCTCGACCTCAAGACGCTAATGCGCGGGCCGGTACCCTGCGGCACCAGTGAACCTCGAGGCGACGGAAGCCGAAGCGCAACTCCGCGCCGAGGTGCGTGCGTGGCTGCGCGAGCACCTCCCGTGGGAATACGGCAAGGGCCTGCCGCCGCAGTTCGACGATCTCGCCGCGCAGGTCGCGTTCGGGCGCGACTGGCAGGCGAAGCTGGCCGAGGGCCGGTGGGTGGGTGTGGCGTGGCCCGAGGAGTACGGCGGCCGCGGCGCAGGCGCGGTCGAGCATTTCATCGCGACCGAGGAGCTCGCGCGTGCCCGCGCGCCAGAACTGGTCGGCCGGATCGGCGTGAACCTCGTCGGGCCGACGTTGCTCGCCCACGGCGCGCCCGCGCAGAAAGAACGCTGGCTTCCGAGGATCCTCTCGGCGAGCGAGCTGTGGTGCCAGCTGTTCAGCGAGCCCGGCGCGGGCAGCGACCTGGCGTCGGTGAGCACGCGCGCCGAGACGGTCGAGGGCGGCTGGACGCTGAACGGCCAGAAGGTATGGACGAGCTACGCCCAGTTCGCGGACTGGGGCGTCTGCCTCGCCCGCACCGACCCCGATGCGCCGAAGCAGCGCGGCATCTCGTACCTCGTCGTCGACATGCGGGCGGCGGGCGTCGAAGTGCGGCCACTACGGCAGATCACCGACGAGTCGGAATTCAACGAGGTCTTCTTCTCCGACGTGTTCGTCCCCCGCGAGCATCTCGTCGGGCCCGAGAACGAAGGCTGGCGGATCGCGAGCTCGACGCTGTCGCACGAGCGGGGCGTCAACCCCCGGCAGCTCGTGATTCACATCCAGCTGGTCGAGGAGCTGCTCCGTCTCGCGCTCGACGCCGGCGCGTTCGACGACCACCGGCTGCGCGCTCGTCTCGCCGACGCCGCCGTCGAGGTGCGGCTGTTCCAGCTGCACAACTGGCGCACCCTCTCCCGGCTCGCGAAGGGCCAGGCCCCGGGGCCCGAAGGCAGCGCGTTGAAGCTCTACTGGAGCGAGATGAGCAAGCGCCTGCACGACACGGTGATGGCGGTGCTCGGCCCGGCGGCGCCGTTGTGGCGTGGCGCGCACGACAACCCCGGCGACGGGAGCTGGCAGCGATCGTGGCTCTACTACCAGGCGTCGTCGATCTGGGCCGGGACGAACGAGATCCAGCGGAACATCATCGGCGAACGCGTGCTCGCGCTCCCCCGCGAGCCGAAGGCCTGACCACGGCACGGCGCGGAACGCGCCGGGCACTACATTCATGACGATGACGTCAGGAAAGCCGGGGGCGTTCGAGACGGTCCGGTACGAGGTCGACGGGCCCGTGTGCACGATCACGCTCGACCGTCCCGATTCCGCCAACGCCCAGAACACCCAGCTCATCGACGAGCTCGACGCCGCGTTCGATCGCGCCGACGCCGACGACGACGTCCGTGTCGTCGTACTCGCCGGTGAGGGCAAGCACTTCTCGGCCGGTCACGACCTCAAGGAGCTCCTCACCAAGGGCGACGAGTGGGCGAAGCTGCGCGACACGCCCGAGGGGAAGCTCCGGCACGAGCAGGTCATGTACTTCGACCGCTGCGTGAAGATCCGCGACTTCCGCAAGCCGACGATCGCCGCCGTGCAGGGCGCGTGCGCGGCCGCCGGCCTCATGCTGG
This sequence comes from Acidimicrobiia bacterium, assembly GCA_035938395.1. Taxonomy (GTDB): domain Bacteria; phylum Actinomycetota; class Acidimicrobiia; order IMCC26256; family JACDBD01; genus JALZAA01. Next base: position 7,803 of record DASZGY010000054.1, read on the forward strand.
CGTGCATGTGCGACCTGATCGTCGCCGCCGACGATGCGCGGTTCTCCAATCCCGTCCTGCGTATGACGGGCGCCGGCGTCGAGCTGCTGGTCGAGCCGTGGGAGCTCGGACCGCGCAAGGCCAAGGAGTTCCTGCTCTGCGCCGAGACCATCGACGCGCACGACGCCGAGCGATTCGGGCTCGTCAACAAGGTGGTTCCCCGCGCCGAGCTGGCCAATGCAGCGCGAGCAATGGCCGACAAGGTCGCTCTGGTCCCGCCGGTCACGGCGCAGGCCGTGAAGGACTCCGTCAACCGGATGCTCGATCTCCAGGGTCAGCGGGATTCGTGGCGATACCACTTCATGATCCACCAGTTCGTCAGCAACACGGCCACCGCGCTCGACGCCGCCGAGGCGCGCCAGAAGGGCGGCATGGACTCAGTCCGCGCCGAGCAGCGCGGCGAGAAGTCGTGACGAGCGGCCCGCTCGAGGGCGTGCGCGTCCTCGACCTGGGCACGCGTATCGCGGCGCCGTTCTGCGCCGGACTGCTCGGCGAGATGGGAGCCGAGGTCGTCAAGATCGAGCAGCCCGGGCGCGGCGACTTCATGCGGGAGATCGGCCCGTTCATGGAGACCGACGATGGCGAGAGCTACTCGCTCTTCTGGGCCGTGGAGGGACGCGGGCGCAAGAGCATCACCCTCGACCTTCGGCGCGACGAGGGCCAAGACCTCTTCCGACGTCTGGCCGCGACCGCGGACGTCGTCGTCGAGAACTTCCGGCCCGGCACGCTCGAGCAGTGGCATATCGGCCCGGCGGATCTCGACGCGAGGCTCGTCGTCGTCCGCATCAGCGCGTTCGGTCAGGACGGCCCCTATGCGCCCCGGCCCGGACTCGACCGCATGGGCATCGGCTACGGCGGCTTGCTCCAGCTCACCGGCTACCCGGATCGCCCCCCCGTGCGCGTGGGGGTGACGATCTCGGACTACCTGACCGGCGTGTTCTCCGCGCACGCGGCGGTGGCGTCGCTGTATGCGCGCGACGCACGCCGATCGGGTCAGGGTGCGGTGATCGACGCCGCGCTGTACGGAGCGCCGTTGCGCATCCTCGAATGGACGATCGCCGCCTACGACCAGCTCGGCGTGGTGCGCGGCCGCGAGGGCAACCGTCTGGCGAACTCTGCGCCGCTCGACAACTACCCGACCGCCGACGGGAAGTACGTATGCATCGTCGCCGGGAGCGACGCCAACTTCGCGCGGTTGTGCAAGGCCATGGATCGTCCCGACCTCCTCGATGACGCCCGCTTCACGAAGCTGGCCGACCGGGCAACCAACGGAGACGAGATCAACGGCATCGTCACCGAGTGGACGCGCGTCCGAAGCGCCGCCGACATCGAACGGGCGTGCGTCGACTGCGACGTGCCCGTCGCCACCGCGTACACACCGGCCGACATGTTCGCCGACCCCCACTTCGGCGCCCGCGGCGATCTCGTCGAGGTCGACGACCCGGTCGTAGGCGCGATGCGGCAACAGGCGCCTTTCCCACGCTTCACCGGCGAACCACCCGCTGCGCCGAGCGGCGCGCCGCGCCTCGGCGCCGACACGCGCCGAGTCCTCGGCGACGAGCTCGGGCTCTCCACCGTGGAGCTCGACGCGCTTGCCGGCGACGGGGTGATCTGATGCCCACCCGACCCGTGCACGAAGACCTGTTCACCGAGAGCCGTCTCATCGGCGGCCGATGCGCAGCCTGCGGCCGCTACCACTTCCCGGCCGCCGTCATCTGCCCGTACTGCGGTGCCGGCGAGGTCGCGCGCGTCGAGCTGTCAGAGACCGGCACTCTGTGGGGCTGGACCGCCGTGACGGCCGCGCCGCCCGGGTACGGCGGCGACGTGCCGTTCGGGTTCGGCGTCGTCGAGCTGCCCGAAGGATTGCGCGTGATCACCCGCGTCGAGCAGCCCGACCCGGCTCGGCTCTCGTTCGGCATGCCGGTGCGATTCGCGCTCGCTCCTCTGCACACCGACGACGACGGCACGCAGGTCGTGACCTATACGTTCGTTCCGGCGGACAGCTCGTGACGCGCTCGGTCGAGGTCGCCGGGATCGGCATCCATCCCTTCGGCCGGTTCGAGGACCGCACCGTCACCGAGCTCGGGGTCACCGCGGTACGAGAAGCGCTCCGCGACGCCGGTGACCCACAGTTGCAGGCCGCGTTCTGCGGCACTGCGTACGCCGGCGTCGCCGCCGGCCATAAGGTGCTCGGCGCAATCGGGCGCACGGGTATCCCCATCGTCGACGTCGAAGCCGGGTGCGCGAGCGGCGGCGCCGCGCTCATGCTGGCCGGAGGGGCCATCCGGGCCGGCCAGTACGACTGCGCACTCGTGTTCGGGATCGAGAAGATGCCCAAGGGGATCATCCGGTCCTCGTTCTTCGAGCCCTGGCGCGAGGAAGCCGGTCTCGCCGCCACTCCCGCCTACTTCGCACTGCGCGCCCAGCGCCTCATGCGCGAGTCCGGAGTCACCAAGGACCAGCTCGCAGAGGTCGTCGTGAAGAACCGGGCGCACGGTGTCGACAATCCGAACGCGATGTACCGCAGCGAGGTGACGGCGGAGCAAGTGCTCGCCTCGCGCGTCGTGTGTGAGCCACTGCACCTCTGGATGCTCTGCTCGCCCAACGAAGGCGCCGCGGCCGTCGTGCTACGTGCCGCTCCCGCCCGGGGCGCCGGGGCGGGCGTCACGCTCGAAGCCGCCGCGCTGCGCTCTCACCTGCCGGGGTCGGTGCTTTCAGAGGGAACGCCACTGAGCGGGCTCGCCAACGACGACGTTGCGCCACCGACCACTCTGGCCGCCCACGCGGCCTACGACGAGGCCGGGCTGGGGCCCGACGACGTCGACGTCGTCGAATGCCAAGACACCGACGCCGCGCGCGAGTTGTTGTCCTACGAGGAGCTCGGGCTCTGTCCGAAGGGCGACGCCGGGAAATGGATCACCGAGGGCGTCACACACCTCGGCGGTCGTGTCCCCGTGAACCCGAGCGGGGGGCTCCTGTCGAAGGGCGAGCCACTGGGCGCGTCGGCGCTGGGGCAGGTCGTCGAGCTCGTCACTCAACTGCGTGGCGAGTCGGGGTCGCGTCAGGTGCCAGGAGCGCGCGTCGCGCTCGGCCACACAGTCGGCCGCGGCGCCAACGCATCGGTCGTCGTGCTGAAGCGCTAGCCGCACCGGTCAGCCGCTGACGCGGGAGTTGTACTCCTCGATCTTGCCGTTGGCGTTCTGCTTGGCCAGCTTCAGCGCCGCGCTCGGCGACATGCCGTTGAACATCTGCTGCTCGGAGTCGAGCACGACGTCCCGCACGCCCTGGTAGTCGCCGATCACCGGGCCGGCGGTGGCGGTGTTCGCGACGCCCGCGAGGAGCTGGTCGTACGCGACCTTGAACCCTGGGTTTGCGGTCCAGTACTGCTGCACCTGCGGCATGTTCGCCGCCGACTGGCGGATCGGGACGTAACCCGTCGCGATGCTCCAGTCGGCCTGCGTCTGCGGATCGTTCAGGAACTTGGCGTACTGCCATGCGGCCGCTTGCTTCTCCGGCGACGACTTCTTGACGATGTAGTTGGCGCCGCCGCCGACGAGCACGCCCCCCTTGCCCTTCGGGCCCGGCATCGGCGCCACGCCCAGCTCGACGTCCGGGTACTGACCGCTCGCCAGCACCTGCTGGATCGTGCCGAGTGCGGCGGACGTGTCGATCGTCATGCCGAAGTTGCCGTTCCCGACGCCGAGGAGGTTGTCGAACGCGCTCGAGCCGTCGGCCGGGTTGGTCCGGGCCAGGCCCTGCTTCACCATGGTGTCGAGGAACGTGAAGATCTCCTTGCCCGTCGCGTTGTCGAATGTCGTGCTCGTCGCACGGCTCTTGCGGCCGTTGCCGTTGTTCACGTACGCCTTGCCGCCGAGCGCCGACCACTGCTCGAGGTACCACGGGTCGAGCTTCATGCCGAAGCCGGCCTGTGAGACCGTCCCGGAGTCCTTGAGCTTCTGGGCGGCGGCCTTCACCTCGTCGAGCGTCTTCGGCGGGTTGTTCGGGTCGAGCCCTGCGCTCTGGAACGCCTTCTTGTTGTAGTAGAGCACCGGGTTCGAAACGTTGAACGGCACCGGCCAGAGCTTGCCCTTCACCGAGTAGTAGTCGACGACCCGCTTCAGGTTGTCCGAGAGGTCGTACTTCTCCGCGTCGACACACGCCTGTGCCGGCAGCACCGCCTGGGTGTCGATCATCTGCTGGAGGCCGGTGTCCTCGATCTGGACAAGATCGGGGAGATCGCCACTCGACAGGCCGGCCCGGAACTTGTTGAGCGTGTCCGCGTACGTGGTCTGGTTGACGACCGTCACGTGCACGTCGTTCTGCGACGAGTTGAACTGGTCGGTGAGCCGCAGGATCGCCTCCTCGTTGGCGCGTTGCAGCCCGCCTTGCCAGTACGTGATGTCAACCGGCTTGTTCTTGGCGTTCTTGAGCGCGTTGACCGGGCACTTCCCCGAGGACTGCGCAGGGGCGGCCCCGGCGACAGGGATGGCGAGGCCGACCACCGCCAACACGACCGCCGCAAACGCGGCGGTAGAACGCTTCACGAATCGGGACATTGGTACTCCTGTCCTGGGTAGCACGCTCAACCTTTCACGGCGCCGGCGGTAAGCCCGCGCACCAACTGCTTCTGGAAGATCAACAACAGGATGACAAGCGGGATGAACGCGATCACGGTGCCGGCGAAGGTGATGTTGACCTGGTCGATGTTCGTGGCCCGCAACTGCTTGAGCCCGATCTGGACCGTACGGAGTCGGTCGTCCTTGGTCACCAGCAGCGGCCACAGATACTGGTTCCACGCGGAGAGGAACGAGAAGACCGCGAGCGCTGCGATCGTCGGCCGCGCCAGCGGCACCGCCACCCGGGTCAGGAAGCGGAGGTGCCCGTACCCGTCGAGCTTGGCCGCGTCCTGCAGGTCCTGCGGGAGCTGCAGGAAGGTCTGCCGCAGCAAGAAGGCGCCGAAGCCGGTCGCGAGGAACGGCACCGCCAGTGCAGCGAACGAGTCGTACCAGCCCAGCGTGTTGATCGTCTGCAGGTTCGTGATGATCGTGATCTCGAACGGCACCATCAACGTCGCGAGGAACACGACGAACAGCGTCCGCTTGAACGGGAAACGGAGGAACGCGAACGCGTAGCCGGCGAGGATCGAGGTCACCAGCTGACCGGCGACGATCAACCCGGTTTGGATGAAGCTGTTCCGGAGGTACGCCCCGAGGTGGCCGCTGCTCCACGCGTCGCTGTACGTGTGCCACTGCGGCGACGTCGGGAAGAACGTCGGGGACTTCGCCGCGATCTGGCTCGGCTGCAGCAGCGAGTTGACGATCGTGATGTAGATCGGGAACAGCACGATGAACGCGAGAACCGACAACGCCACGTACCGGCCGAAGATCCGCAGCCGGCGGCCACGCTTCCCCGGCCGCGCGGCTTCGACCTCCGTCCCCGCCTTGCCCGAGAGCTCGGTGCCCCGGAGCGTGATCGGCTCAACGCTCATACGACACCCGCCGTTCGAGGAACTGGAACTGGATCAGCGTGAGCAGCAGGGTCACGCCGAACAACGCGATGGCGAGCACCGCCGCTTTGCCGTCGTTCTTGGAGAACTGGAGCTGGTCGTAGATGTAATACGTGAGCACGTTCGTCGTCTTCAGCGGTCCGCCCCGCGGTGTGAGCAGGTCGATCTGCCCGAACGTCTGGAAGGCGAAGATCGACCCGACCACAAAGGCGAAGAAGATCGTCGGCGACAACAGCGGCAGGGTCACGCTCCAGAAGCGCGTCCACGGTCCGGCGCCGTCGATCTCGGCTGCCTCCTGGAGCTCGTCGGGGACCGCCTGCAGTCCGGCCGACATGAGGATGAAGCTCAAGCCGAGGTTCTGCCAGATCGTGGTCACCGCCACCGCGGTCAGCGCGACCGACGGGATGAAGCTCCGGATCACCGGCAGGCTGATGTTGATGATCGGATCGGGGTTCTGGAGGATCGACGGTTCGGTCTGGATGCCATGCAGCAGGCCCACCTGCGGGCTCAGCAGCGTCCCGAAGATCACTGACGCCACCGCGATCGACGTCGCGACCGTCGAGGAGAAGAACGCCCGGTAGATCCCGACACCCTTCAGCTTCTGATGTGCGAGGACCGCGAGCAGTATGCCGAGGGCGATCCCGACCGGCACCGTGATGACGGCGAAGATCACCGTGACCTTGAGGCTGTCGAGGAACTCCGACGACGTCAGCACGTCCTTGTACTGATCGAGCGCGACGTAGTTCTTCGGTTGCCCCGGGAACGGCGGCGTCGAGAAGAAGCCGAGGTAGAAGTTGCGAAAGAACGGATAGAAGATGAAGACGGAGAAGATCAGGAACGCCGGGAGCAGCAGCAGGTACCCGAGCCCGGCTTCGCGCACTCCTCGACTGAAGCGCCGCCGACGCAGCGGCGGCGCGGCGGTGGGCGGCTCGCCCGAGCCTGCGGCCACCACCGCGTCGACCGGCGTGCTCATACGTCCACGCGTTCCTCTGATTCGGCGTCGAACACGTGGAGACGCGCTGCGTCGGCAGCGAGGCTGATCTCGCTCTCCTCGGCGGGCGGGGAAACGTTCGCGGCCTGGCGGACGATGATGAGCTGACCGTCTTCGAGACGGCAGATCACGTGCCGCTCGTGGCCGAGTGACTCGATCACGGACACCGTCGCCTTGATCGGGCCGCCCTCGGCAAGCGTCAGATCCTCGGGACGCACACCCAACACGACGCGTTCCAAGGACCGGCGCTCGACGGCCGCGCCGAGCGCGCCCGGAAGCTCGACGACGCTGCCCGGGATCCGCACGCCGACGCCCCCGTCGGCGCGCGTCACGTCACCGGTGACCGCATTCATCGGCGGGTTGCCGATGAAGCGCGCCACGAAGAGGTTTCCCGGGCGCGCGTACACGTCCTGGGGCGCGCCGACCTGCTGGAGCACACCGTGGTCGAGGATGGCGATCCGGTCCCCCATCGTCATCGCCTCGACCTGGTCGTGGGTGACGTACACGATCGTCGCCCGCAGGCGGCGGCGCAGCTCGACCAGCTCGGCGCGCGTCTGCACGCGCAGCTTGGCGTCGAGGTTCGAGAGCGGTTCGTCCATCAGGAACGCCTGCGGCCGCCGGACGATCGCCCGGGCGAGTGCCACCCGCTGACGCTGACCTCCCGAGAGCTGCGCCGGCTTGCGCTCGAGCAGGTCCTCGAGACCGAGGATGCCCGCCGCCTCCTGTACGAGGCGGTTCCGCTCGGCTGCCGGGACCCGGCGCGTCTTGAGCGGGAACTCCACGTTCCTCCGCACAGTCATGTGCGGGTACAGCGCGTAGCTCTGGAAGACCATGGCGACGTCGCGGTCCTTCGCCTCGACGTCGTTGACCTCGCGTTCCCCGATCTCGATCGTGCCCTCGGTCGGCTCCTCGAGCCCGGCGATCATGCGAAGCGCCGTCGACTTCCCGCAGCCGGACGGCCCGAGCAGGACGAGGAACTCTTCGTCGGCCACGTCGAGCGTGAGATCGTCGACTGCGGTCACGTCGCCGAAGCGCTTCGAGACCCCGCGGATGGCGACCCGGCCCACGATCTCCTCGTCTGCTCTGCCCTACTGGTCGGGTGAGAATAGGCCCGCGTTCGTCGGGCCGCTTCCACTCCGGCGAACGGGCGCCCAACGGCGACTGAACATCGGGTGCGACCACTGTTCGCGTTCGACGACCGCATCGCGGGGTTAGCCTGGAGGCGCAAGAACCGCCCGGGGGCAGGGGAGATTGGGTGGGGACGAAGAGCACGAGACGGCGGCGGCAGGCGGAAACGGACCCGCGGGTCGGGGACGAGCTCGTCATCCGGACCACACCCGGCGGCGGCCGGTACACCTACGTCTCGCCGAACGTTCGGTCGATTCTGGGCTACGAGCCCGAGGAGCTGTTGGCGCAGCCGCCGCTCGCGGGGGTGCACCCGGACGACCTCACCAGGGCCAAGACGAGCGGCGACCGTGTCGCTGCCGGCACCGACCGACAGACCGTCTTGCTGCGCAAGCGCCACGCCGACGGCCACGACGTGTGGCTCGAGACCCGAATCACCACTGTGCGCGACCCCGATACCGGCGAGGTCGTCGAGACCGAGGCGACAGCCCGAGACGTCACGATGCAAGTCGCGACCGAGCGCGCGCTCCGCCAGCGTGTCGACGCCGAAGCGCTCATCGGCGACGTGTCCCGCGAGCTGTTGACGGCGACCGCGGAGGAGATCGACGAAGTCGTCGTCAAGAGCCTTGAACGGGCGGCGCGCTTCGTCAGCGCCGAGCGGGCGACTCTCGTGATGCTGAGCGACGACGCCGCCTGGGCTGTCCGCACCCATCAGTGGGCGACCGATGTCGAGTTCGAGTCGGGAGAGGCCCGTATCCCTGTCGAGACGATGCCGTGGCTGATCGACCAGTGCCGCCGGGGCGAAATCGTGTTCGCGCGCTTGCTCGAGGAACTCCCGCCCGCGGCTCATCTCGAGCGAGCCACATTCGAAAGCAAGGGCGTCCGCTCGATCGCGTGTGTGCCGATCACCTCCGGCGACGACCTCACCGGTGGTCTGGCGTTCAACTGGCGGACACGCGAAGCCGACGACTGCTGGGCGGCACTCTCCACGCTCGCGGTGCTCGCCGACGTGCTCGTAGTGGCGCTCGATCGAAAGCAGGCCGAGCAGGCGCTGGCGAGCTCCGAAGCACGGTTCCGGTCGCTGGTGCAGGGAACGTCCGACCTCATCCTCGTCGCCGACCGCGACGGCTCCGTGCAGTACGCGAGCCCGTCCACCCGGCAGTTCGGCTACACCGAGGCTGAGGTGCTCGGCCGGTCGGCGTTCGAGTTCGTCCACCCCGAGGACGTGGATCGCGTCGCCGCACGGTTCCGAGCCACCATGACCGCCGACAACCGGAACGAGCCGATCGAGTTCCGGCTGCGGGACGGAGTGGGCAGCTGGCGGCTCGTGGAAGGGCTCGGCATCGACCACCACGACGACCCCGCAGTCCGCGGCGTGGTGATCAACGTCCGCGACGTCGGCGATCGCAAGGAAGCCGAGATCGCGCTCCGAGAGAGCGAGGAGCGGTTCCGCGCCCTCGTGCAGCACACCTCCGACGCGATCACGTTGTTGGACGCCGACGGGATGCTCGCGTACGCGAGCCCCGCAGTGGAGGCCATCTTCGGCGTGGAGCCGCGGTCGGTGATCGGGAGGAACGCGTTCGAGTTCATCCACCCGGACGACCGCCAACACGCCAAGCGGGCATTCGCCAACAGAAAGAGCGCCCCGGGACGGAGCGAGACGGTCCGCTACCGGATGCGCCACGCCGACGGGTCCTGGCGGCACGTCGAGACGATCGGGAACAACCTGCTCGACGATCCGGCGGTCGGAGCGGTCGTGTTGACGACGCGAGATATCACGGAGCGGCAGGCGACCGCCGACGCGCTGAGGCAGAGCGAGGAGCGCTTCCGCGCCCTCGTGCAGCACGGCACCGACATGATCACGGTGCTCGACGCGGACGGCCGCGTCTTCTACACGAGCCCGTCGGCCGCGTCGATCCTCGGCTGGGACGAGGACGAGTACCTCGGGCAGAGCGCCTTTGGCCTGCTCCACCCGGACGACCGTGAGCGCGTCAGGCAGATCTTTGCCGATGCCATCACCCGGCCCGGATCAACCGAGGCGATCCACTCGCGCATGCAGCACAAGAACGGCGGCTACCGGCTCCTCGAGTCGATCGCGACGAACTTGCTCGACGACCCCGCGGTGCGCGGTCTGGTCATCAACAGCCGTGACATCACCGAACGCCGGCAGCTCGAGAACGAGCTGCTCCAGTCACAGAAGATGGAGGCGGTCGGGCGGCTGGCGGGCGGGATCGCGCACGACTTCAACAACCTGCTGACGGCCATCGGGGGATACACCGCGCTGTTGCTCGAGGAGCATCCCGAGGACGACGCGATCCGGGCGGACCTGGCCGAGATCGAGCAAGCGGCGACGCGAGGCGCCGCACTCGTCGACCAGCTGCTGTCCTTCAGCCGTCGCAAGATGCTGATGCCGACCACCCTCGATCTCAACGAGGTCGTCGAATCAACGCGCGGCCTGCTGAGCCGCGTCATCGGCGCCGACGTCGAGCTCGTCACCCGGTTGGCGCGCAAGCTCGATGGAGTGCGAGCCGACCGTACCCAGATCGAGCAGGTGCTCATCAACCTGGCGGTCAATGCCCGGGACGCAATGCCGGCGGGCGGTCGGCTCGACATCGAAACCGCGAGCGTGACGCTGCGGGCGCGAGACGTCGCCGGCCACATCGACGCCATGGTGGGGCCGCACGTGCTGCTGTCCGTACGGGACACCGGCACGGGCATGGACCGGGAGACCCAGGCGCAGGTGTTCGAGCCCTTCTTCACGACCAAGGAGGTCGGCGAAGGCACCGGCCTCGGACTGTCGACCGCGTACGGGATCGTCACGCAGGCCGGCGGGCACATCGCAGTCGACAGCCGCCTCGGCGCCGGCACCACGTTCCGCGTCTACCTGCCCGCGGACATCCGGGACGTCGCAGCCTCGACACCGACCGAGATCGACGCCGCTCCCCGCACGGGACGCGAGACGATCCTCGTGGTCGAGGACGAATCGGCGGTACGCAGCCTCGCTCGCGACGTGCTCACCCGGCTCGGCTACGACGTGCTCGTCGCGTCGGACGGGCGCGCGGCCCTGAAGGTCGCGGACCGGTGCCGTCGACCGATCAACCTGCTCGTGAGCGACGTCGTGCTCCCGCACCTGCGCGGCGTCGAGGTCGCGGATCGTCTCCGGGCGCGCCGGCCCGGGCTACGCGTCCTGTACATCTCGGGGTACACCGAGACGGCCATCGTGCACGACGGCCAGCTCGACCCCGGCGTCGACTTCCTGGCCAAGCCCTTCCGCCCCGTCGACCTCGCCACGCGGGTCCGCGAGGTGCTCGATGCCTAGCAGCCTCGTCAGTGACGAGAGAGTGCTGCTCGTCGACGACGACGACACGGTTCGCCGCTTCTTCGTCCGGGCACTCACGCGAGCCGGCTTCGAGGTGGACGAGGCGCACGACGGGCCTGCCGGGATGGCGCAGATCGCCGAGCACCTGCCGTCGGTGGTGGTGCTCGACAACCGGATGCCCGGCATGAGCGGCCTCGAAGTGCTCGACGAGCTGCGCAGCGACCCGCAAACGCGCACCCTGCCGGTGATCCTCGTGACCGCTCAGGGCGAGATCGAAGAGCGCGTCGTCGGGCTGGGCGCGGGCGCGAACGACTACGTCACCAAGCCGGTCCACCCCGACGAGCTCGTAGCCCGGGTCCGGGCCCAACTGCGCGGCCAGGCGGCATGGCGCGAGGCGATCGAGCGCGCGTGGCGAGACCGTGCCGTAGTGGTCGAGCAGCTCGGTGCGCTCGACCCCTCGGCGGCGCCGGCGACGATCGCCGACGCCGCGTGCCAGGCCCTGCTGGACCTGGCCGGAACCGACGCCGCCGCGCTGTTGCGCTTCGTCGGCAACGACGTGTCGGTGCTCGGCCAACGCGGCGGCGCCGCGGTGGCGTCGGGCACCGTGCTCCCGCCCATCCTCGGCCTCATGGTGCAACGCCGCGCCCGGGCCGGGCCGTGGGCCGACGAGGCCGCCTTGCACTCCGATGCCGCCGTCGCCGGACGCCCCGTCCTGTCGGCCTTCGCGCCGTTGTCGTGGCGCGGCAGCCTGATCGGCGTGCTCGCGCTCGGGTTCGAGCCCGGAGCCGCGGCGGCGGCGCTGACCGCACCCGCGCTGGCGACCGCCATCGACCTCGCGCCGGCGGTGGCCGCCGCGGTCGGTCCGGCGCTGACCGGCCCGGACTCGACGCGGCCCGTGATCGAGCGCGTCATCGCAACCCGTGCGTACCAGCCGGTCTTCCAGCCCGTCGTCGACCTCAAGACGCGGGGCGTCGTCGGGTTCGAAGCGCTGACTCGCTTCGACGACGGAACGCCACCCGAGTTGCGGTTCAAGGAAGCGGCCGAGATCGGGATCGCCGTCCCGCTCGAGCACGCCACCGTCGACGCCGCGCTGCAGGCTGCCACGCGGCTCCCAGCGGGCTTGTTCGTGAGTGTGAATGCGTCGCCGGCGTTGATCCTCGAACGCGAGACGATCGCGCTCGCGGCTCAGGATCAGTCGCGCCCGTTGATCCTCGAGCTAACCGAGCGCGAGCCCGTTGACGACTACGGCGCCCTGGCGCGCGTGCTCGAAGGCCTCGGAAACGTGAGGCTCGCTGTCGACGACGCCGGCGCCGGCTACGCGAGCCTTCGCCACATCCTCGCCCTGCGACCGTCGTACATCAAGCTCGACATCACGTGGGTCCGTGACATCGAGAACGACACCGCGCGCCAAGCGCTCGTCGCCGGGATCAACCACTTCGCCACCCTCACGAACTGCCGCATCATCGCCGAAGGCATCGAAACCGACATCGAGTGCAACGCGTTGTTGCGCCTCGGGATCGACTTCGGCCAGGGCTACCTGTTCGGCCATCCCGAGCCCGTCGAGGCGTACGTCTGACGGCAGTTCGTGTTGCTCGGGTCAGCGGTCCCGGAGGAACCACCCGCGCGGGTCCCATCGACGCAGCGCGGCGATCTCGTCGGCGCTCGGAGGTGGGAGCTCGCCGACGTCGCGGGCGGCTTCGAGATCCCACCCGCACGCGGCGCGAGCTTTGTCGATTCGCTCGGCGATCGAGCCGTCGCCGGCGGGCACGGCCGTGAGCACGAGCTCGTCGCCGTCGACCTTCTCGAGTGTGCCGAGATCCGTCACGAGGGCGCGTACCGCTCGCCCAGGTGAGGTGACGTACCCACACTCGGGTGGAGTGCGACCGGGTGTGAGCGTCGCCACCACGATCGCCTCCGCGGCGACGCTGGCGACGTCGTTGCCGCCGCCCGACCCCACGAGGAACGGGCCGTGGGGCACGAGCGTCGAGTTGATGTTGCCGGCACGGTCGACCTGCGCGCCGCCCAGGCAGGCCACGGTGGTCGTCCCCGGCCCGCCGACAAGGGTGCCCAGGACGAGACCGGCATCGCCGAGCATCGTGGAACGCGGGAAGTTGCGGTGGTTGAGGACGAACGGATCGGCCGGGGTGGGCTCGTAACCCCACAGTCCGATCTCGGCCGTGAGTTGCACGTCGCTGCCGGCGGTGCGGGCCTGCGCGACGCCGAGCCATGCCGACAGGTTGGCGACCCCGGCGCCCGCCAGCACCGCGTCGGCCTCGAGCGCTCGCACGCGTTCGGCGAGGTGCCGGGCGCCGAAGACGGCGGCTTGCTCCCAGCGGTTGAGCGGCGCGTCCAAGTCCGGTTGGTACGCGGCCTCGTCGATGTGCCACGAATCCGGATCGGCTTTGGCCCGCAGCGCATCGATCCGTTCGTCCCCGAGACGGGCGATGTATTCCCGCTGGTCGTCGACCTCGAGCACCCAATGGCGGATCCAGTCGTCGAAGTCGTCGCGACGAGTCGCGGCGCGCGCGTCGACCCAGAACTCGTAATCCTCGCCGTACCCGTCCACCGGGAGGTCACCGGTGTACAGGCCGCCCGGGTGTGCGCCCATCGGCGCTTCGCAGACGGCGAGGACGCGGTGCGCGGGGATGCGAACGAGGTGCGACCACGGGCGGAGGTCGTCGACGACCCGCTCGACGGTGACAACGGCGCCGCGGCGCGCGGCGAGCGCGCCCCACGCGCCTTCCAGGAGCGGAGGGTGGAGCGCGACGTTCCCCTCCCGGTCGGCGACCGGCGCATGCAGCAGCGCGACGTCCGGGTGGAGAGGGGCGAGCAGCCCGAGCTCGCCGAATGGCGACGCGACGCGTGCGTACGCGTCGTTCGCCTCCATCGACGAGCCACTGATCGAGCGCGTCACCACGGCGGGGAGGTTGCACGCCGCCGCCTCGAGCCGTTGCGAGAAGGCGAGGAACGACCAGTGCTCCACCGCGACCTCGCCGCGCTCGTACGCGCCGGCGAAGATCGGGTTTGGCGTGAAGTTCGGGAACGTGTCGCCCGAGTACCCTGTCACCACCTTCTCGACGAGGCCGCCCTTGAAGAAGAGCGTCCCCAGGCTCGACAGGCTCAACATCACCAGCGTGAACCGTGGGTCTCTCCCCCACCACTGGCGCACCACCTCGCGGGCGGCGGCGGTCCAGCGCGTGTGGCCGACAAGTATGTGCAGCGCGTCACCGGGCCGGACGTGCTCGGCGACGGCGTCGTGCAGCGAGGTGAACTTGTCGCGACCCGTCTGCGTCACGCGCCGTCGAGCACGAGGTCGGCGAGGCGGCGGCGCTGCCAGCCCTGGTACCCGAGCATCGCGTCGTTCATCTTCGCCCGCTTGTAGTACAGGTGCGCGTCGCAGTCCCACGTGAACCCCACGCCGCCGTGGATCTGGATGTCCTCGCCGGAGATGAACACCGCCGCCTCGGCGACGAAGCCCTTCGCCATGGCGGCGGCGCGCTCACGGCCGGGATCGTCGACGTCCGACGCCCACGCCGCGTAGTGCGTCCCCACGCGCGCCAGCTCGAGCTGGTGCAGCATGTCGACGGCCTTGTGCCGGATGGCCTGGAAAGTCGCGATCGGCCGGTCGAACTGCACGCGCACCTTGGCGTACTCCGTTGCAAGATTGAGCGCGGCGTCGCACGCGCCGACGAGCTCCGCCGCCAGCATGACCGACGTGTCGTCGACGACGCGTCGCCAGAGCGCGGTCTGGTCGCCGCGCGGACCGACCGGCACCGCCCGACGCTCCTCGAGCACGAGGCGAGCCGCCTTGCGCGTCGGGTCCATGGTCGGGACTGCCTCGCCGCGCGGGGCCTCGAGGAGGAAGGACCCGAGCCCCTCTTCCGTGCGGGCGACGACGATCACCCAGTCGGCTGTGTGGCCGTCGAGCACCAACGGCTTCTCGCCGGTGAGCACCCAGTCGGCACCCTTGCGCCGCGCGCGAGTGTGCACGCGGTCGACGGGGTCGTCGTGGCCCAGCTCCTCGAGCGCGATCGTCCCCCGGATCGCACCCGTCGCGAGCTGCGCGAGCAGGTCGGGCTCCTGGAGCCGCCGTGCCGCCAGGGTGGCGAAGACCGCCGACGAGAAGAACGGCGCCGGGAACGGCAGGCGCCCCATCTCCTCCATCACGACGGCCATGTCGACGAGCCCGAGACCGAGGCCGCCGTTCGACTCGGGCACGAGCAGGCCGGGCCAACCGAGCTCCGCGACCTTGTCCCACATCGCGTCGGTGAACCCGCGCTCGTCGTCGGCCATCTCCCGCACATAGCCGCCCTGCGCCTCGCGCGCGAGGAACGCGCGCACCGACTCGCGGAGCGCGTCTTGATCGTCGCTGAAGGTGAAATCCAAAGGAACGCGGCCTCCCGAGAAACCTGACACGGATGTTAGTGTTCGTTCGATGGATTTCGCTTACTCCCCGGAAGACATCGCGTTCCGCGACGAGTTCCGAGGGTGGCTCGAGGAGAACCTGCCGAAGTTCCTCGCCGACTGGGGCGGTGACGAGGATCAGGCCGGTGGCCGCGCCGGTGGCACTTCGTCGAGCGTCTCCCGCAGCCAGGAGCGACGCAAGGACTGGCAACGCCGGCTGAACGAGGGACGCTGGGCGGCGATCAACTGGCCGAAGGACTGGGGCGGACGCGAGGCGACGCCGGTCCAGAACGTCATCCACGCCGAGGAGAACGCGCGCGTGCGCGCGCCGGGCATCTACAACGCCAACGGCATCTGGCAGATCGGACCCATGATCATCAAGTGGGGCACCGACGAGCAGAAGCAGCGTTGGCTGCCCGGAATCCTCGATGCGTCGGAGCACTGGTGCCAGGGGTTCAGCGAGCCCGAGGCCGGCTCCGACCTCGCGAACCTGCGCACCACCGCGATCCGTGACGGCGACGAGTACGTCGTCAACGGTCAGAAGATCTGGATCTCCACCGCGCACCTCGCCGACTGGGGCCTGTTCCTCCTCCGGACCGACCCCGGCGCCATCGAGCGCGGCGCCAAGCACGAGGGCATCACCGCGTTCATCGTCAACATGCACACACCGGGGATCGAAAGCCGCCCGATCCGCGACATCGCCGGCGACGAGCTCTTCAACGAAGTCTGGTTCACGGACGTGCGCATCCCCGCCGACTGGCGTCTGGGCGAGGAAGACCAGGGGTGGCAGGTCGCCATGGGAACGCTCGGGCACGAGCGCGTCGGCACGGCCGGGCTTGCGATCACGATGGCGGCCGACCTGCGCTCCATGATCTCGGCGGCCAAGGCAACCAACCCGGACGCGTTGCGCGATCCCGAGATCCGCGAGCGGATCGCCCGGGCGTTCACGGACATCGAGTACACGAAGCTGCTCAACTACCGGGCACTCACGAAGATCATCAAGGGCGAGAAGAACTGGCCCGAGGTCCCACTGGCCAAGCTGCAGTGGAGCTACCTGGCCCAGACGCTCGCCGAGCTCGCCGTCGACCTGCTCGGACCGGCTGGGCTCCTGGCCAAGGGCGGGCCCGACGCCGTCGACGGTGGCACGTGGACGCGCCTGTATTCGTTCCAGCGCTACACGACGATCGGCGCCGGTGCCACCGAGGTGCAGAAGAACATCATCGCCGACCGCGCCCTCCTCCCCCGCAAGTAGGGCCGCGCTCGTCGAGCCATGAAGCTCGGCGTCGTCACACCGGTTGTCACGCGGTTGCC
>DASZGY010000055.1:0-26786 GCA_035938395.1 Acidimicrobiia bacterium
GGCCGCGCCGTCGTGCCGCTCGTGTAGTTGATCGTCGCCGTGGCGTCCTCGTCGGGCTCCCACGGCTCGGGCTCGACGCCCTCACGGAACAGCTCCCGGTCGGCTTCGGCACCGATCACGAACCGGTGCTTCGCGCCGACCGTCGAGAGCGCGTCGTCGAGCTCGGGGTCGACGAGCAGCATCGTGGCGCCGGAGTGCTCGACGATGTAGCCGACCTCGTCGGCGTTGAGCCGGAAGTTGACGGGCACGAGGATCCGGCCCGATCCGCTCACTCCGAAGAACGAGACGAACAGCCGGGCGGCGTTCGGCGAAACGATCGCGATCCGCTCGCCCACGCCGATCCCGAAGTGGTCGAGGGCGGCAGCCTGGGCCCGCGCGAGCTCGCGCACGCGCCGGTAGGTCAGGTCACCGAGCGACGGGGCCGGCTGGTCGGGCTCGTCGACGATGCCGATCCGGTCGCCGTACACGAGTGCGGCGCGCTCCAGGAAGTCGTTGACCGTCAGCGGCACCTTCATGCTGGTCCCCTCCCGCGGTGCTCGGTTTGCACGCGAGACGGTGGCACAGGGCGGTGATGCATGCCAACGTTGTCGCATCGGCCGTTTGCCCGGGGAGGCAGCAAGTGCCCGAGTTCCCTGCGATCACCCACGTCGCTCTCACCGTCAGCGACCTGCCGCGCAGCGTGTCCTGGTACCGGCAGCTGTTCGGCAAGGATCCCGTCCTCGACGAAGACACCGGCCCGTTCCGCCATGTCGTATGGATGATCGGCGACGGAAATGTCGTCGGGCTCCATCAGCACACCCACTTGGAGAGCACCGAGCCGGCGAGCGAGTTCCGGCCGGGCCTCGACCATCTGGCGTTCGCGTGCTCCGACCGGTCCGAGCTCGAGGCATGGAAGCAACGCCTGGACGATCTCGGGATCCCGAACGGCGGCATCGTCGACGCGTCGTACGGATCCGGGCTGTCGTTCCGTGATCCCGACAACATCCCGCTCGAGTTCTTCGCGCCGCCGGGGTAACCGGCGGGCGGGTCAGGTCGGCCGGAGGCTCTGCAGCGGGGCGCCGTTGGTCCACGCCGCCGCGTCGCCGGGGCGAAAGCGGCGCCCGGCGCCTTCCTCCGCGATACGCCGGCGCGCCATCTGCTCGGCGGCGCGTCCCGGTGGCACTCGCTCCGTGCGGGCGAGCTCGAACACGCGGCGGACGGTGTCGGCGACCTGGGCGGTGTGCTTCCTTGCTCGCTCGCGGTCGTAACCGGCGAACTCCTCGGCGAGGTTGACGATCCCGCCGGCGTTCACGACGAAGTCGGGCGCATACAGGATCCCGCGCCCGGCGAGCGTGTCGTCGTCGGAAGCGGCGGCGAGCTGGTTGTTGGCCGCGCCGCACACTGCGCGGCACTGCAACCGCGGGATCGTCTTCTCGTTCAGCACGCCGCCCAGCGCACAGGGCGCCAGGATGTCGCACGGCTCCTCGAGTGCCCGCTCGACCGGGAGCCGCTCGGCTCCGATCTCCCGCACCAGCACGTCGACGCGTTCGCGGTTCACGTCCGCAACCGCCACGCGAGCCCCCGCCTCGGCGAGGAGGCGCGCGAGGTGCGTGCCGACGTGGCCGACGCCGTCCACGACGACCCGCTTCCCGGCGAGCGCGGCGTCTTCGTCGAGCTCGTCGAGCACCGCCCCCATGGCCTGCACCACGCCGTAGGCGGTCATGGACGAGGGGTCGCCCGAGCCGCCGGGGCCTTCGAGGCCCGTGACCCACGGCGTCTCCGACGCGATGACCTCCATGTCGTGCGGCGTGGCCCCGACGTCCTCGGCCGCGATGTAGCGGCCGCCGAGGTCGTCGATCGCCCGCCCCATCGCGCGAAGCAGCGCACCCGTCCGCGGCGCGTCGGGATCGTCCACGAGCACGACCGCCTTCCCTCCGCCCTGGTGCAGCCCGGCGGCGGCGGCCTTCAGGCTCATGGCCTCGGAGAGGCGGAGCACGTCGACGACGGCGTCGTGCTCGGACGGGTAGCGCCAGAAGCGAATGCCGCCGAGGGACGGCCCCAGCGCGGTCGAGTGCACGGCGATGACGGCCCGCAGCCCCGACGGCGCGTCGGCCACGAACACGATCTGCTCGTGGCCCATCGCCGTCATGAGCTCGGTGATCGCGGCGTCGGTCGCCTCCACGAGGCGACGGTACTGTGCCGCGCGCTCTCCCGATGCCCTCTCCACCGCTCGCAGGAAGGAGCGCCCGTGGCTCGTCTCCGGATCGGCGTCCAGCTGTCCCAGCAAGACACGACCATCGACGAGCTACGCGCCGCGTGGCGCGAGGCCGACGACCTCGGCATCGACACCGTCTGGGTGTGGGACCACTTCTTCCCGCTGTACGGCGACCCGAACGCGAACCACTTCGAGGCGTACTCGCTGCTCGGCGCGATGGCCGTGGACACGAGCCGCGCGCAACTCGGCGCGCTGGTGACCTGCTATCCGTACCGGAACCCGAACCTGCTCGCCGACATGGCGCGCACCATCCACCTCTTGAGCAGGGGGCGGTTCATTCTCGGGATCGGCGCGGGCTGGTTCGAGCGCGACTTCCGGGAGTACGGCTACGAGTTCCACACGCCGGCGCAGCGGGTGCGGGCGCTCGACCACGGCCTGCCGGTGATCAAGGCGCGCCTGGCCGAGCTGCGACCACCCGCCGAGAACATGGCGATCCTCGTCGGCGGCGGCGGGGAGCGGGTCACGCTGCGTCTCGTGGCCGAGCACGCCGACGCCTGGAACTCGTTCGGGCCGCCGGCGAACTTTCGCCGCAAGAACCAGGTACTCGACGAGTGGTGCGCGGACGTCGGCCGCGACCCCGCCGACATCGAGCGCACAGTCGCGATCTCACCCGACGAGATCGGCGCGCTCGACGCCTACCGCGACGCCGGCGCCGAGCACGTGATCGTGATGATGGCTCCGCCGTACGACCTGGACCCGGTGCGGTCGATTCTCGAGGGGTGACCATCGCCGGTCGTTACGCCTGATGTGTATTGCACCGGGTGCTGTGCGAAGCTCACCGCTCGTGCGCGGCCGGTCCCTGATCCTTGTTGTGTTCCCTCTCGTGGGCGTCCTCTGCCTGGTCGCGTCCGCCTGCTCTGGCGGTAGCGACACCAAGGCCAAGGGAGTGCAGAAGTCCACGACCGCGACCACCGCCGCGCCCACGACCGCGCCGCCGACCACCGCGGCGATCCTCAACAACGTCTACCAGTTCACGCAGGCGAACCAGCTCGCGCCGTCGGTCAAGGACATCCCGTCGCGCGTGTACGTACCGAACTCGATGTCGAACACCGTCGACGTCATCGACCCGAACACGATGACAGTCATCGACCACTTCCCGGTCAAGGCGCTGCCGCAACACGTCGTGCCCTCCCACGACATGCAGACGCTGTACGTGAACAACAACAACGGCAACACGCTCACGCCCATCGATCCCCGCACCGGGAAGCCGGGACCCGACATTCCGATCGACGACCCGTACAACCTGTACTTCTCCCCTGACGGGACGAAGGCGATCGTGATGGCCGAGCGCAACAACGCCGTCGACTTCTACGACCCGAAGACCTGGGCGCTCATCAAGAAGGTGCCGATTCCCCACAGCGGGGTGAACCACGCCGAGTTCACCGCCGACGGGAAGACGATGGTCGCGAGCTGCGAGTTCTCGGGATTCCTCGTCCGCATCGACCTCGACACCATGGCGATCACGGGCGAGCTCAACGTGGGCGGGAAGCCCGTCGACGTCAAGCTCTCGCCCGACGGCAGCCTCATGTTCAACGCCAACGAGACCAAGGACGGCGTCACCGTCGTCGATTGGGCGAACATGCGCGAGGTCCAGTTCATCCCCACCGCCAAGGGCTCGCACGGCCTGTACCCGAGCCGCGACGGCAAGCAGCTGTACGTGACCAACCGCGGCGCCGGCTCGGTGAGCGTGATCGACTTCGCGTCCCGCAACGTCGTCGGCACATGGCAGTTCGGCGGCAGCCCCGACATGGGCGGCGTCAGCAGCGACGGCAAGCAACTGTGGCTGAGCGGCCGGTACAACTCCGAGGTCTACGTGATCGACACGACAACGGGGCAGCTGATCAAGAAGATCCCCGTCGGCCAGGGACCGCACGGCCTGGCGCTCTTCCCGCAGCCGGGCCGGTTCAGCATGGGCCACACCGGCAACTACCGCTAGGTCAGCCGACCTTCAGCTCGACGACGGTTGCGATCGGGGCCCGATCGGTGCCTTGTCCGCCGACGAGGTACGCGCTGGCGCCGATGGTCGTCACCGCGGCGTCGGTCACGGGCGTGGGAAGCGTCCCCGCCGGGGAGACGGACCCGCGTTGCGGGTCGAACTGCAGCACCTGCCCGGTCACCTGGTTGCTGACGAAGCCGCCGAGCACGTAGATCCGGCCGCCGACCTCGACGGCGCTGGCATGCGACAACGGCGCCGGCAGCTGGCCGACGACGGTGACCTGGCCGGTTCCGGGATCGATCTTCTGGATCGAGCGCGTGTCACTGCCGCTGGCGTTGACCACCCCGCCGAACACGTAGATCGCGCCGCCGGTCGCGGCGACGGCCGGGTAACGCACGGGCTCGGCGAGGGCGCCGAGCGTGCGGTACTGCGTGCCGTCGTCGCTGACGAGCACGTTCCGGGAGATCTGGTGGCCGTCGAACCCGCCGACGACGTAGACCTTGTTGCCGATCGTGACCGCGACGTGGTCGGAGAGCGGACCGGGCAGATTGCCGGCGGCCTTGACGGGAGAGCCGGGCTGGAACGACTGGACGGATGCGCTGCCTTCCTCACCGGTGCCGCCGGCGATCACGAGGTACGCCCCGTTCACGAACGCCCCGGCGGCGTCGTGCACGGGCTGGACGAGGGACCCGAGCGGTTGCGATGCGCCGTTCGACGGATCGACACGCACGATCTTCCCCGTCGTCTGCCTCGACCCGTCGAGGCCGCCCAGCACGACGAGCTGCTTCCCGTCCGAGAGCGCAACCTCACGCGCCGACGGCGACGGCAACCGCCACGACGCCGTCGCGATGCGCAGCGCCCCTGCGCTCGTGGTCGCAGGGGCCGACGATGCCGTGGTCGCCGGCGCAGTCGTCGAGGGCGTTCGCTTCGACGCGGAACCACCGCCCCCGCCTCCACCACACCCGGCGACGAGGAGCGCAACCGCGCCGAGCGCGACAACGGGGCGGAGGGCGCGCGGCACTGACGCACCCTTGCACACGAAACCCGGCTACCCCAGTCGGGTCGTCACGCTACGATCGGCCTCGACCCGTGGGGAGCTCGGGACAGCCGGGCTGAGAGGGTGGCCGCGCCGATCTGCGCGTGGCAGCGCCACCGACCCGTGGAACCTGCACCGGGTAATTCCGGCGAAGGGAGGGATCGTGCAGACGCCCGAAGCGAGCGTGGCGCTCGTCTTCGCGGGCGGTGAGCCGGTCGACGCCGCGGGCGCGGCGCGCCTGCCGGACGCGGCCTTCACCGTCGCCGCCGATTCGGGCGTCGAGCACGCGCTCGCGCTGGGGCGGGACGTCGACCTCGTCGTCGGAGACTTCGACTCGGCCGATCCGGCTGCGATCGACGCCGCCGTCGCCGGTGGCGCCGAGGTCCGCAGGTATCCCGCCGAGAAGGACCAGAGCGACCTCGAGCTCGCACTGCGCGCGGCACGCGCGTCAGGCGCGACGCAGGTGATCGTCGTCGGCGGGTCCGGCGGACGGCTCGACCACTTCCTCGCCAACGTGCTGCTGCTCGCGTCGCCGTCGTTCGCCGACATCGACATCGCGGCGCGGCTGGATGACACCCTCATCACCGTCATCCACCGCGCGGCGCGTCTGACGGGCGCGCCGGGCGACCTGTGCTCGCTGCTCGCCGCCGGTGGGCCCGCCCGCGGTGTGCGGACGACGGGCTTGCGGTACGTGCTCGACGGCGAGGACCTCCTGCCCGGATCCACCCGCGGGCTGAGCAACGAGCTCGCCGCGCCCGTCGCGACCGTCTCGATCGAGCACGGCACCCTGCTGGCCGTGCAACCCGACCTCGGAGGAACCTGACATGCGCCGACTCCTCGTGCTCACGCTCGCCGTCTCGATCTTCGCGACGGTGGTGGCCGCCGCCGGCCCGGTCGCGGCGACGGCGTCGGCGCCGACCGGCTCGAGCGGCACGACGATCACGCTCATGACCCACGACTCGTTCAACGTGTCGAAGAGCGTCATGCGCCAATTCACGAAGGAGACGGGCGTGAAGGTCGACGTGCTGCCGTCGGGCGACGCCGGCGCGGCCGTCAACCAGGCGATCCTCACCAAGAGCAATCCCCTCGGCGACGTGTTCTTCGGCGTCGACAACACGCTGCTGAGCCGGGCCCTCGACGAGGGTCTCTTCATCCCCTACCGGTCCCCCCAGCTCGACCACATCTCCAAGGACCTCCAGCTCGACCCCCGGAACCGCGTGAGCCCGGTCGACACCGGGGACGTGTGTCTCAACTTCGACCGGAAGTACTTCGAGAAGAAGAAGCTGTCCGCCCCCAACACGCTCGACGATCTGACGAAGCCGCAATACAAGGGCTTGCTCGTCGTCGAGAACCCGGCGACGTCGTCGCCAGGGCTCGCGTTCCTGCTCGCCACCGTGGCCAAGTTCGGGCCCGACGGCTGGCGCGCTTACTGGGAGAAGCTCCGCAACAACGACGTGAAGGTCGTCGACGGCTGGGAGCAGGCGTACAACACCGAGTTCTCCGGGAGCGCCGGCAAAGGGAACTACCCGCTGGTCGTGTCGTACGCGAGCAGCCCGCCGGCCGAGGTCGTGAACGCCCACCCCGCGCCGAGTCAGCCGCCGACCGGCGCACTGCTCAACACGTGCTTCCGGCAGATCGAGTTCGTCGGCATCATGAAGGGCACCGCGCACGAGAAGGCGGCGAAGAAGCTCGTGGACTTCATGCTGTCGGACCGGTTCCAGCGCGACATGCCGCTCCAGATGTACGTGTTCCCCGCCCGCGACGGCACGAAGCTCCCGACCGCGTTCGTGAAGTTCGCCAAGGTCGCCCCGACGCCGTTCGCGCTGCCGCCCGACGAGATCGCACGCAACCGCGACCAATGGATCGACGAGTGGACCAACACCGTCGTCCGATGAATGCAGGGCCATGATGCGTGCGCTGGGGGTCCATATGTCCCCCTCCGCACGCATCGACCGGCGGCGAGTCGCACGCGGGCTCCTGCTCGCGGTGCCGCTGGCGTTCCTGGGCGTGTTCTTCGTGTACCCGGTGGGGTCGATCATCGGACGGGGACTGACACCGGGCGGGACGCTGGACCTCAGCCCGCTCGGCGCGGTCGTCACCGACCCGCACCTGCGGGACGTGGCGTGGTTCACGATCTGGCAGGCGACGGTGTCGACCGCGCTCACGGTGCTCGTCGCGCTCCCCGGCGCGTACGTGTTCGCACGGTACGAGTTCCGGGGAAAGCGACTCGTGCGGGCGGCGGTCCTCGTCCCGTTCGTCCTGCCGACGGTGGTCGTCGGCTCCGCGTTCCTCGCGCTGCTCGGCGAGGGCGGCCCGCTCGGGTTCCTCGGCCTCGACCAGTCGGTTGCCGCCATCCTGCTCGCGCACGTGTTCTTCAACTACGCGGTCGTGGTGCTGATCGTGGGCGGTCTGTGGTCGCACCTCGACCCTCGTCAGGAGGACGCGGCACGGGTGCTCGGCGCCGGACGGTGGCAGACGTTCCGCGCCGTCACCCTGCCGGCGCTCCGACCGGCGATCGCAGCCGCAGCCGCAATCGTGTTCCTGTTCACGTTCACGTCCTTCGGCGTGATCCTGATCCTCGGTGGGCCGGGCTACTCGACGCTCGAGACCGAGATCTACCGCCAGACCGTGCAGTTCCTCGACCTGCCCCAAGCGGCCGCGCTGTCGATCGTGCAGCTGGCCGCGGTCGTCGCTGTCCTGCTGGTCGCCGGACGCGCGCAAGGCCGTCGGGCCCAGGCGTTGCGGCTGCGGGCGAGCGCGGAGACGTCCCGCCGGCCTCGGACCGCCGGCGAACGCGCCATGGTCGGCGTCAACCTCGGACTGATGGCGGTGCTGCTCGGTGGCCCGATCGCAGTCCTCGTCCAGCGCTCGTTCGACACCGCCGGCGGATACAGCTTCGGGTTCTACCGGGCGTTGTCGGAGCTCCGCCGGACGAGCACGGTCTTCGTGCCTCCGATCGAAGCCGTGCGCAACTCGGTCGTGTTCGCGTCGATCGCGACCGTGATCGCCCTCGTGATCGGGGGGCTGGCCGCGTTCGCGATCGCCGGGCCCGGCCGCGGGGTGGGGCCGCCACGCGGCCTCGACACGCTGCTGCTCCTGCCCCTCGGGGTGTCGGCGGTGACGATCGGTTTCGGCTTCTTGATCGCGCTCGACCGGCCGCCGTTCGACTTGCGCGGCTCGCCCGCGCTGATCCCGATCGCGCACGCGCTCGTCGCGGCGCCGTTCGTCGCGCGGGTCATGATCCCGGTGCTGCGGTCCATCGACGAGCGTCTGCGCGAGGCGGCCGCGCTCCTCGGCGCGCCGCCGGGGCGGGTCTGGCGGGAGATCGACCTCCCGATCGTGGCGCGGGCGATGCTCGTGGCCGCGGGCTTCGCGTTCGCCATCTCGCTCGGCGAGTTCGGCGCGACGATCTTCATCGCCCGCCCCGACTACCCGACGCTCCCCGTCGTCATCTTCCGCTTGCTCGGCCAGCCCGGGCCGTTGAACTTCGGCGCCGCCATGGCGGCGAGCGTCATCCTGATGGCAGTGACCGCGGCCGCGATCTTCGCCATCGAGCGCTTCCGCTTCGCCGACATCGGCGAGTTCTGATGTTGCGGGTCGAGGCGCTCGAAGTCCGATACGGCGACACCGTCGCGCTCGACGGCATCGACCTCGTCGTCGAAGACGGCGAAGTCGTGTCGGTTCTCGGACCGAGCGGCAGCGGCAAGAGCACCCTGCTCCGCGCCGTCGCCGGCCTCGAGCCGCCCGTGCGCGGCCGCGTCGTATGGGACGGCGACGACCTCACGGGCGTCCCTCCGCACCGCCGCCAGCTGGGCCTGATGTTCCAGGACCACACGCTGTTCCCGCATCGCGACGTGCTCGGCAACGTCGCGTTCGGGCTGCGCATGCACGGCGTGCCGGCCGCGCAGGCCGCCGCGCGCGCCGGCGAGCTGCTGACGCTCGTGGGGTTGGCCGGGTACGAGCACCGACGGGTCGCAGAGCTGTCGGGCGGCGAGCAGCAGCGGGTCGCGCTCGCCCGGGCGATCGCGCCCGCGCCGCGCCTGCTCATGCTCGACGAGCCACTCGGATCGCTCGACCGCGCGCTGCGGGAGCGGCTCATGGTCGAGCTGCGCGAGCTTTTCACCCGCCTCGGCCTCACCTCGCTCTACGTCACCCACGACCACGACGAGGCGTTTGCGCTCGCCGACCGCGTCGCCGTGATGCACGACGGCCGCATCGAGCAGCTCGGTTCGCCGATCGAAGTGTGGGAGCACCCCGCCAACGAGTTCGTCGCGCGCTTCCTCGGATACAACGTCACGGACGCGTTGGGCGTCGGCCGCGTCGCGGTACGTCCCGATTCGCTGCGCCTCGACCCGGAAGGCCCGATCGCCGGCGTCGTCACGGCTCGCACGTTTCGCCGCGATCACTTCCTGCTCGAGGTGAAGGTCGCCGACGCGCCGTCGTTGGAGGTGGCGGTCACCGGCGATCGCATCCCGGCGACCGGGGATCCCGTCCGCCTCGCCGCCGACCCCGCCGCGATCGTCCCCCTGACCCCCTGACCCCCTGACCGCCTGACCGGCCATCCGGCCGCGCCATCTGCACCGAATCTCCACACGCCTGGCAAGACTCCGCGAAACCCGTTCCTTATCCTGTCGTGCAATGCCTCCGGTTCCTGCGGCTGCCGCCCCGGCCCGCACGATCGTCGTGGTCGAAGACGAAGCTTCGATCGCGTCGGCGGTCGCGGCGCGGCTGCGCAGTGAGGGCTTCGTCGTCGAGATCGCCGACGACGGGCCGGGCGGCGTCGAGGTGTGCGAGCGCCTCCGTCCCGACCTCGTCGTCCTCGACCTGATGCTGCCGGGCCTCGACGGCCTCGAGGTGTGCCGCCGCATCCAGCACGACCGGCCCGTGCCGGTGCTCATGCTGACCGCGCGCGACTCGGAGACCGACAAGGTCGTCGGCCTGGCGGTCGGCGCCGACGACTACCTGACGAAGCCTTTCAGCCCGCGCGAGCTCGTCGCGCGGGTGCATGCGCTGTTGCGACGCGTCGATCGCGCCGGCGCCGCGGCCGCCAAGCCGGACGAGATGCTGCTCGTGGCGGGCGTCGAGCTCGACCTCGCCACCCGACGCGTCCGCCGGGACGGCGAGACCGTGCATCTCACGCCCACCGAGTTCGAGCTACTGGCGCACCTCGCTTCTCACCCGGGCCAGGTGTTCACGCGCGGGCAACTGCTCCTGCAGGTGTGGGGTTACCACGACGGGTCGGGCGCGCGCACGGTCGACTCGCACGTGCGAGCCGTCCGGCGCAAGTTGGGTCCCGACGTGATCCGCACCGTCCACGGTGTGGGCTACGCGGCCGACGACAACGCGCTCGCCGCCGCGTCCGGCGGCGCCCGGGGACGATCGTGAGCCCGCGCCGGCCGCTCGACACGGTCTACTCCCTCAAGATCAAGCTCGGCGCCGTCATCTTCTCCGCGGTCGCGGTGACCGTGTTCGTGTTCTGGTTGTGCCTCAAGGCGGGTGTTTGGCCGTCGGTCAGCGGCATCATCGCCGGTTCGCTGGCTCTCGTGATGGTGCGGTTCCTCGCTCGTGGGATGACCTCACCGTTGCGGGAGATGTCCGACGCGGCCCGGGCCATGGCCAAGGGCAACTACGACAGCCGCGTCGCCGCGACGTCGCGGGACGAGGTGGGCGAGCTGGCGAGGGCGTTCAACAAGATGGCGGCCGAGCTCGCCGAAACCGACCGCGTGCGCCGCGACCTCGTCGCGAACGTGTCGCACGAGCTGCGCACGCCGATCGCAGCGTTGCAAGCGGTCCTCGAGAACCTCGTCGACGGGGTCGAGGATCCCGACCCGCAGACCTTCCGCACGATGCTCGCCCAGGTCGAGCGGCTCGGCCGGCTCGTCACCCAGCTCCTCGACCTGTCGAGGCTGGAGTCGGGAGCGGTGCCGCTCGACTGGAGCGAGTTCGACGTGAAGCCCGTCCTCGAGCACGCGGTGCGGGAGCAGCAGCTCCATGCGCCCGGCGTCGACGTCGCCGTCGTCGTCGAGACGCCCGGGCTCACCGCCGACGGCGATCCCGAGCGCGTGCACCAGGTGGTCGCGAACCTGCTCGAGAACGCCGTGCGCTACACGCCCACCGGCGGGCGGGTGGAGGTTCGGGCGCGGCGCGCGGCCAATGGCCACGGACCCGGCCACGGCTCGGCACCGAGCTCCACCGTGACGATCGAAGTGTGCGACGAGGGCCCCGGCATCGCCGAGGTCGAAGAGGCGCGCGTGTTCGAACGCTTCTACCGAACCGACACGGCGCGGGCGTCGAGTGACGGTGGCGCCGGGCTCGGCCTGGCGATCGCGCAGTGGATCGTCGACCTCCACGGTGGCGACATCCGTCCCGAACGTCGCGAGCCGCACGGCTGCCGCATGGTCGTGACGCTGCCCGGAGCGGCAGCGCAACCCGAGCGAGTCCCGAACTGAGGAGCACAGCAATGGAGCTGTCCACGATCGACGAGGCGTTGCGGCGTATTCGTCGAGGCGAGATGGTGCTCGTCGTCGACGACGAAGACCGCGAGAACGAGGGCGACCTCACGATGGCCGCCAGCTGGGTGACGGGGGAAGCCGTCAACTTCATGCTGCGCTGGGCCCGCGGGCTCGTCT
Organism: Acidimicrobiia bacterium; assembly: GCA_035938395.1. Lineage (GTDB taxonomy): Bacteria > Actinomycetota > Acidimicrobiia > IMCC26256 > JACDBD01 > JALZAA01. The sequence goes on from DASZGY010000055.1 coordinate 11,856, forward strand.
GCATGCCCTGCGACTCCGGACGTCTCGACGAGCTCGACATCGATCCGATGATCCCGGCCGGGCGGGCGACGTGCGACACGGCGTTCTGCGTGACGATCGATCACGCCAGCGCCGGCACCGGCATCGGCGTCGAGGACCGGGCCACGACGATCCGCAAGGTCCTCGACGCTGCCAGCCGCGGCGGCGACTTCGTGCGTCCCGGCCACGTGTTCCCGCTGCGCGCCCGCGCCGGCGGCGTGCTCGAGCGGCGCGGCCACACCGAAGCGGCCGTCGACCTCGCCCGCCTCGCCGGTCTCCCGCCCGTGGCCGTGATCTGCGAGGTGCTCCAGGACGACGGCTCGCCCGCACGGTTGCCGTTCCTCGAGCTGTTCGCCGCCGAGCATCGGGTCGCCATGATCTCCGTCGACCAGATCGCCGAGCACCGCCGCGACCTCGCCGCCGCCACGCCCCGTACCAAGGCTCCGCTGCTGCTGTAGCTGCCCTAGGGGCCGGCGTCCTCACCGAGCTCGCGCAGCGCGGCGGCGAGGGCGACGCGCAGGCGACGGGCGGTGTCGGGCGCAAGGTGTGCGACGAGGCCGTAGCCGGCACGACCCTGCTCCTCGACGGTCAGCACGACCCGCAGCTCGCCGGCGCCGCACGCGTCGCAGTCGTCGGACACGGCGACCGCCCACGACACCGGCGGTCGCTCGTCGTCGTCGGGAGGATGGTCGTCGACGGCGTCGTCGATCGATTTGCGCATTGCTTCTCCTATCCGTGGACGAGCGACAGCGTGAGGCCGGCCTGCCCCAGGTGATACGTCACCATGATGACGACCGGAGCCCACTTCCTGGGACCGACGAAGCGGGTCTCTGCGATCAGCGCGTCGGAGCCCATGAACAGGGCCGCGCCGGCGGCGGCGAGCAGGTTGCCCGAGGCGACGGCGCACGTGACCATCGCCGCGATCACCGCCATGTACGCGACGAGCGGGCCGACGAGCTCCCGGTGACCCGCCGCGCGCGCAGCCCGGAGGAAGCGTGCGCCGAGCAGGCCGGCCACGGCGACCACGGGAACGGCCGCGACGAGGAGCGCGCCGGCGGAGCCGCCGTGCCGGGTGAGGCCGATCACGTACGCGACGTGGGCGAGGAGGAACGAGGCCAACCCGGCGACGAACCGATCGGACGGCAGCATCAGGAAGACGTCTCCGGCGAGTGACAGCGCGAGGGCGACGACGAACCAGGCCCGCACGTCGCCGTGGGCCGGATCGAGGGTCAGCGCCACGCCGATCAGCGCAGCCAGCGCGCCCGGCTTGCACACGTACTCGAGGCGCTCGATCCCGCGTGCGACGGCCACCCAATCGCCGACGGCCAGGATCGCCGCCACCACCAGCAGCGACCACGCCCCCGCCGTCACGGCCGATTGTCTACCCCGGATCCGGTCCGAGAGCGCCGTTGCGCTCGCGACGAATCGAGTCGCCCATCTAGGCTGTCGTCACGATGCTGACCGATGCAGAGCTCGTGGCGTCGGCGCGATCGGGTGATCGAGGCGCCCTCTCGGAGATCTACGACGGCTACGCCGACCGTCTCTACGACCTCTGCGCGTCGGTGCTGCGCGATTCCGAAGACGCGTTCGACGCCATGGTGGACACGTTCGTGCTCGCGGCACTCGAGCTGTACCGGCTGCGGCGACCGGAGAAGCTCGAGCCGTGGCTGTTCGCGCTGGCGCGCCAGCAGCTGCTCGGGCGCGACATCCCGATGGGCGTCGACGAGCACGCCGAGTTCGACGGCGCCACCGGCAAAGCCGCGTCGGACGGCGCGACCTCCATCGTGTGGGAGGCGGCGTCGTGGTTGCCGGGCAAGGACCGGATCCTGTTGGACCTCCGCGCTCGCCAGCCGCTCGACAACCCGGCGCTGGCGGACACACTGGGCGTCTCTCCCCCGCACGCCGCCGCGCTCGTGCGCGACCTCGACGAGAAGATCGAACGGCAGCTGAGCGCCCTCTTGGTGGCGCGCCTGGCCCGTCCCGGCTGCGGGCGGCTGAAGAAGTTGATCGCCGGCGAGGACGAAGCCCACCCGGACAAGTGGCTCCGACACGTCGCCGCGCACGTCGACGTGTGCCGGACCTGCTCGTTGTGGCGCGAAGACCAGCCGAACGCCATCGAGCTCATCGGCGAGGTTCCGGCGGAACCGGCGCCGCCCGAGGTCCGCGACGAGGTTCTGGACCGGGTCGACCTGTTGTGGTCGGTGCTCGGCCCGCCCGAATGGACGGCGGCCGTGCTCGGCCAGTCCCCGCCCGACGTGCCGACGACCGCGACCGGCGACACGACCGCGGCGACGCGCGACGCGACCCCTCCGCCGACCGCCGTCGCCGACGACGCGGGTGAGCCGACCGAGCCGATCGAGATGGCGGCCGCGGTCGAAGCTGCGACCCCGGAGGAAGGCGAAGTCGAGCCCACCGCCCGGGAGTACGACGCATACGACGAAGTCGAGAGCCTGGTGCCTCCGCCGCCCCGGCTCCGTCGCAACGGGTTCCCACGCTCGATGTACCCGCAGCGCCGCCGCCTCGTCCGCGCCGCCGTCATCGTGATCGCGGCGCTGTTCGTCGGCGCTGTCTTCGCCAACTTCCGCGGGTTCGGCCGTGACACGCGGTCGTTCGCCGCCGAGGCAAGGGCCGCCGTGGCCCGGAGGCAGCCGCCCCCCACGAGCGCCCCGCCGACGACCGCTCCTCCGGTCACCACCGCCGCACCGGGGCCCGACACACGCCCGCCGTTCGTGTACAACCTCGCCACCGTCTTGGGATGCATCGGTCCGAAACAGCCGACCACCTCGGCCCTGGCCAGCGTCGTCGATCCCGGGGGCCACCTTGCATCGGTCGAGCTCGTGTTCGTCGACACGTCCGGCGCCGAGGTGCGCAAGCGCATGACGGCCACCGGCGGGGCGTTCGAGGCGCCGATCGGCCCCTATACGGCCGACGGCACGATCACGTGGCGGGTCGACGCGTCCGACGAGCCCGGCAACTCGGCGAGCGCCGCAGGCCCGGCGGTGGCCGCCTCGGCGAGCTGCTGAACTCGAGCAGCCGCGCTCACGGCGCCAGCCGTTCTCGCACCCACTCGTCATCGACGCGGCGGTACCGGATCCGGTCGTGCAGCCGGTTCGGCCGACCCTCCCAGAACTCGACCTCGACCGGGGTGACGACGAAGCCACCCCAGAACTCCGGCAGCGGCGGGTCGTCGCCGTACCGGGTGGCGGCCGCCTCGTACGCCGCTTCGAGCTCGGCCCGATCGGCGACGACCTCGCTCTGGGGCGAGATCAGCGCGCTGAGGCGGCTCCCGAGCGGGCGGTTGCGCCAGTACGCCAGCGATTCCTCACGTGACAGCCGCGCGACCGTCCCCGGCGCCCGCACCTGCCGTTCGACCTCGCGCCAGTGGAAGACGATCGCGGCGCGCGGGTTCTCGTCGAGGTCGCGGGCCTTCGGGCTCCGGTAGTTCGTGTAGAACGCGAAGCCCCGCTCGTCGAACCCTCGGAGCGACACGGTCCGCGCCGACGGCAGGCCGCCGCGGCCAGCGGTCGCGATCGTCATCGCGTCGGGCTCGCGAACTCCCGCCGCCACGGCTTCGTCGAACCAGGCCCGGAATTGCACGATGGGGTCGGGATGAACGTTGCTCTCGTCCACGCTGCCTCCCGCGCGATGCTGGTGGCCCTCGGAGTCGGGAGGGCACGATGGGCTTTCACCATGTCGCAGTCGCAACTCGGAACGTGGCCGCGACCCACGCTTTCTACACGGAGGCCATGGGCTTCGACCTGGTGAAGGTCGAGGCGGCCGCGACCGACGGGGGCGGCTGGGCCCGGCACCTCTTCTACGACACGCACGGCCAGGGGCTCATCGCGTTCTGGGACATCCACGACGACGAGAACGTGCCCGCCGAGTTCGAGCCGTCGCTCTCCGCCGGGCTGGGCCTACCGATCTGGACCAACCACCTCGCCTTCGACGCCGGCGACCTCGCAGGGATCGAGTCGCACAAGCGTCGCTGGCTCGACGCCGGTCACGACGTCGCCGAGATCGATCACGGCTGGTGCACGTCGATCTACGCGATCGACCCGAACGGGACCCTGGTGGAGTTCTGCGCGACCACGCAAGCCTTCACGGACGCCGACCGCGAGGACGCGCAGCAGATGTTGACCGAGGCGAATCCGCCGCTCAAGGACGCACCGGCGCCGACGTTCCACCAGGCGCAGAAGGCCACCGCTACCACCTGACGGTCACGCACCGCCGACTGGATCGACGCGACGAGTGACGGATTAGACGGTCGCGTCCTGGGTGGACGGGAACAGGAACATCTCCACGAATCGTCTCGCCTCAGCGCGCTCGCCATCCACGCGCAGCTGTCCGGAGGTGATCGCGTCGTCGACGGGAAGCGTTCCGGAGAGCAGCTCGCTCATCACTCCGGGCCCGGTCTCGAGCACGACGTCCGGCTCCTTCGGCGACTCCGCCGGGACGGACACGCGTCCACCCTTCACCGCGATTCGCAGCGGCTTGCCGTCGACCCGCAGCTCGTAGAGGCGCTGCGGACCGCGCGCCTTGTCGGGGCGGAAGGCACCGCGGAGGGCGAGCGCCAGGGATTCCACGCTGATGAAATCGCCCTCGCCCGGCTCACCCATCGTCTTCGCGCCCCAGAACCCGAGCCGGAGCACCGGCTCCTCCAGCTCGAGGCCGTACTCGGTGAGCGCGTAGGCGACGCCCCCACCCGGGTGCGCCTGCACCCGGCGCTCGACGATGTCTGCGTCCTCGAGCTCGCGGAGGCGTGAGGTCAACACGTTCGTGGGAATCCCGTGCAGACCTTCCTGCAGCTCCGAGAAGCGCTTCGGGCCGGTGAGGAGATCGCGGACGACGAGCAGGGCCCACCGCCCCCCCACCAGGTCCAGCGCCCGGGCCAGACCACAGAACTGACCGTAGCCACGTGTCACACCACCAGTATGCCCCTCAACCTTGACTTTCACAAGTTTCCTTGTTAAAAACAAGCTCACTGGCTTCAAGCAACAAGGGTGTCGATTCGGCGGCTCGCCGTTCGTCGTTCTGGCAAACCCCCCGAGAGCGAGGAGGCGACATGGCCACCACCGCCCGTGCCGGCACGAAGAACGTGATCCTGGCGCTCACCTGCGCCGCGCAATTCATGGTCGTCCTCGATGTGGCGATCGTGAACGTGGCTCTGCCGTCCATCCAACGCGACCTCGGCGTCAGCCAGAGCACCCTGCAGTGGGTCGTCATTGCCTACGGGCTGATGCTCGGTGGGTTCCTCCTGTTCGGCGGGCGGTTGGCCGACCTGCTCGGGCGGCGACGGATCCTCCTCACCGGGCTGACCATCTTCACGGGCGCCTCGTTCCTGGCGGGCATCTCGCAGTCGATCGGGTTCCTGATCGCAGCGCGGGGGGTCCAAGGCTTCGGCGCCGCGCTCGTGGCGCCGGCTGCGCTGTCGATCCTGGCCGTCACCTTCTCCGAGGGTCAGGAGCGGAACCGCTCCCTCGGGATCTACGGCGCAGTGGGCGGGACGTCGGCGACGGTCGGTGTCATCGCCAGCGGGCTGCTGACCGACGGGCCCGGCTGGCGCTGGGTGTTCTTCATCAACGTTCCCGTCGGCATCGTCCTCATCGGGCTCGCCACCGTGTTCCTCCTCGCCGACCGGGCGCAGCGGGGCGCGGCGCGCTTCGACGTCGCCGGCGCGACCACGGTGACCGGCGGGCTGCTGCTGCTCGTGTACGCACTCAACCGGGGCGCCGACTACGGCTGGACGTCGGCCTCGACGCTGGTGCTGTTCGGAGCGGCCGCGCTGCTGCTCGCCACGTTCGTGCGGGTCGAGGCGCGTGCCAGCCATCCCCTGGTCCCGGCCACCGCGCTGCGGAACCGCACGCTCGTCGCAGCCAACCTCTCGGCGTTCTTCACCTTCAGCGCCTTCTTCTCCTTCATCTTCCTCGGCTCGCTCCTGATGCAGCAGGTCCTCGGTTACTCGGCAACCCAGACCGGCGTGTCCTGGCTCGCGACCTCGGTGACCGCATTCATTGCGTCCGCCTTTACCGGCGCCCAGCTCGTTGCTCGATTCGGCGTGCGCCGGCTCCTCATCACCGGGCTCTCCCTTCTGGCGATCGGAGTCCTCTGGCTGACGCGGGTGCCCGCCAACGCCGACTACGTGACGGATCTGCTCCCGGCTCTCCTGCTCGCAGGGGTCGCGATCGGGCTGTGCGCCCCTTCCGTGCAGATCGGCGCGCTTTCGGGCGTCACCGACTCGGCCACCGGATTGGCCGCCGGCCTGGTCGAGACCATGCGCGAGATCGGCGGCGCCGCCGGCGTGGCCGCGGTGTCGACCGTGCTCGTCTCGCAAGTGGGCCTCGACGGATTCCACGCCGCGTTCCTCGTGATCTGCATCGCAGGCGCGCTGGGCGCGCTCGTCGCCACCGTCGCCTTCGATCGTCGAGCGCGACCGGCGGAGGACGACGTGGTCGTCGGGACCGTCGCTCCGGGGGACGCGGAGGCCTTCGTGCCGGTGCGGGTGCCTGTCGATGACAGTCCGGACGTCGTGCCGCGTCGTTAGGCGCCGCGCTCCGCCTCGGGGCGCGCGTCAGGGCTTCGAGCCGCTGGTGATGAAGAACGTGACGGCGTAGAGGAACACGCCATCGGCGACGGCGGCGTGCACGTCGGCCTCCCAGCGGGCGACCTCGTCGTCGGTGAGGAGCCCCTCGGCGTGCATCAGCCGGGGCCACGTCGCGAAGCCGAACGCATCACGCGGATCGGTGAGCACGAGCGTCGCCGCCTCGCACTCCACGTCGACGAGTCCCGCCCGCCGGAACAGGCGCGGCAGTTGCCGGCCGATGGTGCCGTTGCACAGGTTGCGGTCCCGCCGGAACTCCTTGACCTTGCCGAGCAACTCGGGATCGGACACGTCGGCGACGAGCGTGTCCTGATCGGGGTCGATGGCGACGAGTCGCCCGCCCGAGCGGGTGACTCGCGCGACCTCGTGGACTGCGTCCTCGGGCCCGGCGACGTGCTGGAGCACGCGGTCGATGCGCGTGCCGTCGAATGCACCGTCCTCGTAGGGCAGCGCACGGGCGTCGGCCTGCAGATAGGCCCCGCCGCGCGTCCGAGCCGTCTTGAGCATGACGGCCGACGCGTCGATACCGACCGCGACCCCGTCGGGGCCCGCGCTCGTCGCGAGCGCGCGGGTGTCGTGACCGGTCCCGCACCCGACGTCCAGCAGGCGGGCGCCCGGCTTGACGTGCAGAAGGTCGACCGTCCGCTCCTTGTAGGCGCGAATGAACGGCCAGTCGCACATCGTGTCCATCCATTCGGCCGCCCCAACGGGGTCGGCCGAACGATCGACATCGGAGTAAGTACCGGTCAGATGCACCATGGGGCGATCAACGTAACCCAGGAACGAACGGACGGTGAACGAATCAAGCCGTCCGTGCTGCGAATGGCCGGGGGATCATACGCAACAGACGAGCCCGGTTGTAGCGCTGAATGGCCAGGCACGGGACGTTGGCGATGATCCCGTAGCCGACCATCGCCAGCCCCAACCACCACGGGTTCCACAAGAAGAACCATGGGATCGCGGCGAGGATCAACCAGTGCGTCAGCTCGGCCCGCCGCGTCTCGACGGCGAAGCGCTCGAGGTACGCGCGGTCCCCGACGCGCACGCGTCGCTTCGAGAATCCGCCCCGGAACAGCGCGCCGGCTTCGGGAAGTCGGTCCTTCCACCGTTTGATGCGCAGCCATCGCTCGTAGAAGCGCCCGCCGGCCTCGAAGCCGCGGATGCGCAAGAGCCCCCGGTCACGCGAAAGCCGCGACGGCGGAATGCGGTGGGCGACGTACCCGCACACCGCGCTCCAGGACGCCCACACGCCGGCGTCGATCAGCACGAGAAGCAGATTGCGCCGCGTCGCGAGGGCGCTCACCGTTTCACGCGCTCGGGTCGCACCGCGACGGCCCGCCCCTTCCACCGGACCTGCCCGCGCGCGGTGAGCACGATCGACCGGAAGAAGATGACGAACCACGCGGCCAGCGGTATGGGGAACAGCGCGGCCGCCCACGTGTAGTTGCCGAGCGGGCGGAGTTGCACGGCCAGCTGCACCACGAAGGCGACGAACCCGATCCACAAGACGACTCCGGGACCCGACCACCCGCCGAGCTCCGCCACCGCTTCGCGCACCGGCGCCTGCGCCGCGGTGCCCACGCCGACCACCCACGCGAACACGAGCAGGAAGCGCAGCACGGGAGTTGACCCGGCGCCGGACGCGAAGTTCTTGCTCCAACCCTCGACCAGGTCGCGCAGGCCGCCGCCGTAGAGGCGGAAACCGATCGCGCCGCGCCCGCCGACGACGCGCACGGGCAACCCGGCGTGGCGGAACTGCTGCGTCATTGCCACGTCGTCGACGACCGCGCCGCGTATCGCTTCGTGACCGCCGACGGCGTCGTAGTCACGGCGGTCACACGCCAAGCACGGGCCGTACGCTCCCGTGACGGGCGCCGAACGGCGCGCCGATGCCGCGCCCACGCCCATGAGCGAGATCACGCTGAAGAAGGCCGAGAGGCGCTCGTACTGTCGCTGCATGCGGTGGTACGGCATCACCGACAGCAGCCCGTCTCGGTGATCGAGTGCGTCGAGCAAGCGTCCGATCAAGTCGGGTTCGGGCTCGGTGTCGGCGTCGAGGAAGACGAGCACGTCGCCTGTCGTGCGCTGCGCGCCGGTCCAGCACGCCCACGTCTTCCCGGTCCAGCCGTCGGGAAGCGGCGGGGCGGCGACGACGTCGACACCGGCGGCGTCGGCGATGACCGCGGTGTCGTCATCGGAGTGGTCGTCGACGACGAGCACCTCGTCGGCGGGGCGCGTCTGGGCGCCGAGCGCGGCGAGCAGACCCGGGAGGCGGTGGGCCTCGTTGCGTGCCGGAATCACGATGGACACCCGCCGGCCGGGAGCGCGGCTCGAGGCGGCCGGCAGTCGGGGCACGCGCCAGAGCAGCACCCACCCGATGACCCACGTCACCGCGAGGAGCAGCCCCTCGAAGAGCGGTCTCACGCCAGTAGTTCTACGCCGCCGGCCGTCCGGATGTGGGGGTAGCGTGCGACGACGGCGACAAAGGAGTTGCTTGATGGACTTCGAGTTCAGCGCCCGGTCGCTCGAGCTCCAGAAGCAGCTGCGCGACTTCATCGACACGCACGTCGTGCCGGCCGAGCCCGTATACGCGCGGCAGGTCGAGGAATCGGGCGACCCGCACTTCCACCCGCCCGTCATGGAGGACCTCAAGACCGAAGCGCGCCAGCGCGGGCTGTGGAACCTGTTCCTTCCCAACCCGAAGTGGGGCGCGGGCCTGTCGAACCTCGACTACGCGCCGCTGTGCGAGCTGATGGGACGCAACCTGCTCGCGGCGGAGGCGACGAACTGCTCCGCGCCCGACACCGGCAACATGGAAATCCTCGCCGAGTTCGGCACCGCCCAGCAGCAGGAGGAGTGGCTGCTGCCGCTGCTGAACGGCGAGATCCGCTCGTGCTTCGCGATGACCGAGCCGTGGGTGGCGAGCTCCGACGCCACCAACCTCCAGAGCCGCATCGAACGCGACGGCGACGACTACGTCGTCAACGCGCACAAGTGGTGGACGAGCGGCGCGGCGTCGGCGCGCTGCAAGGTCGCCGTCCTCCTCGGCGTGTCGAACCCCGAGGCGGACCCGTACCACCGTCAGTCGATGATCCTGGTGCCGATGGACGCTCCCGGCGTTCGGGTCGTGCGCACGCTTCCCGTGTTCGGTCACGACGCCGGCGGCGGCCATTGCGAGACTCTGTACGAGAACGTGCGCCTCCCGGCGTCGAACCTGCTCGGCGAGGATGGCGGCGGGTTCGCCATCGCACAGGCGCGGTTGGGGCCCGGCCGGATCCATCACTGCATGCGGGCGATCGGACTGGCCGAGAAGGCGCTCGAGCTGATGTGCGAGCGGGCCTGGGTGCGCAGCCCGTTCGGGAAGCCCCTCGCCGAGCAAGGCGTCGTGCAGGACCGCATCGCCGAGTCCCGCATCGAGATCGAGCAGGCCCGCCTGCTCACGCTGAAGGCCGCATGGCTGATGGACACGGTCGGGAACAAGGGCGCCCGGTTCGAGATCGCCGCGATCAAGGTGGTCGCGGCGCGCCTCGCCACGACCGTGATCGACCGCGCGATCCAGCTCTTCGGCGGCGCCGGCGTGTCCGACGACTGGCCGCTGGCCGCGATGTACACGCATGCCCGGACGCTGCACCTGGTCGACGGGCCCGACGAGGTCCACAAGCAGCAGATCGCCCGGCGGGAGCTCCGGCCGTACCAGCCCAGCTCGCCGTGAAGGTTCGCATCGGGTACGGGCTCGGCGTCCAGGGGCTGCGCGACGACGCCGGCTTCGGCGACCTGGTCGACGGTCTCGAAGGGCGCGGCTTCGACTCGCTGTGGCTCTCGGAGCGGCTCACCGGCGACGCCCCCGACCCGATGGTGGGCCTGGCCTTCGCCGCCGGCCGGACCCGGAAGCTCAAGCTCGGCACGAGCGTGCAGGTGCTCCCGGGACGCAACCCGGCGGTCGTCGCCAAGGAGTGGGCGAGCCTCGACCGGCTCTCCGGCGGGCGGACGCTCCCCGCGTTCGGCCTCGGGGTCGCCAACCCGTCGGAGCAGCAGGCGTTCGGCGTCGCGCGAGACGAGCGCGCCGCGTGGTTCGACGAGGCGCTCCCGCTCGTCCGGCGGCTGTGGACCGAGGACGACGTCGACCACGACGGGCCCCGTTTCTCGTACCGCGCCCTCTCCGTCCGGCCCAAGCCCGTGCAGCAACCGCCCGACGTGTGGCTCGGCGGCCGGGCGAAGAGCGAGCTGCGGCGCGTGGGGCGCCTCGGCGACGGCTGGCTCCCGAGCTTCTCGACCCCGGCGGAGGTGGCGGCGGGACGCGTCGTCGTCGAGGAGGCCGCGGCCGACGCCGGTCGCGAGATCGAGGACGAGCACTACGGCGCGCTCGTGATCTACACGCGCGACGAGATCCCCGAGCTTCTCGCGGCAGGGATCAAGGCCCGCCGGCCCGATGTCGATCCCGGCGAGCTCGTGCCCGTCGGGTTCTCCGCGCTCCGGGACCGCCTCGAGCAGTTCCTCGAGCACGGCTTCTCGAAGCTGGTCCTCGTGCCCGCGCACGACCCGGGGTCATGGGCCGCCGAGCTCGACGACGCGGCCCGCGAGATCCTTCCGCTGCAGACGTAAGCCCGCCGCGCCATGAGGGGCACGGTGTCCAACAAAGGAGCGGTCGGCGGCCGCCCCCCGCTCCTTTTCGCGGACGCACGCGCCGCGCGCGGCTAGCCGCGCGGGATTGCCTGGACCGACCAGCCGTTTCCGTCGGGATCGCTGAAGAAGACGAACGATCCCCAGGGAAAGTGCTGCACGTCGCTGACATCGACACCCCGCGCGACCAGCTCGGCGCGCGCGGCTTCGATGTCGGCCACGACCATCTGGAGGCCCTGCAGTGATCCGGGCGCCATGTCGGTGATCCCGGTGCCGATCGCGATCGACGTCGGGGATCCGGGCGGCGTCAGCTGCACGAAGCGCATCTCGTCGCTCACCTGGTGGTCGTGGTCGGCGTTGAAGCCGGCTTTGTCGGTGTAGAAGGCTTTGGCGCGGTCCACGTCCGACACGGGCACCTGCACGAGCTCGAGTCGCCACTCCACGGGCGGGAATCTATCGGGCGTCGCGCAGCCGGGCGGCTCGTGACTCGAGGTAGCGCCGCTCGGGCAGGCTCGTGGTCCGGCGGGCGGCCGTCTGGTAGCCCGCCCGCGCCGCGGCCCTGTCCCCCGCCATCTCCAACAAGTGGGCGCGGACGGCGGCGAGGCGATGATGGCGCGCCATCCGGTCGTCGGCGTCCAGCGTGGCCAGCACGTCGAGCGCGGCGCGCGGGCCCCGGACCATCGCGACGGCGACTGCTCGGTTCAGCGTGACCATCGGGTTCGGCGCCAGGCGCTCGAGAAGGTCGTAGAGCGCGAGGATCTGGCGCCAATCGGTGTCGGCCGCGATGGGGGCTTCGTCGTGGACGGCCGCGATCGCCGCTTGGAGCTGGTACGGGCCGATGGGCGCGTGCGCCAGCGCGTCGGTCACGAGGGCGACGCCCTCCTTGATCGCCGCCTGATCCCACCGCGTCCGATCCTGCTCCTCGAGCGGGACCAGCGAGCCGTCGGGCCGCGTGCGCGCCGGGCGGCGCGCGTCCGTGAGCAGCATCAGCGCCAGCAGCCCCGCGACCTCGCCGTCCTCCGGGAGCAGTCTGTGCACCATTCGTGCGAGCCGGATCGCCTCGCCGGTCAGGTCGGTGCGGTGCAGATGCGGGCCCGACGTAGCCGTGTAGCCCTCGTTGAAGACGAGGTAGAGGACGTGCAGCACGACACCCAGCCGGTCCGCCCGCTCGTCCTCCGCCGGCAGGTCGAAGGGGATGCCGGTCGACTTGATCCGCTGCTTCGCCCGGCTGATGCGCTGCGCCATCGTCGCCTCGGGGACGAGGAACGCGCTCGCGATCTGCGCGGTGCTGAGACCGCCGACGGCCCGCAGCGTGAGCGCGAGCTGCGACGCCGGAGAGAGCGCGGGGTGGCAGCACAGGAACAGGAGCGTCAACGTGTCGTCCCGGTCGGGAACCTCCAACTCGTCCCGCGGCCCGAGCGCCCCGTTCGTGTCCTCGCGACGGCGCCGGGCCTGATCGCTTCGGAGCTGGTCCGTGACGCGTCGGGACGCGACCGTCACGAGCCAGGCGCGTGGATTCTGCGGTACACCCTGGTCGGGCCACTGGACGGCGGCGGCGAGCAACGCTTCCTGCACCGCGTCCTCGCACGCGGCGAAGTCGCGAAATCGGCGGACCACGGCGCCGAGCGCCTGCGGCGCCAGCTCGCGCAGCAGACGCTCGACGCCAAGCTCCGGCGGCGATGACGTCACTTGATGTCCTGGTGCCCGCGCATGATCTCGCGCACCTCGACCCAGAACGTCCCGGCTTCGGCGCCTGGCGCACCGGCCAGGTCCGCCGCGATCTGATAGGCGCGCTCCGGACTGTCGACGTCCACGATCCAGTAGCCCGCCAGGAACTCCTTGGACTCGGGGAAGACGCCGTCGGTGATCGGCTTGCCGTCCGTGCCCGCCCGGACGAGCTTCGCCTGCTGCGGCGATGCCAGTCCCTCCGATGCCACCAGCTCGCCGGCGCCGCTCAGCTTCTTGCTGAACTCCCTCATGAAGGCGATGTTCGCCTCGAGGACCTGCTTCGGCCAGCTCAGGTAACGGGTGTAGCCGTCGCGCGGGGTGTTCATCATCAGCATGAATTTCATGACGTTGGCTCCTCTTCGGTCAGCGGCCCGGAATGGGCCCGCCTTCATGAGTTAGTCGGAGCCGAGGGCGCGATTTCGACAGGCGGCGCCGAACGAGCCGGCGCCTTGCATGCTGCAAGGTGCCGTGATAAGCATGTGCCAAATCGTCGTCTTGCCGTCGGCGGCGGAGCGATCACGCTTCGCCGGAGAACTGGAGGTTCCCATGCCGATCCAGTCTAACCCCGTCGCCCGCCGTGTCCTCTGCGTGCTGGCCCTCAGCGTCCTGCTGCTCGCCGGTTTGGTCGCCGGCCGGGCAAGCGCCGATCAACCGCACATGGTTGCGGCGCGCGAGCACCTTCGCCTGGCCAAGGCCGAGCTCGACGCCGCCGTTCCCGACAAGGGTGGCCATCGCGTCAGGGCGATCGAGCGGGTCATCGAAGCGATCGCCGAAGTCGACAGGGGCATCGAGTACGAACGCACCCACTGAGACCGCGAGGCGGACTGGAGACCTGAACATGGATACCCTGCGTCAGATGTCGTGGCCCAAGCGGTGCCTTTGCGCCGCCCTCGCTTTCAGCGCCGCGTTTGCCATCGGTTGTGCAACCGGCGGCGGCCAGCCGCACATGGCGGCAGCGCTCGATGAGCTGCGTTCGGCACGTGCAGAGCTCCAGGCGGCGCTGCCCGACAAGGGCGGCCACCGGGTGCGCGCCATCGAGCTGGTCGACGACGCGATGGCCCAGGTGCGGCGCGGCATCGATTACTCCGCCTCCCGCCACTGAGGTCAGTTCCAGCGCGGATGGAGTCCTGCCGCCGCGTCCACTCCTCTGCGTGCTGGCCCTCAGAGTCCTCCTGCACGCCGGCACGCCGGTCTGGTCGCCGGCCCGGCCATTTCACAAAATGACTTGACTGGTCATTTCATTCTGGATAGTCTGGTCCACATGAGAAGCGTGGGTGTGACCGAGCTCAAGGCGTCGTTGTCGGAAGCCCTCGCTCGGGTCAAGGCCGGTGAGGAGATCCTGGTGACGGAACACGGCAGGCCAATTGCCAAGATCGCGCCGCTGTCATCGGCCGAGCCGGAGGCCGCAACGGACGAGCTGGTCCGCGCCGGCATCCTGCGCGCGCCCGACGTGGCTGAGACGGTGCTGGACGACGAGTTCTGGCGCCTGCCACGGCCCGTCGATGCCGGCGGCCTCTCCCTTCGCGGCCTCATCGACGAGCGGCGGTCGGGTCGGTGAAGTTCTGGGACAGCTCCGCCCTCGTTCCACTCCTGGTGCGTCAACCGACGAGCGAACGTCTCGAGGGACTCTTGCGGCGCGACCCGGCGGTCGTTATCTGGTGGGGAGGCGTCGTCGAATGCGCCAGCGCTCTCGCGCGGCTGCAGCGGGAAGGGACGCTGCCGCGCTCCGGGCTGCGCCAGGCTCAGCAGGTCCTCGATCACCTGCGTGCGCGCGCGTTCGAGGTCGAGCCGGTCGAGGAAGTGCGCGCCCGAGCGCTACGGCTCCTCGCCGTCCACCAGCTGCGTGCGGCCGACTCCCTGCAGCTCGCGGCTGCCCTGATCTGGTGCCGCGAACGGCCGCAGCGGGTGGCCTTCGTCTGCCTGGACGACCGCCTGCGCCTTGCCGCCGCCGGCGAGGGCTTTCAGGT
>DASZGY010000056.1:0-21263 GCA_035938395.1 Acidimicrobiia bacterium
GCCTGGTCGATGTGGAGGAACTGCTTGGGCTTGACCGCCGAGGTGAGGAACGCGGGGTCGACTTCTTGGAGCTCGTAGTCGGTGACGAAGTCCGGCATCGGCGGGTTCGCATCGGTCTTGGCCATCGCCCTACGCCTTCGACTTCACGGGTCGGCCGAATCGCGAGGTGCGCAGCACCTTCCCCTCTTCGACCGCAGGCTCCGGCTTGGGCACGAGTCGCGACTGCCACAACACCCAGAGCCTGAGGTTGAGGAGGAAGAAGATGCTGTAGATGACGACGACGACGAGGTCGCGCAGCTGCTGGTAGTTCGGCTTGATGAGGTACGTGCCGACCAGCACTTTGTCGGGTGTCCACCGAAGGTACTTGTCGGAGAACGTGATCCACTCGCTCGGGATCACCGCATACGCCAGCGCCATCAGGAAGAACACGCCCACGGCCCCCGCCATCGCCTCCGCCCAGGTGGTGGGACGGTCCTGCGGACGCGGGTCGCGCGACGCGACCATCGCCAGCGCCAGCGCGACGGTGCCGAAGACGATCGTCCAGACCATGAGGATCTGGATGGCCGGGAAGAACCCGCCCAGGAGGTAGCACCCGATGACGAGTGCAATCACGAGCGGCACGCCCTGCTTCGGCCGCAGGATCTTGTGCTCGAGCGGCGGACGGATCAGCGCGAAGACGAAGGACAGCCCGATCGCCAGGGCGAGCGACGCGAAGATGAGCCGCCCGGCCGGGTGCGCCCAGCCGAAGTAGAAGCGGTCGAGGACGCTTTGAGGAATCAGGTTGGGCATGAGCCCGAGTGCCCTCCCGTCGCTCGGAGCCGCCGCTCCGAATACCCGTTTGTGTTACCACGCTAGAGGAGGGGTGGGCACATTGGGCACCGGACACCGGGTCTTTGTGAACATGTGCGGCGCCGTCATGCGTGCGACCGGTCGGGGCGCGCTGTGACACCATTCGGGAGTGCCGATGGGCCCAGGCTGCGGGTGATCCATGTCTGATCGCTACGACGTGCTCGTCATCGGCGGCGGACCGTCGGGCGCAGCGACGGCGTACTGGCTCGCCCAGCAGGGGCGGCGGGTGCTCGTCGTCGAGAAGAAGCGGTTCCCACGCGAGAAGACGTGCGGCGACGGTCTCACTCCGCGGGCGGTGCGCGAGCTGCACGACATGGGGCTGGCCGACCCGCTCGCCGACTACCAACGCTACGACGGCCTCCGTTCGATCGCGCACGGCGTCACCCTCGAGCTCGCCTGGCCCGACCACCCGGACTTTCCTCCGTACGGCTACGTCATCCGCCGGCGCGACCTCGACGAGATGGTCGCGGGCCAAGCGGTGAAGGCGGGCGCCACGGTCTGGCCGGCGACGGAGGCCACCGATCCGCTCGTCGAGGGCGGTCTCGTCACGGGCGCGATCGTCCACCGCAAGGAGAGCGGCAGACGCGAGCCGGTCCGGGCGCGCTACCTCGTCGTCGCCGACGGCGCGAACTCGCGGTTCGGCCGCGCGCTGGGAACGGCGCGCGACCGGTCGTACCCGATGGGCATGGCCGTACGGGGCTATTTCGAGAGCCCGTACCACGACGACCCCTGGATCGAGAGCCACCTCGACCTCCGCGACCGGGAAGGCAACCACCTCCCCGGGTACGGATGGGTGTTCCCCGTCGGCGACGGCACGGTGAACGTCGGTGTCGGGCTGCTCTCGACGTTCGCGGGCTGGAAGTCGGTGAACACGAGCCGTCTCATGGACGCGTTCGTAGCGACCGCGCCGGCGCGCTGGGACATCCGCCCCGAGACCTCGTGCGGGCCGCCTACGGGCGGCAAGCTCCCGACCGGCGGGTCGGTGCGCCCGGCGACCGGACCGACGTGGATCGTCGTCGGCGACGCCGGCGCCGCGATCAACCCGTTCAACGGCGAGGGCATCGCCTACGCCTACGAGACCGGGCGCCTGGCGGCCGACGCGCTCGACCTCGCGCTCACCACCGGCGACGGCCTCGCCCTCCAGCGCTACCCGCAGCGGCTCGAGGAGCTGTACGGCCTCTACTTCAAGGTCGCTCGCGCGTTCGTGAAGGCGATCGGGAACCCCGCCGTCATGCGCGAGCTCACCCGGGTCGGCATGCGCTCCCGCTCGCTCATGGAATGGGTGTTGCGGATCATGGCCAACCTGCTCCGTCCCGACGAGCTCGGTCCCGCCGAGGCCGCGTACAAGGCGGTCGCCGCGCTCGTCGCCGTCGCGCCCGAGCCGTAGGTCGTTCCCCGGCGCCGCGGTAGCCTGCGCGCGCCGGCCCGGACGGGGGACACGAATGACCGCCTACCTGCCGATCCTCACGATGATCTGCCTGGTCGTGGTGTTCATCGCGGCGTCGTTCACAGCCTCGCAGCTGCTCGGACCGCGCCGACCGAACGCGGCGAAGCAGGCGCCCTACGAGTCGGGGATCGTGCCCGAGCAGGAGCCGAGCGAGCGGTTCCCGGTGAAGTTCTATCTCGTCGCGATGACGTTCATCGTCCTCGACGTCGAGATCATCTTCCTCTATCCGTTCACGACGATCTTCAGGAACTTCGACCCGGCCGCGTTCGGGCTCATCATCATGGGCGTGTTCCTGCTCACGCTCCTCGTGCCGTTCGCATACTTGTTGTCGACGGGGGCGCTCGACTGGGGACCGGTGCACAAGCTCGTCGACCGTGCCACGCCGGGTGTCCTGCGTGCGTCGGGCAAGCCCGGGGCCGGCGGGCTCGACCCCGGCGCCGTCGCCCCGGACCGCGACACCGAGGCCGCGTAGATGAGCGCCAGCGAGTCGTCCGACAAAGAGGCGACGGCGGCTTCGCCGACCGGCGCCGAGGAGAGATAGTGGGGCTCGAGCAGGTTCCGTACTCGTTCCTGACCGGTCGTCTCGAGGATCTCGTGAAGTGGGCGCGTCGCAACTCCGTGTGGCCCGCCACGTTCGGCCTTGCCTGCTGCGCGTTGGAGTTGATGGCGGCGGGCGCCGCGCACTACGACCTCGCCCGGTACGGGATGGAGGTGTTCCGCGCCAGTCCCCGCCAAGCCGACCGGATGATCGTGGCCGGCCGGGTCAGTCAGAAGATGGGGCCGGTGCTGCGCCAGGTCTACGACCAGATGGTCGAGCCCAAGTGGGTCATCTCGATGGGCGTGTGCGCGAGCACGGGCGGGATGTTCAACAACTACGCGCTCGTGCAGGGTGTCGATCAGATCGTGCCGGTCGACGTGTACGTGCCCGGTTGCCCGCCCGGGCCCGAGACACTCATGCAGGGGATCCTCATGCTCCACGACCAGATCCGCAGCGGCGAGATCATGAAGCGCCGCGCCGGCACCGCCCATGGTGGCGCCGGAATCCAGGTAGAGCAGCGCGATGGCACCCGGGCCGACAGCTTGGCCACCCGGTAGAACGGCGTCCCGAGGACCACGACGATGCCCGACGACGACGCTCGTGAAGACGCTCACAAGAACGCCGACACGCGCGTAGAAGAAGAGGACAAGGAGAACGCGCCGCCGCCCGACGACGAGGTGGCGGCGGCCGTGGTCGAGCGGTTCCCGGGCACGGTGTTCCACCGTTCGCACGGCCAGCCGGTCGTCTACGTCGACCGCGCGATCTGGGCCGACTTGGGCGGGTTCCTGCGCGACGAGCAGCAATTCACCCAGTGCATCGACGTCACCGCCGTCGACCACCTCGTCGACGCCGCCCGGCTCTCGGTCCCGGGCGTCACCCCGGAGCGCTTCGAGCTCGTCGCGAGCTTTCTCTCGCATCCCCGCAACCGCCGCATCCGCGCCATCTGCGAAGTGCCGGCCGCGGACCCGTCGGTACCGAGCCTCACCGATGCGTATCCCGGGGCGAACTTCGGTGAGCGTGAGGTATACGACCTCTTCGGCATCACGTTCACCGGGCACCCCGACCTCGTCCGCATCCTGATGCCGGACGACTGGGTCGGATACCCGCTGCGCAAGGACGACGCCCCCGCTCGCGTGCCCGTCACGTTCAAGGAAGATCCGAGGCCGAGATGAGCGACACGCGCGACGGCACCCGCGACGACTCCGATGCCCGCTCGCACGACGAGGACGACTTCGTCCCCGACCCTCGCCTGACCCAGCAGACCGACGAGGGCGCCCAGGAGCTCCAGCCGACGCGCGACCTGGTGGTGACGGGCGGTCCCTGGCCCGAGGTCGAGGGCGAGGGCGACACCATGATCATCAACATGGGCCCGCAGCACCCGTCGACGCACGGCGTGCTGCGCGTGATGCTCGAGCTCGATGCCGAGACGATCGTCCGGGCCAAGCCCGTCGTCGGCTACCTGCACACCGGAATGGAGAAGACCGGCGAGGAGCTCACGTACGTCCAGGGCGCGACCAACGTCACGCGGATGGACTACGCGTCGCCGCTTTCGAACGAGCTCGTGTTCTCGATGGCGGTCGAGCAGCTCCTCGACGTCGAGGTCCCGCCCCGCGCGACGTGGATCCGCATGTACCTGAACGAGCTGAACCGCATCGCGTCGCATCTGCTGTGGCAAGCCACGAACGGCTTGGACATGGGCGCGCTGTCGATGATCATCTACGGCTGGCGCGAGCGCGAAGAGACGCTGCGGCTCCTCGAGAAGATCACCGGCCTGCGGATGAACAACAACTACATCCGCCCCGGCGGCGTCGCCGCCGAGCTTCCCGACGGGTGGCAGGACGACACGCTCGAGCTCTGCAACCTCGTCGAGAAGGGCACTGCCGAGTACGACGAACTCCTCACCGGGAACCCGATCTGGCAGGAGCGCCTGACCGGTGTCGGCGTGATCACCACCGAGCAGGCGCTCGCGCTCAGCGCCTCGGGCCCGATCCTGCGCTCGACCGGCTTCCCCTGGGACCTGCGCAAGTCGCAGCCGTACCTCGCCTACGACGAGGTCGACTTCGACGTCGTCTACACGCAGAACGGCGATTGCTACGACCGCTATCGCCTTCGGCTCCAGGAGATCCTCGAGTCGGTGAAGATCGTGCGCCAGTGCGTCGAGAAGACTCCGCCGGGCGACTACCGGGTGCAGGACCGCAAGGTCTCGCCGCCACCGCGCGCTCGCATCGACGAATCGATGGAGGCCTTGATCCACCACTTCAAGCTGTTCACAGAGGGGTTCAAGGTGCCGCCCGGCGAGACGTACGCCGCCGTCGAGTCGCCGCGGGGAGAGGTCGGCTGCTACCTCGTCGCCGACGGCACCGGGAAGCCGTGCCGGCTCCACATCCGGGGGCCGTCCTTCTACAACCTCCAGTCGATGCCGCCGATGATGAAGGACCGGCTGATCGCCGACGCCGTCGCCGTCATCTCGACCATCGACCCGATCATGGGCGAGGTCGACCGGTAATGGCGTTCACTCCGCAGAACCTCACCCACGCTCACGAGATCGTCGCCCGCTACCCGGTGGCGAAGTCCGCCATCCTGCCGCTGCTGCACCTCGCCCAGGACCAGGACGGCTGGGTGAGCCCCGACGCCATGCAGGAGATCGGCCGCATCCTCGATCTGACGCCGGCGCAGGTGCTGGGCGTGTGCTCCTTCTACTCCATGTTCAAGCGGGAGCCCGTGGGGCAGCTGGTCGTCTCGGTGTGCACGAACGTGAGCTGCCTCGTGAACGGCGGGCCCGAGCTGCTGCGCGCGCTCGAGGACCGGCACCTGGACGACGACGACGTGTCCGTCGAGGAGGTCGAGTGCATCGCCGCCTGCGATCTCGCTCCGGTCATGCAGGTGAACTACGACTACCACGGCCCGGTCGGCGTCGAAGCCGCGACGACGATCATCGACGAGTACAAGTCGCGCGTCCGAACGCCGCGCACGATCTCGGGTACGCGTGTCGACGCAGGAGCGACGCGCTGATGCCCGAGACCCGCATCGTCACCAAGCGCCTCCGCGACCACCCCGAGGACTCGTGGACGATCGAGCGGTACCTCGCGACCGGCGGCTACGAGGCGCTGCGCAAGGCGCTCGGGATGACCCCCGAGGCCATCCAGGACGAGCAGGTGAAGGCGTCCGGTCTGCGAGGGCGGGGCGGCGCCGGGTTCGGCACCGGCCAGAAGTGGTCGTTCCTGCCCAAGGACGTCTACCCGCGCTATCTCGCCGTGAACGCCGACGAGGGCGAGCCGTCCACCTTCAAGGACCACATGCTCGTGGAGCGCGACCCGCACCAGCTGATCGAGGGCGTCGTGATCTCGGCGTTCGCCGTCGAGTGCCATCAGGCGTTCGTGTACATCCGGGGCGAGTTCGCATTGGGGTACGAGCGGCTCAGGCGCGCCATCGACGAGGCGTACGAACGCGGGTACCTCGGCCGGGACATCCTCGGATCGGGCTTCGACCTCGACGTGATCCTCCACCGTGGCGCGGGCTGCTACATCGCCGGCGACGAGACCGGGCTGCTGTCGAGCCTCGAGGGCGAGCGGGCGATGCCGCGCATCAAGCCGCCGTTCCCGGCGGTGCAGGGCCTGTTCGCCAAGCCGACGGTCGTCAACAACGTCGAGACGCTGTCCACCGTCCCGGCCATCATCGAGCGCGGCGGCGACTGGTACGCCGGGCTCGGCGTCGGCCGGTCGACAGGCACGCGCATCTTCTCGGTGTCGGGCCACGTCGAACGGCCCGCCAACTACGAGGTCGAGCTCGGCACGACGTTCCGCGAGCTCATCGAGGGCCTCGCCGGGGGCGTGCCCGGCGGGCGCAGCATGAAGTTCTTCATCCCGGGCGGCGCGTCGTCGCCGTGGCTGATGCCCGAGCATCTCGACGAGCCCACCGACATGGACCACGTCCAGAACGACCTCAAGTCCATGCTCGGGTCGGGGGCGATCATGGTGTTCGACGAGACCACCGATCCGTTGCTCGTCGCGTGGCGGCTGGCGAAGTTCTTCGCCCACGAGTCGTGCGGCAAGTGCACGCCGTGCCGTGAAGGGTCGGGTTGGATCGAGAAGATCCTGTACCGCATGTCGCACGGGCTCGGGCGACCCGACGACCTCGACCTGATGCTCGACTTCGGCGACAACGTCGTCCCCGGGCTGAACGCGCCGTTCGCGCAGACGACGATCTGCGCGCTCGGCCCCAGCATCATGTCGCACGTCGTGAGCCTCGATCGCTACTTCCGCGAGGAGATCGCGGAGCGAATGGGAGCGGACACCAGGACCCGCATCCCGGTCGCGGCCCCGGGCGGGGGTGGCCGGTGACGGACCAGCCCATGAGCCAGTGGCCGTCGGCGTGGGAGTACGTGCTGCCCGTCCGCCCCGGCCCCGACCAGGTCACGATCACCGTGGACGGCCGGGAGGTGCAGGTCCCGAACGGCGAGCTGCTCATCAAGGCGGCGCAGGAGCACGGCACCTATATCCCGCGCTTCTGCTGGCACGACCGCATGAAGCCGGTCGGCATGTGTCGCATGTGCCTCGTCGAGGTCGAAGGCCTGCGCGGGCTCCAGATCGCCTGCGCGACGCCGGTGTACGACGGCATGGTCGTGCACACCCAGAAGGACAACGTGCGCAAGGCGCAGGACGGCGTCCTCGAGTTCCTGCTCATCAACCATCCGCTCGACTGCCCGGTCTGCGACCGCGGCGGCGAGTGCCCCCTCCAGGACCAGACGCTCGCGTTCGGGCCGGGCGAGTCGCGCTACATCGAGGAGAAGCGTCACTTCGAGAAGCCGACCCCGATCAGCGACCTCGTGCTGCTCGACCGCGAGCGCTGCATCCAGTGCGGGCGCTGCACACGCTTCGCCGCCGAGATCGCGGGCGATCCGCTGATCGACTTCGGCGGCCGAGGCGACCTCACCGAGGTGATCACGTATCCCGACGACCCGTTCACGTCGTACTTCTCGGGGAACACGGTGCAGATCTGCCCCGTGGGAGCGCTCACGGCCAAGCCGTACCGCTTCGCCGCCCGGCCGTGGGACCTCACGACCTCCGAGACGTCCTGCGTGACGTGCGCGGTGCAGTGCCGGGCCGCGGTCCAGTCGTCGTCCAACCGCCTCGTCCGCCTGCTCGGCGTCGACTCCGGTCCCGTGAACGAGGGCTGGCTGTGCGACAAGGGTCGGTACGGGTACGAGTGGGTGCACGCCGACGACCGCGTGCGCGTGCCGATGGTCCGCGAGCGGGGCGAGCTCGTCGAGACGTCATGGCCCGAGGCGCTGGACGCCGCCGCCGCCGGCCTGCGCAAGGTCCTCGACGTCCACGGCCCCGAAGGCGTCGCCGTGCTCGGCGGCGGACGGGGCACGAACGAGGACGCCTACGTCTGGTCCCGATTCGCGAAGGGCGTCCTCGGCACCGACCATGTCGACGCCCAGCTCGGCGACGGGCTGCCCGCCGACATCGTGCTCGGCCTGCCGCGGGCGACGATCGCCGATTGCGATCGGGCTGCGGCGATCGTCCTGCTCGCGCCCGACCTCAAGGAGGAGCTGCCCGTGCTCTTCCTGCGGGTCCGGAAGGCGGCGGAGGAGCTCGGCGTGCCGCTGATCGACGTCGCTCCGTGCGACAACGGCCTCACCCGGAATGCGGACGCCGTCGTCCGCTACGTCCCCGGCGAGGCGCACGACGTGGTGGCGGACCTCGTCCGTGCGTTCGACGGCGACCGCACCGGCGACGACCAGATCGATCGGGCCGGTTCCCTCCTCACGGGTCGGGACGGCGACGTCGTGGTGATCCTCGGGCGTCCGTCGCTCGCCGAGGCGCCCGACTCGGTCGTGCGCGCCGCTGCACTGCTCGGGGCGCGCCCCGGCACGCGGTTCCTCTCGGCGCTCCGTCGCTCGAACGTGCACGGCGCCCTTGATCTCGGCCTCGCGCCCGGCTTCCTTCCCGGACGCGTCACGCTCGACGCCGGCCGCGAGCGCTTCACCGACGCGTGGGGTGCGGTGCCCGAGCGCCGGGGCCTCGACACGTCCGGAATCCTCCAGGCGGCGGTGGACGGGCAGCTGCACGGGCTCGTGCTGCTCGACGCCGACCCGATCGCCGACTTTCCCGATCGCCGCCTCGCCCGCGACGCGATCGCCAACGTCGACTTCGTGATCGCGTGCGACGCCTTTCTCACCGAGAGCACCCGGGCGGCGAACGTATTCCTTCCCGTCACGGTGTGGGCCGAGAAGCCCGGCACGGCCTCCAACATCGAGGGGCGCGTCCAGCGGGTCTCGCAGCAGATCTCGCCCGAGGGAACGGTCATGTCGGACTGGCGCGTCGCCGCCGAGCTCGCGGCGCGCTTCGACGCCGACTTCGACCTCGAGACCGTGCCCGAGGTACAGGACGAGATCGCCCGCCTCGCGCCCGCGTTCACCGGCGTCGACGCCGCCCTGCTCCGGCGCGCCCGTGACGGCGTCGTCGTGCCGCTCGGGGAGCACGACGACGAGCTCGTCCTCGACGCCGCCGGCCCGCCGATCACGGACGCGTCGTGGGAGCCGATCCTCCCCGGGACGATCGCCTCCGAGGAGGGTGTCACGTCGCACGTCGGTACCGGTGTGGTCGAGGCGACGGGCACCGGGTCGACCACGACCGTGAAGCCGGGGTTGACCGAGGTCGAGGGACCGCAGGGATCGCGCGCCGAGGCGGACGCGCTCGGCAGCGCAGCGCGCGACGCAGTCGCCGCCGGCCCGCCGTTGCACGAGTGGGACCGCACCACGGGTCGTTCGCCCGCCCCGGCTCGCGATGCCTACGCGCTGCGGCTCGTGTCGGGCCGGAAGCTCTACGACGCCGGACGCGTCAGCGCCGCGTCGCCGTCGCTGGCGCCGCTCGCCGCAGGGGCGACGCTCCTCGTCCACCCGAGCGACCGCGACCAGATCGGCATCGCCGACGGCGAGGAGGTGCAAGCCACCAGCGGGCGCGGGTCGGTCGTGCTGCCGGTGCGCGCCGCGCCCGGCATCCCGCGCGGGGTCGCGTTCCTGTCGTTCAACCAGCCCGGGCCCGGTGCCAGTGACCTGATCGACGCCGGCGCGGCCGTGACTGACGTCCGGTTGGAGATGGTGGAGAAGCGGTCGTGACGTTCGTCGACCCGCTCGTCAGCGGCAACATCGACCTGACCGTCGTGCTGATCGTCATCGGCAAGACGATCGCGACGTTCGCCCTGCTCCTCGTCGCCGTCCTCTTCTATATCTGGTTCTTGCGCAAGGTCATCGCCGACATGCAGAACCGGATCGGCCCGGACAACGCGGGCCCGTTCGGGATCCTCCAGACCCTCGCCGACGGCATCAAGCTGTTCTTCAAGGAGCAATCGATCCCGAGGAGCGCCGACAAGTACGTCTTCCTCATCGCGCCCTACCTGTCGATCCTGCCCGCCTTCCTCGCCTTCAGCATCGTGCCCATCGGCGGCAAGGTGAGCATCGCCGGCCACACGACCTACCTCCAGCTGGCCGAGCTGCCGATCGGCGTCTTGTGGCTGCTGGCGATGTCGGGGCTCGGCCTGTACGGCGTCCTGCTGGCGGGCTGGTCGTCGGGCTCGAAGTACCCGCTCCTCGGTTCGGTGCGCGCGTCCGCCCAGCTGTTGAGCTACGAGGCCGCGTTCAGCCTCGCCATCGTCGGCGTGCTGATCCAGTCGGGAACGCTCTCGACGCGCGGGATCGTCAACGGCCAGGCCTGGACGGGCAACTGGATCCACGGCCTGGGCCAGTGGTACGTCCGGCCGGCGATCGTCGCTTTCGTGATCTTCCTCATCGCCGCCATCGCCGAGACCAACCACCCGCCCTTCGACCTCGTCGAGGCGGAGCAGGAGCTGGTCGGCGGCTTCCACACCGAGTACACCGGCATCCGCTTCGCGATCTTCTTCCTGGCCGAGTTCATGAACGTGATCACGATGAGCGCGATCGCGGTCACGTTGTTCCTCGGCGGCCCCTCCGGGCCGATGCTCGGGTTCCTCGACTCCACGGGCACGATCAACGTCTGGGTGATGCCGGTCTTCTGGTTCATGCTCAAGCTGCTCGTGCTCCTGTACGGCACGGTCCTGATACGGGCGACGTTGCCGCGCCTGCGCTACGACCAGCTGATGGACCTTGGCTGGAAATACATGATCGAGGTCGCGTTCCTCTGGCTGATGGTCTCGGGCGTCGTGGTGATCGGACGCCAGGAGGGCTGGAACCTCTGGATCGTCGTGCCCGCCGCCGCGGTCGGAGCCGTGCTCGTCTACCTCGTGCTGTACGCGTCGATCGCGAAGCCGGGCGAGCTCCGGGAGCAGGAGCAGATCCGCTGATGAGCGTGCTCGACTTTCTCCGCGGGTTCACCATCCCGCTCCGGCAGATCTTCCGGCCCAGGCTCACGGACTTCTATCCGAAGGAGAAGAGCCCGAAGCCCGAGCGGCTGCACGGCCGGCACGTGCTCAACAGGTACGAGGACGGCATGGAGAAGTGCATCGGCTGCGAGCTGTGCGCGGGCGTGTGCCCGGCGCGGTGCATCTACGTGCGTGGTGCCGACAACCCGCCCGACGCGCCCGTCGCGCCCGGTGAGCGCTACGGATTCGTGTACGAGATCAACTACCTCCGCTGCATCCACTGCGACATGTGCGTCGAGGCGTGTCCGACCGAAGCCATCACCGAGACGAAGCAGTTCGAGTTCGCGTTCGCCAACCGCGACGACGCGATCTACACGAAGGACGAGCTCCTCGTCGACGACGAAGGCCGCGCCCGCCGGCTGCCGTGGGAGCTGTGGCTCGGTAACGAGGACGATCAGACGAGCGCATGGATGCGGGCGACGTCGCCGTCGGGCGACGCCGGCTACGAGGGGAAGGTCAGCTGGTCGGCCGAGCTCGGCTTCGGCATCCGACCCCCCGAGAAGGGCCAGAGCGGGTGACCGTCGAGGCGGTCGTCTTCTTCGTCGCGGCGGCCCTCGCGCTCGGTGGCGCCGCCGGTGTCGTGCTCGCGCGCAACCCGGTCCATTGCGCGCTCTTGTTGGTCGTGACGCTGGTCGCGGTGGCGATCTTCTTCCTGCTCCAGGAGGCGCAGCTGGTCGCGGCGGTGCAGATCATCGTGTACGCGGGCGCCATCGTCGTGCTGTTCCTGTTCGTGATCATGCTCCTCGGCGTCGACCGGGAGGAGTCGCTCCGGGACCCGATCCCGTACCAGCGGCCGGCCGCGGTGGCGCTGGGGGCGATCCTCCTCGGCGAGATCTTCGTGCTGGCCGGGCGCACGTGGGCGACCGGGGCGCCGTCCGTGCGGGGCTCGGTGCGCGGGCGGGTCGACGGGCAAGACCTCGGCAACGTGCAGCGCGTGGCCCGCCTTCTGTTCACCGACTTCCTGTGGGCGTTCGAGCTCACCGCCGTCCTGCTCGTGATCGCGGTCGTGGGCGCGGTCGTGCTCGCCCGCCGCAGCGGTCAGCGCGCCCAGCTCGACGAGCACGAGCAGGCCATCGACGAGCAGATCACCGCAGCCGAGCTGAGCGAGGCGGCCGAGGCCGAGGAAGAACCGGTGACGCCGTGAGCCTTGCCGCCCTCGACATCACCCCCAACTACTACCTCGTGGTCGGTGCGTTGATGTTCACGATCGGGGCCGTCGGCCTGCTGCTGCGGCGCAACGTGCTGGTGATGTTCATGTGCGTCGAGCTCATGCTCAACGCCGCGAACCTCACCTTCGTGACGTTCTCGCGGGCGCTCAACGACATCGGCGGCCAGGTCATCGTCTTCTTCACCCTCGTGGTGGCGGCGGCGGAGGTGGCGGTCGGGCTCGCGATCATCGTCGCCATCTTCCGGCGCCGGCGGGGCGCCACCGCCGACGACGTCCGGCTGCTGAAGGGCTGAGCGTGGACGCCCGCGACCTGCTCGATCTCGTCTGGATCGTCCCCGCGCTCCCCGCTCTGGGCGCGGCGATCCTCTTGCTGTTCGGCCGGCGTCTCGGCGAGCCCAAGGCCGGGTGGCTCGCAACCGGCCTGATGGGACTGGCGTTCGGATGGTCGGTCGTGATGCTGGTGGCGCTGCGGGACGTGCAGCCGCGCACGCACACCGTCGACCTCTTCACGTGGTTCCCGAGCGGCGGGCTCCAGGTGAAGATGGGGTTCCTCGCCGATCCGCTCTCGATCACATTCATCCTGTTCGTGACCGGCGTCGGGACGCTGATCCACCTCTACTCGATCGGCTACATGCACGGCGACGAGAACTTCGGCCGCTTCTTCGCGTTCATGAACCTGTTCTGCGCGTCGATGCTCGTGCTCGTGCTCGGGTCGAGCTTCCTGGTGACGTTCCTCGGCTGGGAGGGCGTGGGCCTCTGCTCGTACCTGCTGGTGTCGTTCTGGTTCCAGCGCAACTCGGCCGCGGTGGCGGGCAAGAAGGCGTTCGTCACGACGCGCATCGGCGACTTCGGGTTCATGGTCGCGATGTTCCTGATCTTCTCCGAGCTCGGGTCGCTGAACTACAGCGCGATGAACGCGGGCGCGAGCAAGCTCGCTGCCGGGACGGCCACCGCGATCGCGCTCCTCCTCTTCCTCGGCGCGGTCGGGAAGAGCGCGCAGATCCCGCTGCACGTCTGGCTGCCCGACGCCATGGAGGGCCCGACGCCGGTGTCGGCGCTGATCCACGCGGCGACCATGGTGACGGCGGGCGTGTTCCTCGTCGCCCGCGCCCACCCCTTCTTCGAGGCGAGCGGCGGCTCGGCGCTCACCGTGGTGTCGATCATCGGCGCCGCCACCGCCCTGCTGGCGGCGACCGTCGCGCTGATCCAGGTCGACATCAAACGCGTGCTGGCGTACTCGACGATCAGCCAGCTCGGGTTCATGTTCCTCGCCCTCGGCGTACGCGCCTACGCGGCCGCCATCTTCCTCGTCGTCGCGCACGCCTTCTACAAGGCCACGCTCTTCCTCGGCGCCGGGTCGGTGATCCATGCCTCCGACGACAACCAGGACATGCGGACGATGGGCGGGCTGCGCAAGTACCTGCCGTTCACCGCGCTCGGGTTCATCATCGCCTGGCTCGCAATCGCCGGCGTCCCTCCGTTGGCCGGCTTCTGGGCCAAGGACGACGTGCTGTCGCGCGCGTACTTCGCGGGTGACTACGGCATCTGGATCGTCGGCACGGCCGCCGCCCTGCTCACCGCCTTCTACATGACCCGCGCCGTCTGGCTCGTGTTCTACGGCAACGAGCGTTTCGAGGCCGCCGAGCCGGCTGAAGCAGCCGAGCAGCACGGCTTCTCGCTCGAGTCCCCGACCGTGCCCGCGTACGTGCCGCCCAAGCCACCGCGCTTGACGCACCCGCCCCACGAGTCACCGGTGACGATGACCTTCCCCATCGTGGCGCTGGCCGGGCTGGCGGCCATCGGCGGGATCCTGAGCCTGCCGTTCAAGAGCGTCGAGTTCCTGACCCAGTGGCTCGAGCCCGTGTTCGCCGACGCGCCGAAGATCGACGTCACCTCGTTCGCGGCGGGATCGACGTTGGAGGGGATCTCGGTCGTCTTCGGCCTCATCGGCCTGTTCATCGCGTACCGGATCTACCGGCAGGGCATCCCGTCGCCCGAGGGCGATCCGCTGCCGGAGCGTCTCGGCGTCGCCGGTCGGTTGTTCCAGCACGCCTATTACTTCGACGAGATCATCGCAAACCTCGTCCGGGGCCCCGTGTACCGCTTCGCCGACTGGCTCAACCGCGGCTTCGACCTCGGGATCATCGACGGCGCAGTCAACGGCGTGGCCACGCTCGTGCGGGAGTCGGGGGGTCGTCTCCGGCGCGTCCAGACCGGTTTGGTGCGCAACTACGCCCTCGCCGTCGTGCTGGGCGCCGTCGCGCTGCTCGTGTTCCTGGCGGTCAGGGCGGGCTGATGCGCGACGCCGGGTTCCCGCTGCTCACGTTCATCATCTTCACGCCCCTCGCGGGGGCGGTGCTCGTCTCGGTTCTTCCCCGGCGGCGCCCCGAGGTCGTGCGCGCGGTCGGCTACGTGGCGACCGCCGCGACGATGGGGTTCGTCGGATACCTGCTGTACACCTTCGACACGAGCGCCTCCGGCTACCAGCTCGTCGAGAACCACCCGTGGATCGACACGCTCGGTGTCCGTTACCTCGTCGGCGTCGACGGCATCAGCCTGTTCATGGTCGCTCTCACGGCGCTGCTCTTCCCGATCGGCCTGATCGCGTCGCAGACGATCAGCGAGCGCTTGAAGTCGTACACGATGTGGATGCTGGTGCTGGAGTCCGCGTTGCTCGGCGTCTTCCTCAGCCTCGACCTCATCCTGTTCTTCGTGTTCTTCGAGATCGTGCTCGTGCCGATGTACTTCATCATCGCCGGGTGGGGGCACGACCGGCGCGTGTACGCGGCGCTCAAGTTCTACCTGTACACCGCGCTCGGGTCGGCGTTCCTGCTCGTCGGGTTGCTGACGCTGGCGTTCCTGCACGCCCAGGACCACGCGCTCACCTTCGACCTGCGCACGCTCACCGTGTGGGCTCCCGGCGGGCTGTCGGACGGCACGGCCAAGCTGCTGTTCCTGGCGTTCTTCGCCGCCTTCGCGGTCAAGGTGCCCCTGTTCCCGCTGCACACGTGGCTGCCCGACGCCCACACCGAGGCGCCGACGGCGGGGTCCGTGATCCTGGCCGGCGTGCTGCTGAAGATGGGCACGTACGGATTCCTGCGCTTCTCGCTGCCGCTGTTCCCCGACGCCAGCGTGTTCTTCGCGCCGATGCTGCTGGTGCTGGCGACGATCGGGATCATCTACGGGGCAGTCGTCGCGGCGATGCAACCGAACCTGAAGCGACTGATCGCGTACTCGTCGGTCGCGCACCTCGGCTTCGTCGTGCTCGGGATCTTCGCCCTCACCACCCAGGGCCTCGAGGGCGGCGTGTTCACGATGATCAGCCACGGCCTGACGACCGGCGCGCTGTTCCTCCTCGTCGGGTTCCTCTACGACCGGCGGCACACGTTCAACATCTCCGATTTCGGCGGGCTCTGGAAGGCGGCGCCGGTCTTCGGCGGGATCTTCCTGGCCGTCGCGTTCGCATCGATCGGGCTGCCCGGGTTCTCGGGGTTCGTCGGCGAGTTCCTGGCGCTCATCGGCACGTTCATCGTCCACCGGCCCTACGCGGTGATCTCGGCAGTAGGCGTGATCCTGGCGGCCGTGTACCTGCTGTGGGCGTACCAGCGCGCGTTCACGGGCCCGGCCGACGGTGAGAACACGACGCTCCGCGACCTCAAGGTGCGCGAGCTCACGGCGGTGGTCCCGTTGCTCGCG
Source organism: Acidimicrobiia bacterium (assembly GCA_035938395.1). GTDB lineage: Bacteria > Actinomycetota > Acidimicrobiia > IMCC26256 > JACDBD01 > JALZAA01. Next base: position 16,102 of record DASZGY010000056.1, read on the forward strand.
CTCAGCCTGTTCCTCGGCATCTACCCGAAGCCGGTGATCGACCGGGTCGAGCCGTCGGTACGCCGAGTGATCTGCGGCGTCGAGCGGGGAAGCGACTACAAGGAGCCCGCGGTCGCGACCCGGAGGGCAGCCGTGAACCGTGACGACTGCGCGCGCATGAACACAGGGCAGCTGGCGGGCCGGTGATCGTCTCGCTGCTCACCCAGGCGCGCGACGTCCCGAACATCGCGACGCCGTCGGTCGACTGGCTCGCCGTCTCTCCGGAGATCGCGCTCGCCGGCGCCGCGGTGGCGATCGTGCTGCTGCGATCGCTCGTGCGGCGGGCCAGCTGGGTCTACCCGGTGTCGATCGTGCTGGCGTTCAGCGGCGTGACGGCGGCGGCCGCGCTCCTCGTCCGCCAGTGGAGCGAGTTCCAGGACCACGGCGCGATCACGACGATCGCCGGCATGCTGCGCGTCGACGGGTTCGGCGTGTTCCTCGGCGGAGTTGTCGTCGCCGCCACCGCGCTCGCCCTCTTGCTCTCCGTCAGCTACATCGAGCGCGAGCGCCTCGAGGGTCCCGAGTACCTGGCGCTGGTGCTGCTGTCGGCCACCGGCATGCTCGCGATGACGACCGCCAACGACCTCGTCATCGTGTTCCTCGCGCTCGAGATCCTCTCGATCCCGCTGTACGTCCTGGCCGCGTTCGACCGCCGCCGTCTCGCGTCGCAGGAAGCGGGGATCAAGTACTTCGTGCTGGGCGCGTTCTCGTCGGCGGTGTTCCTCTACGGCGTCGCGCTGGTGTACGGCGCCACCGGGACGACCTCCCTCACGGGGATCTCCCGGTTCCTCGCCGCCAACACCGTCCTCGACGAGGGCGTGCTGCTCATCGGCCTCGGACTGCTCCTCGTCGGGCTCGGGTTCAAGGTGGCGGCGGTGCCGTTCCACATGTGGACGCCCGACGTGTACCAGGGCGCGCCGACTCCGGTGACCGCGTTCATGTCGTCCGCTACCAAGGTCGCCGGGTTCGCCGCGCTGCTGCGCGTGTTCCAGGTGTCGTTCCCGCTGTTCCGCAACGACTGGCGTCCGGCGGTCGGCGCGCTGGCGATCCTCTCGCTCGTCATCGGCAGCGTGGTCGCCCTCGTGCAGGACGACGTGAAGCGGATGCTCGCCTACTCGTCGATCGCGCACGCCGGCTACATCCTCGTCGGGTTCGCCGCCGCCGCCGTCTCGAACGGGGGCGCGTCCGCCCGCGGGCTGCAATCGGCGCTGTTCTATCTCCTCGTCTATGCGTTCATGACGATCGGCGCCTTCGCGGTGGTCACAGTGGTGGCGCGCTCCTCGCACGACGCCCGCCACACGCTGTCCGAGTACCGCGGCCTCGGTACAGAGCGCCCGGCGCTCGCCGCGCTGCTGGCGTTCTTCCTGCTCGCTCAGGCGGGTGTGCCGTTCACGGGAGGGTTCGTCGCCAAGCTGCAGGTCTTCGCGGCCGCGGTCGACGCCAAGCTGTACTACCTGGCCATCGTGGGTGTCGTTGCCGCCGTCGTCGCCGCGTTCTTCTACCTGCGGGTCGTGGTGACGATGTACACGGGCGGCGAAGAACCGGCCGAGGCGGCCGAGCCCGGACGGCGGTCCCTGCGGATCGACCCGCCCGCCGCGGCCGTGCTCGCGGTCACCGCCGGGTTCACGCTGGTGCTCGGCATCCTGCCCGGCGCGTTCCTCGACATCGCGAAGGACGCCACCTTCCTGATCCGCTGATCAGAGGTCTACGCGACGTCGCGGCGGCGGCGGAACCATCGGCGGCGGGCGCTGTCGCGTGGGCGAGCCGCCTCGGCCTCGTGCTCGTCGAGGGCGCGGGCGGCGAGGTGGTGCGACTCCTCGATGAGCATCATGGAGTCGGAGAAGTCGAACAGGTCCCGCTGGTCGGACGGGCTCGGGAGCACGACCACGTCGACCTCGGGCGGCGTGTGGCGGAGCTCGAGGTCGAAGCGCTGGTTGCGGGAGATCGCGAACGCGCGCACCGCGACGTCGAGCGGCGAGCGCATCCTGCGCTCGATCAGCGCACCGGACACGTTGCACACGTAGATCCGGTCGATCGGGCCGGAGACGGCGTGCCACAGGGGCACGGTGTTCGTCACGGCGCCGTCGACGAGGAGGCGCTCGTCGTGCGCGATGGGCGGGAAGAGCGCCGGGAGCGCGGTGCTGGCGAGCAGGGCCGGCTCGACGGGCCCGCTCGCGAACACGACCTCGTCGCCGGTGCTCAGGTCGGTCGCGACCACGCGCAGCGGCACCTCGGTCTCCGCGAATGTCTCGGCCGTGTGCGCCCGGTCGAGGATCGCGCGCAGGCCCTCGTTCGTGAACAAGTGATCGTCACGGCGCAGCACGTTCCACGCCCGGGCGAGCCTGCCGCCCTGGAACACCTCGCCCGTACGGATCGACATCCACACGTCGGCGAGGTGCTCGACGCCGGGGACGGTCGGGTCCGTCGCCACCACCGCCCCGTTCAGCGCCCCCGCCGAGGTGCCGATCACCACGTCGGGGACGATGTCGCGTTCGAGCAACGCTCGCAGCATGCCCACCTGGCTGACGGCCTGGTTGCCGCCGCCGGACAGCACGAACGCGGTGCGCGGTCGGTCGGGCGAGCGCATGCTCCGGGCAGTCGTCGCAGGAGTGCTCAAGGGCCAAACCTCGGCAGGGCGTCGCTCGGTCGTCGCGGCGACCTCATCTTGGTCGGGATCGAAGCGGGCGGGAGGGACCATCGCTCTCCGAGAACGATCGCACATGCCCGCCGATTCCCGGCGCCAACGCCCCTTCCGTGCTGCTCGCGCCGTTTGTAGCGCCGGAATTGGCCCGGTGTAGTGTCCGTTTGGGTCCTACTCCCGTCGGCCTTGGGGGGTCGCGCGGTGACGACGTACTACCAGACCTATCTCGCGGTCGCGGTGCTCGCCGCCGCGGCGGCGGGCATGTTCGGCGCCATGCTCGGCGTCGGGCGGCTCCTCCGTCCCAACCGGCCGCAGGACGAGAAGTACATCACCTACGAGGCCGGCTCGGACCCCGTCTCCGGCTTCGGCCAGTCGAACATCCGGTACTACGTCTACGCGTTGCTCTTCGTGATGTTCGACGTGGAGGCCGTGTTCATCTTCCCGTGGGCGATCCGCCTCGAGAGCCTGGGCACGTTCGCCCTGGTCGAGATGGTGGTGTTCGTCGTGATCCTCGCGCTGGGCTTGGTGTACGCCTGGCGCAAGGGGGTGCTCAGGTGGGCCTAGTCGAACGCGGCCGGGTCCCCAAGCCGCTCACGTGGCTCCTCAACTACAGCCGCAAGTACTCGCTGTGGATGTTCCAGTGGGGCCTCGCGTGCTGCGCCATCGAGATGGGCGCCGCCCTTGCCAGCCCGCGCTACGACATGATGCGGCTCGGCGTCATCCCGTTCCCGGCCAGCCCCCGCCAGGCCGACCTCGTCGTGATCTCGGGCACCGTCACCGACAAGATGGCGCCCGCCATCAAGCGCCTGTACGAGCAGATGCCCGATCCGAAGTACGTGATCTCCATGGGCGCGTGCGCCAACTGCGGCGGCCCCTACTGGGACTCGTACTCGGTCACCAAGGGCGTCGACCAGATCATCCCCGTCGACGTGTACGTGCCCGGCTGCCCGCCGCGCCCCGAGGCGCTGCTCCAGGGCATCGTCCTGCTCCAGGAGCGCATCCAGCAGGAGGGCATCGGGAACGACGAGCTCAAGGCCCGCTGGACCGGGGAGCCGATCGTCGTTGGCTGACGACCTCGAGCGCGAGCAGAGCGGCGCCGCCGAGGAGGTGAGCGTCGAGCAGCAGCTCGCCCGGACCGACGAGGGGGCTGCGGCCGAGCAGGCGCGCGCCGACGCCGACGAGGCGGACGCGCCGCCCACCGACGAGCAGGCGGCGGGGGAGTCACGCCCGTTCGACGACGTCGAGCAGGAACTGCTGGCCCGCCTCGAGCGCGAGTTGGGTGACGGGATCGTCGAGTCCGCCGACGCCTTCGGCATGCTGGTGGTGCGCGTGAAGCCCGACGCGTGGCGCCGGGCGGCCGAGGTCAGCAAGCACGAGCTCGAATGCGACTACCTCTCGTTCATCGCCGGCATCGACTGGCAGCCCGCGCCGCGAGAGGGCGACGAGGCGGGCGGCGACACGTCGTCGCCGGTCCAGCCGACCGAGATGACCTTCGGCGTCGCCGGGTCCGCGGGCCGGATGCAGGTCTTCGCGCACGTCGAGTCCACCAAGCGCCACTGGGGCGTCACGCTCAAGACGGACGTCGACGAGCGCGACCCGCACGCCGATTCGTGGGTGGCGACGTACCCGGGTGCGGACTGGCACGAACGCGAGTGCTGGGAGATGTACGGCGTCGCCTTCGACGGCCACCCGAGCCTCCGGCACCTCTATCTCCCGTCCGAGTTCGAGGGTCACCCGTTGCGCAAGGACTATCCATTGCTCGCCCGGATCGTGAAGCCGTGGCCCGGGCTCGTCGACGTCGAGGCCATGCCCGGAGAGGACGCGCCGGCGGCCGAGAACGGTGAGGGAACCGCGGCGGCGGACGCCGACACGTCGGCGGACGCCGCTCAGCCGGCGGGTGCCGGCGAGGGAGATGGCTCGTGAGCGTCGACTTCGCCGTTGACCGGCAGGCGTGGCGTCACCTGGCCGACGCGCAGGTGAACGTCGAGCTCGACACCGGCGACATGATCCTCAACCTCGGGCCGCAGCACCCGGCCACGCACGGCACGCTGCGCCTCGTCGTCCGCCTCGACGGCGAGCGCGTGATCTCGGCCGACCCCGTCATCGGCTACATGCACCGCGGCTACGAGAAGCTCACCGAGTTCCGGACGTACCCGCAGGTCACCACGCTCATCAACCGCATCGACTGGCTGTCGAGCTTCGCCAACGAGGTGCCGTTCATGCACGGCGCCGAGCTGCTGATGGGCATCGAGGCGCCGCCCCGGGCGCAGTACATCCGGACGATCCTGACCGAGCTGTCGCGCATCGCGACGTTCGTGCTGTTCCTCGGCGAGATGGGCCTCCAGGTGGGCGCGCTCACGCCCCCGTTCTACGGGTTCCGCGACCGCGAGCACGTGCTCAACCTCATCGAGGCCGCGACCGGCGGTCGGTTCCACCCCAACTTCAACCGCATCGGCGGGCTCAAGGACGACCTGCCGTGGGG
>DASZGY010000057.1:0-10104 GCA_035938395.1 Acidimicrobiia bacterium
TGGCGGTCGAGGCGGAGCGGCTCGGCTACCACCACCTCACGTGCAGCGAGCACGTCGCGCTGCCGGCTGCGGTGGCGGAGACCCGTGGCGTCACCTATTGGGACCCGCTCCCGACATTCGGCTACATCGCCGCCCGGACGACCACGATCCGGCTGGCCACGCACGTGCTCGTCCTCGGCTATCACCATCCACTTGCCATCGCCAAGCGTTACGGCACGCTCGACCGTGTCTCGGGCGGGCGGCTCGTGCTCGGCGTCGGCGTGGGCTCGCTGCGCGAGGAGTTCGACCTGCTCGGCGCCGAGTTCGAGGAGCGCGGTGACCGCGGCGACGACGCCATCCGCGCCCTGCGCGCGTCGCTGTCGGAGCTCGAGCCCGAGTTCCGGGGCGAGCACTACGAGTACGAAGGCTTCGTGGTCGACCCGTGTGCCGTCCAACCGCGTGTCCCGATCTGGGTCGGTGGCCGCACGGCACGATCCCTGCGCCGGGCGATCGAGCTCGCCGACGGCTGGGCGCCCTTCGGCCTGTCACGCGCCAACCTGGCCGACATGATCGCCCGGGCCCGTGATACCGAGGCATGGTCGGCACGCGCGCAGATCGCCGATGCGCCGCCGTTCGAGCTCGTGCTCCAGAACGAGCATCCGTTCAACCCGGAGAGCGAGCCCGACCGGGTTCGCGAGTCCGCAGGACGACTGGCCGACGCGGGGGCGACGACGCTGAACGTCCGCGTCGTGCACCACTCGCTCGACCACTACCTCGAGCAGCTGGCCGCGATGCGGGAGCTGATCCCCTAGCTCGACACCAGCGCGCTCGTGTGGCGGGCGATGACGCGGTCCTCGTCGGTGCGCTCGACCCGGACGACGCACCCGCCGCCGGGCGCGCTGATCACGGCCGCATCCGCGGCGTTCGCGGCGTCGTCGAGCTCGACGCCCAGGTGCTCGAGCCGATCGCAGATGCCGGCGCGGACCGCGGCCGCCTTCTCGCCGATGCCGCCGGTGAACACGAGGGTGTCGAGCCCGCCCAGCACCGTCGCCAGCGCGCCGACGTGCTTCCGGGCCTGGTAGCAGAAAGCCTCGACGGCGAGCGCGGCGCGCCCATCGCGCTCCCGCTGCTCGAGCAGCATTTGCATGTCCGACGTGCCACCCGACAACGCGACGAGCCCCGCGTCGCGGTCGACGAGATGCTCCAGGCGGTCGGCGTCGTAGCCCTGCTCGCGCAGCAGGTACACGGGGACGCCCGGGTCGAGGTCGCCGCTGCGGGTGCTCATGACCAAGCCGCCCGCGGGCGTGAACCCCATCGTCGTGTCGACCGATTGCCCGCCGTCGACGGCAACCATGCTCGCCCCGTTTCCGAGGTGCGCGATCACGGCCCGGCCGAGCTGCGCCGCGCCGAGCGCGCCGACGATGTACTCGTACGACAAGCCGTGGAAGCCGTACCGCCGCACGCCCCCGTCCCAGAGCGAGTCGGGCAGCGGCAGGCGCTGCGCGAGCTCGGGCATGTGGCGATGGAACGCGGTGTCGAAGCAGGCCACCTGCGGGATGTCCCATCGGCCACGGATGGCGTCGATGCCGGCGATCGCCGCCGGCATGTGCAACGGCGCGAACGGGACCAGCTCCCGGAGGTCGGCGAGCACGTCGTCGTCGACGAGCGCGGGCTCGGCGTGGTCGGGCCCGCCGTGCACGACGCGATGCCCGGCGGCGCCCGGCAACGGCAGTCCCTGCGCGTCGAACGAGGCGAGAGCGCCGTCGAGGGCGGCGGTGTAGTCGCCCGACTCAACCGGATGCGCGGCCCGCCCCAACGCCCGCTCGGCCGTTCCCTCGACCTCGAACAGCGCCGTCTTCAGCGACGACGAGCCGCTGTTCACGCATAGGACGACCAGCGGCCCGCTCGGGCTCACCGGCTCCAGCGCCAGTCGCGCACCTCTGGCATGTCCTCGAGGTGCTCGACGACGTACGCGTGGTGACGGCGGAGCATGTCCTCGCAGTGCTCGACGAGCGTTTCGCCTCCGACGGGCGCCCGGCGGGCGCGGTGCAGCGCCTCCATGCACAGGTGGTAGCGGCTGACGTGGTTGAGCACGACCATGTCGAACGGGGTCGTCGTGGTGCCCTCTTCCTCGTAGCCGCGGACGTGGAAGCGGCCGGGGTCGGGCCGCCCGTGGATCAGATGGTGCACGGCGCTCGCGTAACCGTGGAACGCGAACACAACGTCCGTGTCGGCCGTGAACAGGTCGACGAAGTGTCCCTCGTCCATGCCGTGGGGATGACGGTCCTCGGGGAACAGCGCCATGAGATCGAGGACGTTCACGACCCGGAACTCGAGCGCAGGCACGTACTGGCGAAGGAGATCGGCGGCCGCCAGCGTCTCCATGGTCACGATGTCGCCGGCGGACGCGAGCACGACGTCGGGATCGCCGCGGTGCTCGCTCCCCGCCCACTCCCACACGGACGCGCCCTCGGCGGCGTGCCGGCGGGCCGTGTCCATATCGAGCCACTGCAGCTGAGGCTGCTTGTCGATCACGATCAGGTTCACGTAGTCACGGCTGCGTAAGCAGTGGTCGGCGACGGACAGCAGGCAGTTGGCGTCGGGCGGCAGGTAGATGCGGGCCACCGTGCCCTTCTTGCTGAGCACGACATCGATCAGCCCGGGCCCCTGGTGGCTGAAGCCGTTGTGGTCGTTCCTCCAGGCCGTCGACGTGAGCAGGATGTTCAATGACGCGACCGGGGCCCGCCAGGACAGGTCACGGGCGGCTTCGAGCCACTTGGAGTGCTGCACGGTCATCGAGGCCGACACCATGGCGAACGCCTCGTACGACGCGAAGAGGCCGTGCCTGCCCGTGAGCAGATACCCCTCGAGCCAGCCTTGGCAGTTGTGCTCGCTGAGGATCTCCATCACGCGGCCGTCGTGCGCCACGTGGTCGTCCATGGCGATGATCGGCTCGACCAGCATCCGGTTCTCGACGTCGAACACGGCCCCCAACCGGTTCGAGTTCGTCTCGTCCGGGCACACGAGGCGAAAGCTGGCGCTCTCCCGGTTGTTCGTGAACACGTCACGCAGGAACTCGCCGAGACGGCGGGTCGACTCGTGGAGCTCGGCGCCGGGCTCCGGGACGGGGATCGCATACCCGGTGAAGTCGGGAAGATCGAGCGACTCGAGCAAACGACCGCCGTTGGCGTGCGGGTTCGCACCCATGCGGCGATCGCCGCCGGGCGCGAGCTTCGCCAGCGCCGGCATCAAGCGGCCGTCGTCGTCGAACAGCTCTTCGGGCCGGTAGCCGCGCATCCACTCCTCGAGCTGGTGCAGGTGGTCGGCGTTGTCGCGCACATTGCCGAGTGGGACCTGGTGGGCGCGGAACGTGCCCTCGACCGGCAAGCCGTCGACGATCTTCGGGCCGGTCCAGCCCTTCGGCGTCCGCAGCACGATGGCCGGCCACCGTGGCCGGGCGCCGAAGCCGTGCGCACGCGCGCCGTCCTGGATCACACGGATGGCGTCGAAACAGCGGTCGAGCGTCGACGCGAGGTCGCGATGCACGGCCGGCGGGTCGTCGCCTTCGACGAAGTGCACGTCGTACCCGTAGCCCCGCAGCACCGCCTCGATGGCGTCGTCGGTCGACCGCCCGAACACCGTCGGGCCCGAGATCTTGTAGCCGTTGAGGTGGAGGACGGGGAGCACGGCGCCGTCGCGCACCGGGTTGATGAAGTCGATCCCCTGCCACGAGCCCGAGAGCGGCCCCGTCTCGGCCTCGCCATCGCCGATCACGCACGCCACGACAAGGTCGGGGTTGTCGAACGCGGCGCCGAACGCGTGCGCGAGCGCGTAGCCGAGCTCGCCCCCTTCATGGATCGAGCCGGGCGTCGGAACGCTGACATGGCTCGGCACGCCGCCGGGCGTCGAGAACTGGCGGAACAGCCGGTGCATGCCGTCGGCGTCGGGCGACACCACCGGGTAGGTCTCGCTGTACGTGCCTTCGAGGTACACGTTGGCGAGGATCGCCGGCCCGCCGTGCCCCGGCCCGGTGATGAAGATGACGTCGGCGTCGCGTTCGCGGATGACGCGGTTCAGGTGCGCGTACAGGATGCTCAAGCCGGGCGAGGTGCCCCAGTGGCCGAGGAGCCGAGGCTTGATGTGCTCGGGCGTCAGGGGCTCGCGCAGCAGCGCGTTGTCCTGGAGATAGATCTGCCCGACGGTGAGGTAGTTGGCGGCGCGCCAATACGCGTCGATCGCGGCGACGTCGTCGTCGGAGAGGGTGGCCGGCATCACTCGCCTCCTACCCGCACTCCACCTCCCACGACCACGTCGGAGTGGCGACGACCCGCGCTCCCGGGCGGGCAACGGCGGGGCCGAGATTGAACGCGTCGAGCGGGTGGGAGTGCGGCTCGACGCAAATGGCGTGCACGCTGAGCGCCATGATCCGGCCGCCTCGCTCCGGCGCGACCACGAGCCGCGCCGACCCGGACTCGAGCGTCAGCACCGGCGCAGTCTCGCACGCCGGCGGCGTCACCCGAGGCGCTCGATGACCGTCGCGTTCGCCTGGCCGCCGCCTTCGCACATGGTCTGGAAGCCGAAGCGGCCGCCCGTCGTCTCGAGGTGGTTGAGCATCGTGGTCATCAGACGCACACCGCTCGCGCCGAGCGGGTGGCCGATCGCGATCGCGCCACCGCGCGGGTTGTACTTCGTCGGGTCCGGCCGGAACTCCTTGGCCCACATGAGCGCGATGGCGGCGAACGCCTCGTTGCACTCGATGGCGTCGAACTCGTCGATCTTCATTCCGGAGCGCTCGAGCAGCTTGCGCGTCACCGGGTTCGGCGCGGACAGCACGAGCACGGGGTCGTCGGCGAGCACGGCGAAGTGCACGAACCGCGCCCGGATCGGCAGGCCGAGCCGCTCGGCCGTGGCCCGGTCGGCGATGAGCATGGCCGAGGCGCCGTCGCTCATCGGCGACGAGTTCCCGGCGGTGATGTCGGGCGCCGGCTGATCCTCGGACTCCCAGACCGCGGGCAACGCCGCCAGTTGCTCGAGCGACGTGCCGCGCCGGACCGCCTCGTCGCTGCGCAGCACGTCGCCGGTGGGCTCGCCGTCCTCGTCCATGAGCGGCACGGGCAGGACCTCTCGGTCGAAGAACCCGGAGTCGACGCCGGCGGCGGCGCGCCGGTGGCTCTCCAGCGCGAAGGCGTCCATCTCGTCGCGGGTGACACCGAAACGGTCGGCGAGCACCTGGGCGACCCAGAACTGGATGCCGAGCGTGTGGTTCGTGTGCTCCATGAACGCGGAGCTGAACGGCCCGACCCCGCCCCGGGCGTTGGTCGACATCGGCGCCCGGGTCATCGACTCGACGCCGCAGGCGATGGCGAGGTCGTAGGCGCCCGCGATCACGCCCTGGGCGACGAAGTGCACCGCCTGCTGCGACGAGCCGCACTGACGGTCGACCGAGGTGGCGGGCACGTGCCACGGCAGCCCGGCCGCGACCCAGGCGTTGCGGGTGACGTTGCAGCCCTGCTCCCCCGACTGGGTCACGCACCCGCCGACGACGTCGTCGATGGTCCCCGGATCGACGTCGTTGCGTTCGAGCAGCGATCGCAGCGTCAGCCCGAGCAGGTCTGACGGGTGCCACGTGGCCAGCGCTCCCTTTCGCTTGCCGACCGCGGTGCGCACCGTGTCGACGATGACCGCCTCACGTGCCTCCATGCCGCTCCCTTATTGGAACCGATTGAACCTGACATGGTAGTCAGGTCGAATTCACGCGACCCGGCGAGCGACAGGAGGGCCACATGGGCGTGACCGGTGGTGACGTTCCCGAGCACGACCACATCGTCGACACCGGGAAGAGCAGCTTCGGCCTCGACGAGCTCGGCCACATCCAGCCCGGGCTGGCGCGCGTCATGCCCGAGATCGGCGCGCGCATCTGGAAGTGCTACTACGCGGGCAAGGCCGGCAATCAGCCGCTGGCGCGCTTCCAGCTCAAGGAGGCCGTCAACCTCATGGAGATGGGCGCGTTCGTGCGGCCCAAGTACGAGGAGAACATGACGAAGTTCATCGCCGAGGACGTCGAGCAGGTGAAGCAGGCGATCGAGGCGAAGGACTGGGACAAGTTCGAGACCGCGTTCCACGCGATGGTCGATCAGGCGAACGCGTACCACGAGCTGTATGACAAGGAGTTCCTGCGCTGGAAGATCCCCGACCAGCCGCCGCCTGACCTCGACATGACCCCGCGCCGGTAGGCGCGCGTCGACCGTTATCCAGCCGCCTCTTCCCGCGGCGGCCGCCAGAAGAAGACGAGGAGCGCGAGCGCGCCACCGAGCCCGGCGATCGCCGTGGTCGCGAAGCCGGACCACCCGTCGACCCACGAGAACCCGAGCGCGTTGTCGAGCGACCACTCCCCCGGGCCGAGCGCGCCGAGCGCGAGCCCGAGCACTGTCAACACCATCACGTACTCCCACCCTTCGGTGGGGCGCTTGAACACGAAGAAGCCGGCGTTGCGGTGGTTGGTGACCCACGCGACGGCGGCGACGCCCGTGACCGCGGCCGCGCCCAGGGGGGTGAACAGGCCGAACACCAGAGCCGGTCCCGCCGCCAGCTCGGTCACGGTGACGAGCCAGGCGTGGGCCGGACCTGGGTGCAGGCCGAGGCTCGCGAACCAGTTGGACACGCCTGGGCCCTCGCGCATCCGGGCGAGGTGGTTCCAGCCGTGGGCGAACATGACGACGCCCGCCGCCACGCGCAGGCCGAGGAGGGCGAGGTTCACCGCGTTCGTATCCATCTCGGGGCGGTCCTCCAGTGGATCCCATCCGCCGTTCCCTGACGCTATCGTCAGGGTCGGATGAGCGCGCCCGACGCTATCGACGGCACCAACGACCCGTTCGAGGAGTTCAACCGCAGGACGGGCGCGGGCGTGGTGGAGGACCCGTACCCGCTGCTCGCGATGGCGCGGGCTCAGGGCCCGGTGCTCAAGGAGAACCTCGAAGCGGAGTTGCTCTCCGCGGAGGTCGACCCCGGAGCCACGATGGCACCGGAAGTCTTCACCGCGTTCGGTTACGACGCGGTGCAGACGGTCCTGCGCGACGGCGAGACGTTCTCGTCGGCCGGTTACGCCGACGTCATGGGCGCGGTCATGGGCCACACGATCCTCGAGATGGACGAGCCCGAGCACCACACCTACCGCGGGCTCGTGCAGCAGGCGTTCAGCCGCAAGGCGATGGAGCGCTGGGAGGTTGACGCCGTCGGCCCGATCGTCGACGAGTGCATCGACGCCTTCATCGACCGCGGTGAAGCCGACCTCGTGCGCGAGCTGACACTCCCGTTCCCCGTGAACGTGATCGCCAGCATGCTCGGGCTCCCGCGCGAGGATCTCCCGCAGTTCCATCGCTGGGCGATCGAGCTCATCAGCGTCTCGTTCGACTGGGACCTCGGGACGCGGGCGTCGGCGCAGCTGCGCGACTACTTCGCCCGTGTGCTCGCCGATCGGCGCGCCCACCCCGCCAACGATCTGATGAGCACGCTCGCCGCCTCCGAGCTCGACGGCCAGCACCTCACCGACGAAGAGATCTTCGCCTTCCTCCGGCTGCTGCTCCCGGCCGGCGCCGAGACCACGTACCGCTCGTCGAGCAACCTGCTCTTCGGGCTGCTCACCAATCCCACCCAGCTCGACGCGCTGCGGGCCGACCGGACCCTGATGCCCCAGGCGATCGAGGAGGGGCTGCGCTGGGAGCCCCCGCTCACGACGATCGTGCGCACTGCGACGCGCGACACCGTCGTCGACGGAGTCGATGTCCCATCGGGTGCGATCGTCATCACCAACATGGGCTCGGCCAACCACGACGAGAAGTATTGGGAGCGGTCGGAGGAGTTCGACATCCACCGCGAGCAGCGTCAGCACCTCGCGTTCGCATTCGGGCCGCACATGTGTCTCGGCATGCACCTGGCGCGCATGGAGACGCGCGTGGTGCTCGAGCGGATCTTCGACCGCCTCCCGAACCTGCGTCTCGACCCTGCGGCTGACGATCCGCACATCACCGGCATGACGTTCCGGGCGCCGCCCTCGCTGCCGGTGCTCTTCGGCTGAGAGGAGATCCCATGCGGGCAGAAGACCTGATCCTCGTGAGCGTGGACGACCACGTCGTCGAGCCTCCCGACCTCTTCGAGGGTCACCTGCCCGAGAAGTGGATGGAGTACGCGCCGAAGAGCGTCCACCGCGACGGCATCGACGTGTGGGTCTACGAGGACAGCGTGATCCCGAACATCGGGCTCAACGCGGTCGCGGGTCGACCGCCCGAGGAGTACAACATCGAGCCCACGAGCTACGAGATGATGCGCAAGGGCTGCTACGACATCGACGAGCGCGTCAACGACATGAACCGCAACGGCGTGCTCGGCTCGATGTGCTTCCCCTCCTTCGTGCAGTTCTGCGGGCAGCTGTTCTCGCGCTCGAAGGACCTCGACATGGGGCTCAATCTCCTGCGCGCGTACAACGACTGGCACATCGACGAATGGTGCGGCACCTACCCGGGCCGGTTCATCCCGCTGTCGATCCCGCCCATCTGGGACCCGCAGCTCATGGCGGACGAGGTGCACCGCGTCGCGAAGAAGGGCTGCCACGCGGTCACGTTCTCGGAGAACCCGTTCAAGCTGGGCTGGCCGCACATCTTCGGCGATCACTGGGACCCGTTCTTCGCCGCCTGCGAGGACGAGGGCACGATCATCTGCCTGCACATCGGCTCGTCGTCGACGCAGATCGAGATCGCACCCGGCGCGCCCATCGACATCATGATCACGCTGACGCCGCTGAACACGATGCAGGCCGCCACCGACCTGCTGTGGTCGCCGGTGCTCCGGAAGTTCCCGAACCTCAAGTTCGCGCTGTCTGAGGGCGGGACGGGCTGGCTCCCCTATTGGCTCGAGCGGATCGATTACGTGTACCAGCAGCACCACTTCTGGACGGGGCAGAACTTCGGCGACACGCTCCCGAGCCAGGTCGCGCGGGACCACTTCACGTTCTGCTTCATCAGCGACCGCGCCGGCGTCGACGAACGTGAGGCCATCGGCATCGACAACATGACTTGGGAGTGCGACTACCCGCATTCCGACTCGTCGTGGCCGAACTCACCCGAATCGGTCGCCAAGCAGCTCGACGGCGTCGCCGACGACATCGTCGACAAGATCACGTGCCAGAACGCCATGCGGATCTTCCGCTACGACCCGTTCGCCCACCGACCCAAGGCCCGGTCGAGCGCCGAGGCGCTGCGAGCCGAGGCGCCCGCCTAGCCCGTCGCCTGCGCCCGGCGGTGGCGGAGCTCGGGGACGAGGCCGGCGTCGGCGAGCATCCGCACCGCCCGCTCCTCCTCCACGTCGATCACGATCGCCTCGCCCGGGTGCCGATCGACGATGAACCGGACCACGCAGTCCTCGCATGCGTTCGTGTGCTGCATCACGCAACTGTCGCAACTGATCTCCATGCACAATCCCCTTTGTCGCCGTCGCGAGCTCCGGCTTTGCGCCGACGGTCGGCAAAGCCGCCGTCGTCGCACGATCGCACGGGGGTGTGACAGCTACGTCTTCCGCTACGACCAGTCGGGCACCGGGAACAGCGAGCGGGGCCGGTCGCACCAGCACGCCATCACCCGGCCCGCCAGTGAGTCGTCGCGGATCAGTTCGACGGCGGCCTCGGCGATCTCCTCCGGCGCCAGGATGCCCGGCGGGACGGTCGCCGCTTCCTCCTCGGGGGTCATGCGGGATCGTGAACGCCGGCTCATCGGCGTGTCGACCCAGTCGGGGCAGATGCAGTTCACCCGGATCCCGGCCTGCTCCGAGAGCGGCGCCAGCGCGGCGCTGAAGCGCGCGACGCCCGCCTTGGTGGCCGCGTAGTCGGGCGCCGGGTGCGGGCCGAGCCCGATGCCGGCGAGCGACGCGATGTTCACGATCGCGCCGCCACCCCGCTCCCGCATCGCCCGGATGGCTTAGTAGGTGCCGAGCATGGGGCCCCGCAGGTTCACGTCCAGAACGCGCATCCACGCCTCGGGCTCGGAATCCGGGAACGCCGGGTTGGCCACGATGCCGGCGTTGTTCACGAGGATGTCGAGCCCGCCGAACGTCGCCACCGCGAAGTCGATCATCGCC
>DASZGY010000058.1:0-6184 GCA_035938395.1 Acidimicrobiia bacterium
AGGTGTTCCGCACTATCTCCGGCATGGTGGCCGTGATCACCGCGGTACTGGCAGGCTCCGAAGTGGGCCTCGCCGTGATCGCCGCGTTCGACGCGCCGGCCGCTTCGTTTGTGGCGGGAGGCGTGGCAGCCCTCGGTGCCCTCGTCGCAATGGTGAAGTACGAGCACGACGTCTGGGCCCGAGCGGCTGAGGAACCGATCACCGTGGATGACGTTCCGACCAGCTGATCAGCCCGCTGGCGTCCCACCGTGACCGGAGCTCGTATCCGCCGTTCGTGTGGGTCCGAGATGTACGTTCGATCTCCGGGCAACCGAGGGGGGCGGACGCATGGTTGAGGTTGCCGACCCGGGACCGCCTTCAGAAGCCGGGCGGCTGGCGCAGAAGAGCGCCGACGCGTTTGCAGCCGGCGAGGTCGAAACGGCCCAACGCCTCGCCGGCGACGCCGCCCTGGCCTCCGCCTACACGCACCTCCAGCAGATCGTCGGAGTCATGGCGATCCTGTTGGCGCCCGTGCTCTTCGTCGGCAACTGGGCCTTGACCGGCAACGAGCTCGAGAGCTCGATCAGCGCCTACTACCACACGCCTATGGGCAGCGTCTTCGTCGGTGTGCTCTGGGCGCTCGCCGTCTTCTTCTTGTCCTACAACTACAAGCCGCTGCCGGGCTTCAACCTCGACAACAAGCTGAGCACGCTCGCCGCCATCGCGGCGGTGAGCGTCGCCGTCTTCCCGACCACGAGCGACGCGTCCGTGGCCACGCGGAGCGAGCACAACATCGGAATCGTGCACGAAATCTCGGCGGCCGTGTTGTTCATTCTGCTCGCCGTGTTCGCGCTCTTCCTGTTCCCCAGGGGGAGCGGTGCCATGACGCCCGAGAAGAAGCGACGCAACGTGCTCTACCGGACGTGTGGCGGGATCATGGCCATCGCAATCCTGTTGATGGTCGTGTGGCGGGACCCTCCCGAGTCGTGGCACATCTTCCTCGCCCTGGAGACCACCTGCGTCGTCGCGTTCGGCGTCTCGTGGCTGGTCAAGGGCGGGTTCCTCGGGATCCTGGCCGACAAGAAGCCGGCGCCCGCGCCCGCCTAGACACGCGTATTACAGATCCGGAAGGTGCATGTCGAGGTTGGGGGCTTCGATGCCGCCGTCGACCTCGAGGATCTTGCCGGTGACGAAGCTGCTCGCGGGGGAGGCCAAGTAGAGGGCTGCGATCGCGATGTCGTCGGTCTCGCCGAGGCGCCGCATCGGCGTCTTGTCGACCATCTCGGTGCGGAGGTCCTCGTTGGTCAGCACGATCTCGAGCGCCGACGTCGCCACCGACCCGACCGCGATCGCGTTCACCCGCACCTTCGGCGCGAGGTCGAACGCGAGGAGGCGCGTCATGTGCGACAGCGCGCCCTTCGCGGTGCCGTACGCGATGAAGCCCCGGTCCGTCAGACGCCCCATCGCCGACGAGATGTTCACGATGCTGCCGCCGTCGCCGGCGAGCATGTGCGGCACGGCGAGCTTGCTGAGCGTGAACGCGGTCGTGACGTTGAAGTGGAAAGCACCTTCGAACGCCTTCTCGCTCGTGCCCAGGAACGGGCCGGGCATGCTGCCGCCGGCGTTGTTGACGACGATGTCGATGCGGCCGAACTCGCTCATCGCCTGGTCGACGAGGAGCTCGAGGTTGGCGGTCTCGTTCACGTCACACGGCACCCCCAGAGCCCGCCGCCCACGATCGGACACCTGAAAGGCGACGGCCTCGAGCTGCTCCTTCGTGCGAGACGCGATCACGACGTCGGCGCCGGCTTCGGCGAACCCGAGGGCGCAGGCGGCGCCGATGCCGCGACCGGCGCCGGTCACGATGGCGACCTTGTCGGTGAGGCTGAACCGGTCGAGAAGCATTGCGTCTCCTTATCGAAAGACGAGCGGGGCGCGCTTCACGCCCGCGATCACCGACGAGTTACTGCGTTCGACTTCGCCGGCGGGCTCGACGGACTCGAACCGGTCGAGCAGCTCCTCGAGGAGCACGCGGGCCTCGATGCGGGCGAGCGTCGCGCCGATGCAGAAGTGGGCGCCGAAGCCGAAGGCGACGTGATGGTTGGGATCGCGACCGATGTCGAACCGATCGGCAGTCGATCCGAACTGGCGCTCGTCGCGGTTGGCGGACGCATAGAGCATCAGCACTGCGTCGCCGTCCCGGATCGCCTGTCCGCTCAGCTCGGCGTCGCGCGTCGCGGTCCGCATGAAGCTGACGACGGGCGTAGTCCAGCGCAGCATCTCCTCGACCGCCGTCGGCACCATCGACCGGTCACGGCGCAGCTGCTCCCACGCCGCCGGGCGGTCGGCCAGCGCCACCAACCCGCCCGAGACCATGTTGCGCGTGGTCTCGTTCCCCGCCACAAGCAGCTGGACGAGGAACATCGTGAGCTCGGAGTCGCTGAGCCGGCGTCCCTCTATCTCGACCTCGGCCAGCACGGAGATCAGGTCGTCACGGGGATCGGCGCGGCGAGCCACCGTCGTCGCCAGCAGCGTCTCGTGCATGTCGGCCTGGAGGGCGGCGCGCTTCTCCTCGGACCAGTCGGTGGCGCCGGGGATCACCGCCTCCGACCACTCGAAGAAGCGCTGCCAGTCCTCGTCGGGCATCCCGAGCAGCGCGCTGATGATGTAGAGCGGGAACGGCACCGCCACCGTCTCGACGAAGTCGACCGGCCGGCCCGCCTCGATCTCGTCGACGAGCAGCTTCGCCCGCCGGCGCACGTCGGCCTCGAGGGCGCGCATGCGCCCCGGCGCGAAGCCGGGCTGCACGAGCTTGCGGTACGCGGTGTGCTCCGGCGGGTCGGTGTGCATCATCGTCGGCGGCGAGTCGTAGCTCGCGCCGATCTCCATGACGAGGATCCCGCGTCCCGAGCAGAACGTCTCCGGGTCGGTCGACACCGCCATCACGTCGTCCCACCGGCTGACGGCCCAGAACCCCTTCGTGTCGTTCCATGCCACCGGCGCCTCGTCGCGCAACCGCCCGTAGTGCGGGAACGCGTCGCCGGCGTAGAACGCGTCCTCGATCAGCGGGTCGGTGAGCGGCTCGTGCGTGGGCATCGACCGGCTACTGGCGCGTGAACGCGGGGCTGTTGGAGTCGGCCGGGACGGCGTCGAGCGGTTGCGCGACCTCGTCGACGGTCGGCCCGACGCGGGCGGCGATCGGCGCGAGGGTGTCGAGGTCGAAGTCGTAGACGCGCGAGGCGTTGCCTGCCAGCAGCTGCTGTAGCTCGAGGGGATCGGTGCCGGCGAACGACCGCCGCAGACTCTCGGTCGTGTACGGATGCGTGCCCTCGTCGTGCGGGTAGTCGCTGCCCCACATGAACTTGTCGATCCCGACTGCGTGACGCGTCTCCGCCTCGCGGGGGCTCGGGAAGCTGGCTGCGATCCAGCAGTTGCGGGTGAAGTACTCGCTCGGCTTGAGCGGCAGCCGCTGGTCGTCGGAGTACTTGATCTCGCCGACCCGGCCCGATGCCATCTGCGCGTGGTAGCCGTCGATCATCGCCAGCGTGCTCGGGACCCACGACGCGCCCTGCTCGGTGACGATGAACTTCAGGTTCGGATGCCGCTCGAACACGCCGGCGAGGATGAGGTGCCACAGGGCGCGGTGCGAGTACCACGACGTCTCGACGAGCCACAGCACGTTCGTCACCGCGTATTTGCCGTAGTTCGGCGAGCCGCTGCCCGAGTGGTGGTTCAACGGGACCTCGAGGTCCTCGCACGCCGACCACAACGGCTCGTACAGCGGGTCGTACAGCGGCGCGATCTCGGAGTCGTCGGGACGGCCGGGCAACAGGACGCCGCCGCGCAGCCCGGACTCCTTGATGAAGCGCACGTCCTTCACGGCCTCGTCGACGTCGTTGAGGAAGATCTGCCCGACGCCGGCGCGCCGCTCGGGCGCCTGCGAGCACCACTCCGCGAGCCAGCGGTTGTGGGCGCGGATGCCGGCGAGGCGGCGCTCGAAGTCACGGGCGGACGGCGGCCGGGCGACCAGTGAGGCGGTCGGGAAGAACGGCGGCACCGTGTTCGGGAAGATCACCTCGCCCACGATTCCGTCGGCCTCGAGCTCCGAGATTCTCAGGTCGTGGTCCCAGTTGCGCGTGCGCCCGTCACGTTGCAGGTCGCCGAACGGGTTCTTGTACGCGCCGCGCCAGGCGTCGAACTCGTCGTGGTATTCGGGCGCGAGGTACTCGCGGTACTGCTCCATCGAACCGCCGGCGTGGCAGTCCGCCGACACCAGGACGTACCGGTCCCCGGCCGGCAGCGTCGCCGTGTCGCTCACCGTGCCTCCGCGTTCACGCGGTCCTCGATCTTGAAGACCTGTAGGGCGTTCTCGCGCAGGAACTTCGGCCAGACGTGGTCGCGGAACGGCACGTCGGGAAGCTCGCGGAAGATCCGCTCGAGCGACAGGCCCATCGGGAAGTAACCGGCGTACATGATCTTGTCGGCGCCGCGGGTGTTGGCGTAGTCGACGATCGCCTTCGGGTAGTACTTCGGAGCGAACGCCGACGTCATGTAGTAGAGACCGGGCCACTTCAACATGAGCTTCACGGCCAGCTCCTCCCAGGGCTCGGCGCCGTGTCGCATGACGATCCGCAGCTCGGGGAAGTCGAAGCACACCTGGTCGAAGCGCTCCACGTGCTGGCACGCCGACGGGAAGCGTGGCCCGGCGATCCCGGCGTTGACGACGATCGGGATGTCGAGCTCGACGCAGGTGGCGTACACGGCGTACGCCTTGGGGTCGTCGACCGGCACCTGGGGCAGGCACCCGGCCGGGAAGAACGTCACCGCCGCCAGGTCCTGCTCCTCCCTGGCCCGCCGGATGGAGCGGACCGAGTCCATCACGTCGTTGGGGTTGACCTCCAGCGACAACAGGAAGCGCCCCGGGTACCGGTCGCGCGCGTCGAGCGTCATGCTCGTGAGGCCGACGAGCCCGACGTCGACGCCGAAGCGGTCCATCTCGCCGATCGTGACGTCGATGGGGTCCTTGTCCTCGTCGACCTCGTCGGGCACGTCCTTGAACATGTACTCCGCGAGGAACGTCATGTCCTTCGACTCGGAGTCCTTCGCGCCCTTGCGCAGGTAGTCGTAGACCGCCTTGCGGTCGCGATGCGGGAACCCGATCATCAAGTCGACGACGCCGATCCCATCCGGCAAGGGCACGCCGTCGAAACTAGGGCATCGGTCGGCCCGCGGTCACGCCCCCGCTTCTGCTGCGGCCTTGAGGTGAAGGAGCCACGACACCAACGAGGTGTCGAGGATGTCTTGCATCGTCGACGGGTCGTCGTCGACGGGGGCGCCGGCGAACGACTCGTTGGTGGCGACGAGCACGCCCTGTGTCATGTCGCTGAATGTCCACTCGTGGATACCCGTGATTCCTTGTGCGGTGCCGCCCCACAGCGTTCGCGCTCGCGGAGAGACGTCGCCGGTGGGCGGGGAGACGTCATAGATCGTCGACGTGACCGTGAAGCCGGCGCTCGTCCACTCGAAGGACGCGCCGGGCTCGAACCGCCCGGCCAGGTTGGCGACCGTGATGTCCTTCTGCCATGTGGGCCACTCGTCCACGGCGATGTGCAGCTGCCAGATGGCGTCGATGGGAGCCTGCACGAGGGTTTCGTGACGGGCGAGGACCGGCGCGTCCCCGTCGATCTGGGTCGGAACGGTCATGTCTGCCCTTCCCTCCGCAGGTGGTCAAGGTAACGCGTACGCGTCCCCATCCGTAAGCTCGTCCCATGTCGCTGCCGAGGTGGATGCGACGCATCCCGACGACAAGCGGGGACGTCCCCGATGCGGTGCCGGCGGCGACGGTCGTCCTGTTGCGGGACGCACCCGGGGTCGGTCTCGAGACGCTCATGGTGCGACGCAGCTCGAAGCTCGAGTTCGCCGGGGGCATGTGGGTGTTCCCGGGCGGGCGAGTCGACCCGGACGACATCCCGCCCGACGGCGACGTGATCGAGGCCGCCCGCCGCGCCGCCGTGCGGGAGGCACGTGAGGAGTCCGACCTGGTCGTCGACGCCGCCGCGCTCGTGCCGTTCTCGCACTGGGTCCCACCGCCCGTCACGGCCAAGCGGTTCGCGACCTGGTTCTTCGTCGGCCCCGCGCCGGCGGGCGCGGTCACCGTCGACATGGGCGAGATCCGCGACCACCGCTGGCTCCAGCCCGCCGACGC
>DASZGY010000059.1:0-32752 GCA_035938395.1 Acidimicrobiia bacterium
ATCAACGCCGTGCGCATGTCGGTCGACGCCTTCGCCGGCGCGCCCGTCGTCGTGGCGCTCAACGCGTACGACGAAGACGACGTGGTCCACCACGAAAATCGGGAATGGCTCCGCGACCGAGACGGCTACGACGTCGTCACCGGGCCCGAGACGGCCGCGGCACGAATCGTTCCCTAGGCGTTGGTTGTGCCTTCATCCAAGTCTCATCCCCGCTGCGGCAGACTTTTCGCCGTGGCGTCCGACCCGGGTGGAGGCGACGCGCCCACCGCCGCCGACCGCGGCATCGCCCTGACGCTCGTGCTCGTCTCGGCGGGTGCGACGGCGCTCGTGACCGCCAGGCCGTTCTCCACTCCGAGCCGAGCCGGGTTGCTCGCGCTCGCGTTCGCGGCCTTCGCGCTGGCGCTCGGGGTCGGCCGATGGCGACGGGCGCTCCGCATGCCCACTGTCCTCGTCGTCACTGCCGCGCTCCTGATCGTCGGGGTCGCCCGCTGGCCTCGCGACTCGACCGACATCTGGTCCTACGCCGCGTACGGCCGCATGGTCAGCGTGTACGGCGCGAGCCCGTACCGCCACGTCCCGGTCGAGTTCTCGAACGACCCCGCGATCCGGCGGGTGAAGCCGATGTGGCAGAACACCAGCTCGGTCTACGGGCCGTTGTGGAACGGAATCTCGGCCGGAGTCGTGTCGGTCACGCACACGAGCTCCCAGTCGACTCGCATGTGGTTCCAGGCACTGGCGGCGCTGTCGGTGTTCCTTGCGGTGTTGCTGATTTATCGCCGGACGCGCAGCCCTGTCGCGGCTGCGTTGATCGGCCTGAACCCGCTCATCATCTACGACGTCGTGAACGGCGGGCACAACGACGCGCTCGTCGGCCTGGCGATCCTCGTCGGCGTGCTCCTCGCATCGCGAGAACGGTTCGCTCTCGCCGCGTTGGCCATCTCGCTGGGCGCACTGGTCAAGCTGGTGGCACTCCTCGGGCTCGTGGCGCTGATCGTGTGGATCCTGCGGAAGCGGGGTGTGCGTCCGGCGGCGATCGCGACCGGGGTCGGGAGCGGCGTCGTCGCGGTCGGCTACGCGCTGAGCGGTGGTCTCGACGCGCTCACACCGCTCCGAGATGCGCGGCTGCAGATGAGCCGAAACTCGATCTGGCTGCTCAGCGGCTCAGAAGGGCGCACGAACCTGTTCGGGTTCGGACGCGTCCACGCGTTCTCGCACGACTTCCTGCAATCTGCCGCCACGCTGTCGGCGATCACGGTCTTGCTGCTCGCCGCCGTGCTCGTGGTCGGGCATTTGCGCGACAAGACTCCAGCACTCGTCGTCGGCGGCGCACTCGTCGCCTACCTGCTGGCCGGGACGTACGTGCTGCCCTGGTACGCGGCGTGGGCGCTCCCGGTGCTCGTGCTCGAGTGGCGCTCGATGATCACGCGCCTCGTGCTGGCGTTCTCGGCGCTGTACCTCGTCGCCTACCAGTACCGCCAGGGCGTCCCCCACTCGCTGACGTACAAGACCCTGTTCGCCTCGAACGTGGTGCTCGTCTTCTTCGAGATGGCGATCATCGTCGCTCTGGTCGTCATGATCGTGCGTCAACGCCGGCCCCAACGCGAGCGCGTCGAGGCGGCCGGTCCACCGACACCGGTTCCGGCCCGCCTCGACTGACGCTCAGCTGATCGTCAGCGCCCGGGAGCGGGGAACGTCGCTCCGGGCGCTTCTACCCCGACGGGTATCAGACGTGAATGCCGAAGTTGAAGTTGATGATCGTGTTGTTGTCACCAACGATCGTGTTCGTCGAATTGTTGTTGCCCGTATTCGAGACGTGAACGTTCGTGATCGGCGCGTCCACCGGCGAGTTCTGGAACTGCATGCCGATGTCACCGAAGCCACGAGTGTTCACCTGCGAGTCGCGGCCCGACTCGACGCTGGCGCACGTCGTGTCGCCGCTCCCGGATCCGCCGCTGCTTGCGCCGACTCCGGCGACGATGCCGCAGTGGTTCTGCCCACCGAGGTCCACCGAAGCCGGTTGCGCAGGTGCCGGCGCCGGATCGGCGACGGGCAGAGCGGTGACTTGTGGGTCAAGCGCGGGTGCCGCGGGCGCCGCGGGTGCGTCCGGCGCTGCCGCGACCGCACTCCCGAAGAGCCCCGCCGACGCTCCGACGTTCCCGTTGATGAGCAGGTCTTGGTTCCCGATGATCGTGTTGTTCGAGTTGTTGTTCGCAAGGAAGTTTGAGACGTGAACATTCGAGATGGGTGCGCCGACCGGCGAGTTCTGGAACTGCATCCCGATGTCGCCGAAGCCGCGCGTGTTCACCTGCGAGTCGTTCCCGGACTCGACACTCACGCAACTCGCGTCACCGCTGCCGAAACCGCCGAGGGCGCCGATCCCGACGACGATGCCGCAGTGATTCTGCCCACCGAAGTCCACCGTCTGGGGATCAGCAAGGGACGTCGGCGCATTCGCACTGCCTGCAGGTCCTGGCACCAGCATCACTGCGAGCGCCGCGACGAGGAGGAACCAGCCGACGAGCAAGCCGTGCTGCACCCCCAGCCGTCCGACAACCGGAAGTTGCCAGAGCTTGTTGGTACGCATGATTTCGCCTTTCGATGCTCTGGGGGCACCCGCGATGCGAACACCCGCCCTGTATGTATCGGCGGGTTGTTTCAAGGAGCGATCAGCGCGCAGATAGGGCCGATCGGCCGCTCTGCGCGCGCGACGCACCACTATTCGCCCGTTTTCGGACATCCGGACGCGAAGAGCCGGCCGGCGACGGTGCCGGCCGGCTCCCCAAGACGCCGCCTGCTCGACTAGTCGGCGCCGGTCGTGGTCGGCGTTCGTGCCGGCTGCTCGACCAACCCGCCTCCGTTGCCCGACTGCTTTCCGGACGGGATGGGCGAGTAACCCTCGTACGCCGGCTCGGGGTGGTACGCCGGGGCCCCGTGCTCGTGGATGTCGAGACCCTCGATCTCGCCCTCCTCGGAGATTCGCAGGGTCCGTGTGAGCTTGACGAAGTACATCAGGACAAGCCCGGCCGCGAGCACGCAGAGCGTGATCATGACGCTGCCCTTGATCTGGGCAAACAGCTGATCGGTGCCGCCTCCGAAGAGCAGGCCCTCCACTCTCCCGCCGGAGACGTCCGGGCCCTGCGGCCCGGGCAATCCGTAGTTGCCCACCGCGAAGAGCCCGAGGCTGAGCGTGCCCCAGATCCCGCAGGCGCCGTGCACTGCGAACGCTCCACACGGATCGTCGACTCGTATCCATTCGGTGAAGTCGACCGCGAGCACCACGATGACTCCGGCGACGGCGCCGATGCATACCGCCCCGAACGGAGAGACCCAGTAGCACGGACACGTGATGGCGACGAGTCCGGCGAGAAGGCCGTTGACGCTGATCCCGGTGTCGAACTTCTTCGTCCGGTAGTAGATGTAGGCCATCGCGATCAGAGAGCCCGAACACGCGGCGAGCGTCGTGTTCGTGGCGATGCGGCCGATGCCCTCGAAGTCCATCGCCGAGAGCGTGCTTCCGGGGTTGAACCCGTACCAGCCGAACCAGAGGATGATCCCGCCGAGCGCGGCCAGCGTCATGTTGTGGCCGGGTGGCATCCCACCGCCGTCGCGCTTGAACACGCGGCCCAGCCGCGGCCCGAGTGCGACCGCACCCGTCAGGGCGAGCACACCGCCGACCGTGTGGACGACCGTCGACCCGGCGAAGTCACGGAACGGGGTCGGGGTCATCGTGCCGAGCACGCCACCGGGGCCCCAGACCCAGTGACCGAAGATCGGGTAGATGAGTCCGCTCACGCCGATGCTGTAGATGAGGTCGCCCTTGAAGCCGGTGCGCCCGACCATCGCTCCCGAGACGATCGTGCTCGTGGTGTCTGCGAATGCGAACTGGAACAAGAAGAACGCCAGGAACGCCACGCCGGTGGTGCCGTAGGTGTGAGGGATGCCCTGGAGGAAGAAGTAGTGGTTCCCGATCCAGCTGTTCCCCGGGCCGAACATGAAGGCGAAGCCGATGGCCCAGAACAAGATCCCGCACATCGCGGTGTCGGCGATGCATTCGATCATGACGTTCGAGACTTCTCGGGTTCTGGCGAAGCCGCCCTCGAGCATCATGAACCCCGCCTGCATGAAGAAGACGAGGAACGCCGTGACGAGCACCCACGCCGTGTTCAGGGGATTCACGACGTCCTTGGCCCTGACGGCCTGGTCGTGGAGCGGAGAGGCGCCCGCGTGCGTGCTGAAGTACCAGGTGAACCCCCATATCAAGGCGAAGATCAGCAGGAGGCCGATCATCTTGCCCGTGAGGTACGACCGGAAGTACTTGCGGGCCTCTGGTTTCCTGATGGTTGCGCACAGGTGATTGATCATGCGGCGCAGGCTAAGTACGGGGCGTGACGCACATGTATGGCCGCCGTTAACACGCTTCGACATCACCCTGACGTATGTCTGACAGGGCGCGCGGGCTCAGCGCAGGGCGTCGAGGAGAGCTCGTTCGACCTCCGGCAACTCCGCCGCGTCGAGCTTCGTGCCCTCGTTGTCGACGACGTAGAAGGTGTCCACGACCTCGTGACCCATGGTCGACACCTTGGCGTGGCCAATGTCGAGATCGAGATCGGCGAGCGCCTGCGTGATACGGAACAGCACTCCGATCCCGTCGGCGGTGCGCACCTCGACAATGGTCGCCGCCGACGCACTGTCGTCCAGCACGACGCGCGACGCAGGTGGTTGAGCCGCGGTTGGTCGACGGAGGCGCTCGTAGCGCTCGGCCCGTTCGCGTAAGCGGGCGGCCATGGCAAGCCGCCCGTGCAGCGCGACTCGCAAGTCAGCGTCGAAGCGGCTCCAGTCGGGTGGCTTTCCGAACACGCCGACGATGTCGAACTCCGAGAGCGCCACTCCGGGCTCGGGGGAGCGCGCGCGGGCGGCACGGACGTCCTGCCCGTGCAATCCGAGCACCCCGACGATCCGGCTGAAGAGACGGGGCTCGTCGGGTGCGACGACGACGAGGCGGTTGTCGGACCCGTCCACGAGCACACCGCCGGCGGCACGCGCGACCAGCTCCGCGTCCCGGTCGGATCCGCCCTCGGGCGCCGGGTCGTGCGCGCGCCCCGCGAGCACCGCTGCTACCTGGTCGACGAGCTGCTGAACCAACTCCGCCTTCCATGGCGTCCACGCCGTGTCACCGGTGGCCAGCGAGTCGGCCTCGGTCAGCGGGTCGAGCAACTCCAGGAGCTCGGGAGAGCCGACTGCCTGGGCCACGAATTTCGCCGTCGCGGGATCACCGAGGTCGCGGCTCGTCGCGACCGAGGGGAGCAGGAGGTGGTGTCGCACCATGCCCACGAGGAGGTCGACGTCGGCCGGCTCGAATCCCATCCGCTTCCCGATGCTGCACATCAGCTCGACCCCGGCCTCGGTGTGGTCGCCGGGAAAGCCCTTCCCGAGGTCGTGCAGCCAGGCACCGACCAACAGAAGATCGGGGCGAGCGACCCGACGGGTGAACAACGAAGCATTGGCGGCACACTCGACGAGGTGCCGGTCGACCGTGAAGCGATGGAACGCGTTGCGTTGTGGGCGGCTGCGAACCGCAGCCCATTCCGGGAGGACCCGGGTGAGGAGCTCGTACTGATCGAGCGTCTCGAAGACCGGGATCAGAGCCGCGCCGGCGCCGAGCAACCCTACGAGCGCATCGCGGGCGGTCTTGGGCCACTGGTCGTCGAGCACCGGCGCTTCTCCCGCCAATCGGCTCAGCGTGCGCGAGCCGAAGGGCGCGCCGTAGCGGGCCGCGGCGTCCGCGGCGCGAAGGAGGAGGCTCGCGTCGCCGGCCACGTCGGCAGTCGCGGTCACGGTGACCTCGCCCTCGCGGAGGACGAGACCGTCGCCGAGCGGAACGTCGTCGCGCGACCGCGAACGGCCCGCGGGCCCCTCCATCCAGCCGTCGACAGCGCGCCACGCGCCGTCCAGATGCCATGACACCGTTCGAGCCGCGGCGGCGACATCGCCCATCAGCCCGTCGGCATCGCTTCGTTCGACGAGACGAGCGACGTCATCCTGCTCCTCGAGCACCAGGCGGTTGTCGCGCTTCCCACTCAAACGCTGAAGCGCGACGCGCACGTCAAACAGCGTCGCCGCGGCGGCCTGGGCCCTTGGTGCCGCCTCGACGACCGGGGTCCCGGCAGCCAGCGCGTGGAGTAGCGAGACGTCACGAAGACCCCCGCTGCCTTCCTTGAGATCCGGTTCGAGAGCGAACGCGACCGCTCCGAACTCGTCGTGACGCTCGCGCGCGCTCTCGCGCAGAGCCGGCAGCATTCGGCGCACCCGTCGCTCCCACTGCTCTCGAGCGCGTCGACAGAGCTCATCGCCGAGCGCACGGTTGCCCGCAACACACCGCGCGTCGAGCAAGCCGAGCGACACCTTGAGATTGCCGTCCGCCAGCGCAAGCGCCTCGCGAACCGTGCGAACGCTGTGATCGAGGCTGAAGCCTGCATCCCAGATCGGATACCAGAGCGAGTCCGCCACGGTCGCGACATCTCGCGCCCCGTTGTGGACGAGAACGACGTCGAGATCACTGGCCGGCGCGAGCTCTCGGCGACCGTATCCCCCGACCGCCACGATGGCGAACTGCTCGCGGTCGGCGAGGAGCTGCGCCATCCACGCGTCGACGAGGTCGGAGAGGGCGCGACCGAATGCAAAGCCCCGGACGCTGGTATCGCCGAGCAGGGTCTTGCGCTGCTCCCGGAGGAGCGCAGGGGAGGGGTCAGATCGCCTCGTCGCCGATCTCTCCCGTTCGAACTCGCACGACCATCTCGAGTGGCTGGATCCAGACCTTACCGTCGCCGATCTTCCCCGTACGGGCTGCTTCGATGATCGTGTTGGCGACCTTCTCGGTCTCGCCGTTCTTCGTCACCACTTTGATCTCGACCTTGGGCAGGAAGTCGACGTTGTACTCACCACCGCGATACACCTCGGTGTGGCCGCGTTGACGGCCATGGCCCTTGACCTCGGTGACCGTCATGCCCGAGACGTCGAGGTCATGGAGCGCGGCGGTCACGGTTTCCAACTGGTGTGGCTTGATGACTGCGGTCACGAGCTTCATGAAACACCTCTCTTGAGTGCCGTCAGCAATCCGTCGCCCTCGGGTCGCATCCATCGTCCTCGTGCTCGAGCGATGTTGCCGAGCGTGAACTTAAGAACCAGGTGTTACGGCAACGTGCGCCATATACGAACGGTTCGCCGCAGCTTCCTTACCGCTCTCTGACACAGAATTCTATGAGTGCCGTAGAGCGCCCGGCGGCGGATTGCTCACCCGATCGAGCGCAAGGGCGACTCGATGATGGGCTTGCAGAACATCGGCGCGGTCGTTCCGCTCTGGGATCGCCTCGTCCGCGGATCGGAGGATCATGTCGGCTTGCCGAGCGATCGCGGAACGTTGCTCCTCGGTGATGGTACGAGTGGCGATGGTTGCCAGAGCCTCCAGCTGACGGATCACCACCGCCGGCATGCCACGACCTGCTTGGCGAATCTTGTCGAAGCCGTGATTCAGGAGTCGGTCGTAGCGAAGCGGGACGTCGATGATCCGAATCTGGCCGGCCTCGTCGCGGTAGATCCCGTCCGGGAGAGGTCGCGCTGCGATCGTGCCCAGCCCGTCTCCGAGCCAGTCGATGCACGTGAGCGCGGTGAACGTGTCGTTCACTGCGGGTGAAAGGGCGCGTATTGCGATCTCGACGAGTTGATGAATTGCGAACTGGGGATCCTGCTGCAACGTCCGATGGGGACCGGTGATGTGCGCGTCGGCGAGCGCGCGGCCGACATCGACCGCCGATGCAGCCGGCCAGACCACGGCGAGAGGGCGACCCTGAACGATGAAGTTGCCCGGCCGCCGCGAGAACCTCACCACCGCGTCGTTGCGCGCCGCGATCTCGACAATGCGCGCGTGCCCGATCCCCTGGAGATAGCCGCTCGACGGAGCCGGAAGGTCGATCCCCTCGCGATCGAGCCGCGTGTTGAGCTCCTGCACGAGCGGTTCGAGAGTCGCAGAACCATGGGGTACGGAGACCTCGTCGGAGTAGAGCCCTCGAACCGCGTCATCCAGATCACGAGCGATCGCGTACACGACCTCGGTGAGTTGGATCGACGTCGCCACGTGGTGGATGAAGTAGATGAGGACGCCGAGGTCCACGAGCAGAAGGCCGATCGCGACGGTCACCGAGATGTGGGGCACGAAGGAGTTGCTGACGGATCCCAGTGCGAGGACGCTGAACACGAACGTGGCGACGAAGGTCCCAAGGGTCAGCTGCGTACCCCGGTCGCGGATGAAGTTGCGCAGCATGCGCGGGCCGAACTGTGTCGAAGCGAGCTGCAAGGCCAGGATGGTGATCGAGAAGACAACACCGACGACCGTGATGACCGCTGCCGCGATGGCAGTGAGGATGGTTCGGGCCGCGTCGGGGCCGCCGGTGTTCACCCACGACGGCAGCGAGAACGCATTCGCATCGACAGCACGATCGAGTGCATAGGTCAGGCCGAAGAGAGCTCCGGCTCCGATGACCAGAAGGCTCGGGACGAACCAGAGGCTCGTGCGTCGGGCATCTCCGCGCCATCCCGGGATGTGGTATCCGGTCCTGCGTCTGCCCCGATCAAAAACTTGCACCGATGCCTCCGGCGTCGCGTTGACAGAGACGCCGACCAGGCTTCCCGGCTCGCCTGCGAGAAGGGTACCAGCGCGCAATTGGCCCCGGACCAGTTGCTATTTGTTGGGCGGCACGTCCGACGGGTCCGCGTCACTCCGGGACCCCGCATCGTGGACGAAGCGGAGGCCTGATCCTGGCTCGGTGACGAAGTAGCGCGGGTGTGCGGGATCGGGTTCGAGCTTGCGCCGGATCGCGACCATGAAGACACGCACATAGTTGGTCTTCGCGTCCGTCACCCCCCAGACGCGTTCGAGCAGCTGACGCTGAGTCACGAGGCGTCCTGCGTTCCGGACGAGCAACTCGACGATCTGCCATTCCGTCCTCGTCAGGCG
The DNA here is from genome assembly GCA_035938395.1 of Acidimicrobiia bacterium. GTDB lineage: Bacteria > Actinomycetota > Acidimicrobiia > IMCC26256 > JACDBD01 > JALZAA01. Next base: position 9,011 of record DASZGY010000059.1, read on the forward strand.
AACATCCCGTCCGTTCCGACGCACCTGCTTTGCAGCGAGGTCGATCGTGAAGTCCGGGGTCTCGACGATGGGCGCCTGCTCAGGTGCGTCCGGAACTCGGAGCGCGACGCGAACGCGGGCCATGAGCTCGTCCATGCCGAATGGCTTGGTCACGTAGTCGTTCGCACCGGCATCGAGCGCGGCGACCTTCTCTGCTTCGCTGGTTCGGGCCGACAGAACGATGATCGGCACCGAAGTCCACCCGCGCAGTCCACGGATGACATCGACGCCGTCCATGTCGGGTAACCCGAGGTCCAGGATCACGGCTTCGGGATGCTGACGGGCGACGAGCGCGAGTCCCTGCGAGCCGGTGGTCGCGAGCTCCACTTCGTAGCCACGGGCACGGAGGTAGACGGCCATGGTTCGAAGGATGGGCATCTCGTCATCCACGACCAGCACAGTGCTCATCGAATCCAGGCTCCCAGGCGCTATCTCTCGTGGGCCAGAAGAATGACGCCGAGCTGGTCGGCGAGTGCCACCGCGGCACGTCGTACATCGGGCGAGATGTCGATTCCGGTTCCGGGAGCGGAAAGGGTCAGCACGAACCGGCCGACCTCGAGTCCCTCGCCCCAAACGGGCAGCTCGACCCGCCGGTAGGCATCGGGGTCCTGTTCGACCAATCCGACTTGTGGAGGAATCATGATGCCGCCGTGTCCAAGCCGCGGCATGGCATCGACGAACGGCGGCCGCTGGAACTCGCAGTCCTCGAGCCCCACGGTTTCGATCAGCTCATTTCGCACGAGGTAGATCAGGCGACCGGGGGTCTCGCCGCCGGCGGCAAGCTGGGTGAGCCGATGCAACCGTTGTATCTCCGCACCCGACGAAGCTGCCGCGGCACGATCTCGACGGCGGCGCGTGACGAGATCGCCGATCGCCAGCCCGACAAGGAGGAGCAGCAGCACTGTCTCGATATCTTGCGCGCTATCGACACGAAGCGAGTAATAGGGACGGGTCTGGAAGAAGTCGAACGCGAGTGCGGCGCTCACCGCCGCTACGGCACCGGTTGTCCTGCCTCCGAGCAGTGCCGCGCCGAGGACGACGACCACCAGGACGAGTACCACGTCCGCGGGCGCGATATGACCACGCGCGGGTATGAACGCAGCAGCCACTGCGACGGGAAGGCCCAACGCAAGTGCCCACGGAAGGATCGGTTGTGCTCGTTGCCGCCAACCCGCGCGCACGCCGCGAGTGAGAGGTTGGATACCGGTCATCACGTGCCATCTCGCGCTGTGAAGAGTCGATGCAGCGTCATCACTGGTCCTTCCGGAGTACGGGCGAAGGCGAAGCTGGCGCCGTGAGGGGTGCGTAAGCACGCGATCGGTCGGCGGATCCATGAACGCCAGCGCCCATGGCGCGGACCACCGCCTTCGCGTCCCCATGTCAGGCGCGTCGAAGGCGGAACACGATTGTCGCTCCACCTCCCGGCGTGTCCTCGACGCGGAGTTCTCCGCCGTTCGCTTCCACGAGGCCTCGGGCGACCGCGAGGCCGAGTCCGACACCATGAGCGTCGCTTCCTGCACCGTCGCCGAGTCGTTGGAACGGTTCGAAGACTCTGTCGCGCTCGCTCGGCGGGATCCCGGGGCCTTGATCGATGACCCGGACATAAATGGCGTCTCCTGCGACGCCGGCTTCGACACGGGCCGCGACACCGGCCGGCGACCATTTGGTCGCGTTGTCCATCACATTCGCCAACGCGCGCTCCAGCAGGCCCGGGTCTGCGACCACCGATGGGAGTGACTCGGCGACGTCGATGACGATGCCCGCCGCGGCCGGTCCGAGGCTCTCGGCCGCGCGATACAGGACGTCCTCGATGCTGACGGGACCGAGTGCGGTTCCGACCGCGCCGGTCTGGAGGCGGCTCATGTCGAGAAGGTTGGTGACGAGGTGGGTCAGTCGGTCGGTTTCGGCGTTGATCGTCTTGGCGAAACCGTTGGTCTGATCGGTGGACCAGTCCAGGTCGTCCGACAGCATGCTCGTGGCAGCAGCCTTGATCGCGGCGAGTGGCGTCCGCAGATCGTGGGAGACGGCGGCAAGGATTGCGTTCCGCAACGTATTGGCTTCGGCCAACTCCCGGGCAGAAGCGGCTTCGGCCTCGAGACGCACCCGAGCTTGAGCCTGGCGGAGCTGGGCGACGAACGCACCGAGGAGGCGCGTGTCGTCGGCGCTGAGCGCATTGCCGGCGAGGACGAGGACGGCGCCCTGGTCCAGTTCGGCCGAGAACGCCGCATCGTCAGGTCGCGTCGGTACCGACGTTCCGGCCGACGCGATGGCCTTCCAGTCATGCTCGGTCGCCACGAGGATCGCGGCGCCGTCGAGATCGAAGGTGCGCCGGAGCTCCGTGACCAGACCAGGCAGTGCTTCGGCGCCGGACAGGATCGATCCTCCGGCGAGTCGTGCAAGCGCTTCTGCTTCGGCTCGCGCTCGCGCAACCTGAACGCCGCGGCGGGCGAGCCGTTGGACGAGTGCACTGACTGCGGCGGCAACCGCGAAGAACACCACCACAGCCACGATCTGGGTTCCGCGGACCATGCGGAGGCTGTGATACGGGAGGGTGAAGAAGAAGTCGGCGGTCAGGGTCGCGACGACGGCCGCGGCAGCCGCGGGCGCGGCGCCGCCGATCGTGGCCACGGCAGTCACGCCGAGCAGCAGGAACAGCAACGCGCCCGGCAGACCGAGCTGCGCACGGAGCGGGGAAAGTGCGAGGCCGAGGAGGACGATGCCGACGGTCGCGAGCGCCCATCCCACGAGCTGTCGACGCGGCGGAAGGGCGGTCGGCCGCCGCCGCGTGGACGACTGGCGCAGGAGCGGCGCCTCGGGAATCGTCGAAGAGATGACGTGGACGTCGACCTGCCCGGCGTCTCGGACGACGCGGTTGATGATCGAGCCGTGAGTGAGCTCGGTCCAACGTGATTGCCGGCTCGACCCGAGCAGAAGCTGGGTGGCGTTCTCCGCGCGCGCAAAGTGCACGAGGGCATGAGCGACGTCCAGCCCGGTGACCTGTGCAAAACGACCGCCGAGTTCTTCGAGGAGCTGGCGCTGTGTCTCGAGACCCTCGGACGAGCCCCGGGCGAAGCCGTCCGACGTCTGGACGTGAACACCGACGAGCTCGCCATGGATGCGGGCCGCAATGCGCGACGCTCGGCGCAGAAGGTCTTCGCCGCCCGGAGCGCCGGTCAGCGCCACCACGACCCGCTCCTTCGTCTCCCATGGCTCGGTGATCCCGTGACGCTCGCGATAGAGGCCGAGATCCTCATCGACTCGATCAGCAACCCAAAGCAGCGCGAGCTCGCGGAGAGCCGCGAGGTTCCCGGCCCGGAAGTAATGGGCGAGGGCGGCGTCGACCTGGTCCGCCGCGTAGATGTTGCCGTGGGCCATGCGACGCCGCAGGGCCTCGGGGCTCATGTCGACCAGCTCGAGCTGGTCGGCGGCGCGCACGATCGCGTCGGGCACGGTTTCGCGCTGAGTCACGCCCGTGATGCGCTCGACGACGTCGTTCAGGCTGGTGAGATGCTGGATGTTGACGGTGGAGATGACATCGATGCCCGCATCGAGCAGCTCGTTGATGTCCTCCCACCGCTTCTCGTTGCGGCTCCCGGGCACGTTGGTGTGCGCCAGCTCGTCGACGAGAGCCTGGTCGGGGCGTCGAGCGATGACGGCGTCGACGTCCATCTCCTCCAACACTTGACCCCGGTAGGGCACCTGCTTCCGCGGTATGACCTCGAGATCGCGGATCTGTGCCGTGGTGTTGGCCCGGCCGTGGGCCTCGATATACCCGATGACTACGTCGGTCCCCCGGGTCTTGCGTCTCCAGCCCTCGTTGAGCATCGCGAAGGTCTTGCCGACGCCGGGGGCTGCCCCCACGTAGATGCGCAGCTTCCCTCGGGCCACCGGGCGCAGTCCTCTACGGGCGCATGTCGTCGAGTGCCAGGTTGAGGTCCAGGACGTTGACCGTCTTCTCGCCCAAGGTTCCCCATTGGGGGTCGTTGGTGTGCTGGTCGACGAGGTTCCTCACCGTCGCAACCGGCAGGCGGCGCGCCTTGGCGACGCGGGCCGTTTGCAGGCGAGCGTTGGCAACCGAGATGTCAGGATCGAGACCGGAGGCCGAGGCGGTGACGGCGTCGACCGGAACCTTCGTCCGGGCAGACAGGCCGTTCAGGTCGCGATACGACAGCAGACGCTCGGGCACCGTGTTCGAGTCGCAGGCGTAGGCACCGTCCTTCTTCTTGTACTTCTCCCCGCCGACCGGGCTTGTGATGGGGTTGTCCTGCTGGTCGGTCGGGACGCAGTACGGGTCGTCGGAAGTCGCGAACGGATTGGTCTTGGAGGTGTTGCCCTTGAGATCCACCGTGTTGAACCCCGGGATGAAGCCGACGAGCTTGGGGTCGCCGGGGCCGAGGTTGCTCGCGCCGGACGCGATGCAGCTTGGGTTGGTTGGCGGACACGTCGCCCCGGTCGGGTCGTACCCGCTGGCGCCGGACGCCGAGGGGCGGGGTTGGAAGTACCGCGGGGCCGGATCGCCGTTCTTGTCGAGGAAGTTCTGACCGATGAGCGACGACCCGACGACCTTGCCGCGGTGCGTCACGAACGACCCGTCAGAGCGGTCGGGAAAGACGACCCTGGCGACGCCCGTCATGACCAGAGGGTAGATGAGGCCTAATCCGACCAAGGTCACGACCGTGAGGACCACCGCGGGCACGAGAAGACGTCGCAGCATCAGTGCACCCCCAGCGGGCCGATGATGAGCAGATCGATGAGTTTGATCAGGATGAACGGGGTGATGAACCCACCTACGCCGAAGATCAGCAGATTGCGGCGCAACTGCGCTGTCGCATTCATCGCCTTGAACTTGACGCCGCGCAACGCGAGTGGGATCAAGAACAAGATGATGATGGCGTTGAAGATCATCGCTGAAACAATGGCTGCGTGCGGGTTGTGCAAACGCAGGATGTCGATGTCGCTCAGCTTCGGGAACACTGCGTAGAACATCGCAGGGATGATCACGAAGTACTTCGCCACGTCATTCGTGATCGAGAACGTCGTCAACGAGCCGCGCGTGATCAGGAGCTGTTTGCCGACCTCGACGATGTCCATGAGCTTGGTCGGGTCGCTGTCGAGGTCGACCATGTTGCCGGCCTCTTTGGCCGCCTGCGTGCCCGTGTTCATGGCCACTCCGACGTCGGCCAGCGCCAACGCCGGCGCGTCGTTGGTGCCGTCCCCGGTCATCGCCACGAGACGCCCACCGGCCTGCTCGGCTCGGATCCGGTCCATCTTGTCCTCGGGCGTGGCCTCGGCCATGGACTCGTCGACGCCGGCTTCCTTCTCGATCGCGGCGGCGGTGAGCGGGTTGTCACCCGTGACCATGACGGTGCGAATGCCGAGTGTCCGCATCGCCGCGAACTGCGAGCCGATGCCCGGCTTGACGGTGTCCTTGAGGTGGATGACACCGAGGACGTTCGATCCCTCGGCGACGACCAACGGCGTCCCTCCGCCGGTGGCAATGCCTTCGACAACGGGGGCCAGGTCGGGGGGAACCTGGCCCCCTCGCTCCTCAACCCAACGCTGTACCGCGTCGGCCGCGCCTTTGCGGATGGAGCGATGATCCCACTCGATGCCGGACATGCGAGTCTGGGCGGTGAAGGGCACCAGCTCCGCGCCTGGCATGTCGACCGGGGTCAGCTCGTACCGGGTCTCGCACAGCTCGACGATCGAACGGCCCTCCGGTGTCTCGTCCGCCAGCGACGAGAGCAGGACGACCCGGGCGAGCTCGAGCTCTTCGTGCCCACCCACAGGCACGAACTCGGAGGCCATTCGGTTCCCGTACGTGATGGTCCCGGTCTTGTCCAAGAGAAGCGTCGAGACGTCACCCGCGGCCTCGACCGCGCGACCCGACATGGCCAAGACATTTCGCTGCACCATGCGGTCCATGCCGGCGATGCCGATCGCCGACAGAAGCGCGCCGATGGTGGTGGGCGACAACGCGACGACTAGCGCGACGAGGACGATGACCGACTGGTGCGCGCCGGAATAGATCGCGAACGGCTGCAGGGTGGCCACCGCCATCACGAAGATCAGCGTGAGGCCGACGAGCAAGACGAGGAGCGCGACCTCATTCGGCGTCTTCCGCCGGTCGGCACCCTCGACCAGCGCGATCATGCGGTCGAGGAACGTCTCCCCCGGAGGGGTGGTGATCGTCACGACGATCCGGTCCGACAGGACCCTGGTCCCGCCGGTCACCGCCGACCGGTCGCCACCGGATTCCCGGATTACCGGCGCCGATTCGCCCGTGATCGCCGACTCGTCGACGAGAGCCATGCCCTGGACCACGTCACCGTCGCCCGGGATGACCTCGCTTGCCTCGACCCGGACGCGCTCGCCGACCTCGAGTTTCGTCGACGGCTTGTCGACGGTCGAACCATCCGGCTGGAGCACATGTGCGACGGTCTCGGCGCGAGCTTTTCGCAGGCTGTTGGCTTGCGCCTTGCCTCTCCCTTCGGCCAATGCCTCGGCGAAGTTGCCGAACAGCACCACGAACCATACGAACGCCACCACCAGCGCCGAGAAGACGTTGTCCGACGAAGAGTTGCTCGAGAAGTCCCGGACGAAGAGGACCGTCGACCAGATGCTGCCGATATATACGACGAACAACACCGGAGCCTTCACCATGTGCCACGGGGTGAGCTTCGTGAACGTCTGCACCAGCGCCTGGCGGATGACGACAGGGTCGAAGGGTCGTTGGCCGGGCGCGTGCCGGTGGGGGAAGTGGTCCTCTTCCGGCGGTGCCGGCGGCGGGACAGCGATCGTGTCGGTAGGCATCAACGCTCCTTAGAAGCCACCGGAGAAGTGCTCCGCGAGGGGCCCCAGCGCCAAGACTGGGAAGTAGGTCAAGCCCGTCACGATGATCGTGACGACGATCAGCAGACCGGTGAACAGCGGCGTGTCCGTACGCAGCGTCCCCGCCGTGACCGGCACGGCGCGCTTTCGGACGAGCGAACCGGCGATGGCCAGCGCCGCGATGATCAGAGCGAAGCGTCCGATCAGCATCGTGACGCCACCGGTGATGTTGTAGAGCATGGTGTCGCCGGTGATTCCGGCGAACGCCGACCCGTTGTTGTGGGCCTGTGAGGTGTACGCGTAGACGAGCTCCGTAAGGCCATGCGGTCCGGAAGCCGAGAGCGACTTCAACCCGGGCGTTATGACGATCGCGACAGCGGAGAACACGAGCACCGTGAACGGGAGCACCAGGATGTAGACCGCGGCCAGCTTTGTTTCTCGCGCCTGGATCTTCTTGCCCAGGTATTCCGGTGTTCGCCCGACCATGAGCCCGGCGATGAACACCGAGATGAACACCAGGATGAGCATTCCGTAGAGCCCGGTGCCGGTCCCGCCCGGATCCACCTCCCCCAGCATGATCTGGAACAAGGGCACCGTTCCCCCGACCGGCAAGAAGCTCTCGTGCGCCGAGTTCGTCGTTCCGGTCGAGGTGGCCGTGATCGAGTTCGCGTCCAATGTCGACAGACCGACCCCGAGGCGCGTGTCCTTGCCTTCCAGGTTGCCGCCCGGATGGCTCGCCGTCGCGGCCTGCGACACGCCCTTCGGAAACTTCGGGTTCCCTGCCCCTTCGACTCCGGCCGCGATGAACAGGCCGACGGAGAACAGGACGACCATCGCGGTGAGAACCACGAAACCTTGTCGCAGCGAGCCGATCATCTTCCCGAACGTCCATGGGAAGGCGAACGGGATCATCAGGGCCAGCCAGATGTACAGCGTGCTGCTGATGGGATTCGGGAGCTGGTACGGGTGGGCGCCGTTGGCATTGAAGGCCCCGCCGCCGTTGTCGCCCAATCCCTCGATCGGGACCATGCTCGCCACCGGGCCCCCGGGCACTGACTGGGTTCTGGTGACCTGACCTTTGGAGTCGACGGTCTGGGTCGCGACCGTCTGGACGGTCTTCGTGGCATGGAAGTTCTGAATCGCACCCTGGCTCATGAACACGATCGCGAACACGAACGTGATCGGCAGCAGGATGCGGGTGATCGACCGCACCGTGTCTACCCAGAAGCTGCCCAGCGTCGTACGGCGGCGGCGCACCAGGGCGCGGATGAAGGCCACGGCGAGCGCCATTCCGACCGCGGCCGAGACGAACTGCTTCACGACGAGCCCGAACATCTGGCTCAGATGGCTCATCGCCGTCTCGCCCGCGTAGTTCTGCCAGTTCGTGTTCGTTGCGAAACTGATCGCCGTGTTGAACGACAGATCTGGCGCGACACCCTTTTGACTGTCGGCGTTGAAGGGCAGGTGACCCTGCACCCTGAGGATCAGGTACAGCGCCAGCGTGCCCAGCAGGGTGAACACCAACATCGAAATGACGTAGATGCTCCAGCGCTGCTCACCCTCGGCGTCGATGCCGCAGATGCGATAGATGAACCGCTCGATCGGGAGGAAGAACCGGTCGCCGGGCGCCTTCTCCTTCCCGTAGACCTTGGCCATGTAGTTGCCCAGCAAAGGCGTGCTGATAGCCAGCAGCACCACCACGGCGGCGATCTGGACCCAGTTTGTAGGAGACATCTACAGGTTCTCCGGCCGGAGCAACGCGTAGACGAGGTACGCCGCGATCAAGACGCCGATGAAGATCCCCGAGAGATCGTCGACGGCAATACCGAGGACAAGAGTCACGCCGCCCTCCTCTCGGAGAACTCCTCGCCACGCTCACCGGATGTCTCGTCGGCGAGCGCGGCCTCGTCCGGGCCGATGATCCGGTCGCAGGCGATCACGAACAAGCCGGCCAACGCGAAGAATGCAAGCAATGCCGCTACGTAGATCACGTCTTGCATGCGCCCACCTCGCTCCTTACTGGAGTGCGAATCGACATTCCTTGTAAGGGAAGCGAGGTCGCGACGGAAGGGCTTTAGCGATCTCTCAGCGCGCAGTCGGTGAGGTTCGACGGTTTCTTAACGCTGGACCGTTGTACAACCGTTGACATGGCCAGAGAGCGACATCGGCCAGGGCAGCTGATTGTTTTCCTCGGCGCCGCGCCTGGAGTGGGAAAGACCTCCGCCATGTTGGCCGAAGGCGCGCGGCTGGCCGGCGTAGGCCGCGACGTCGTTGTAGCCCTGGTCGAGTCGCACGGCCGCGCCGGGACACGGGCGCTCATCGATGGGCTCGAGCGAGTGCAGTTGCGTCACCTCGGCTACCGCGACACCTGGTTCGACGAGCTCGACGTCGACGGGGTCTTGAGCCGGCACCCGCAGGTCGCCCTCGTCGACGAGCTTGCACACACCAACGTTCCGGGGTCACGCCACGAGAAGCGATGGCAGGACGTCGAGGAGCTTCTCGCCTCCGGCATCGACGTCGTCACCAACCTCAACGTGTCGCACCTCGACAGCCTCAACGACGCGGTAGAAGGCCTCACCGGCGTGGCCCAACACGAGACTGTGCCCGATCGGATGGTGGCTGCTGCCGACCGGGTCGATCTCGTCGATACGACTCCCGAGATGCTGAAGGCTCGGTTGTCCGAGGGCGATGTGCTCGCTGCCGGCACCGCCGATGCCGCCGCGCGCGGCTACTACCGGGCCGAGAAGCTTTCGTCGCTCCGCGAGCTGGCCCTCGGCTGGCTCGCCGACCACGGTCTGAGCATCACCTCGGCCGGCCGGTCTGCGGACGCGGGGCGCGTGGTCGCCGCCCTGACTGACACGCCCGAGGCCCGCCACGTGGTGCGCCGTGCTGCTCAGATCGCGGCCAGCGAGCGCGGCGAGGTCATCGGCGTCCACGTCCGGGAACCCAGCGGGCTCGTCGAGTCCCAGCCGGCGTGGCTTGATGAGCAGCGCCGACTGCTGGCCGAGCTGGGCGGCCGCTACCGGGAAGCTGCCGGCGTCGACGTCGCCCAGGCCGTGCTCGACGTATGCCGATCCGAGCAGGCCGGCCACCTCGTGCTCGGCGCCTCGCGTCGCACCCGGAGAGACGAGTTACTTCACGGGTCGGTCATCGAGCGGGCCATCCGCGCCGCGGGATCGGTCGAGGTGCACGTGATCCCCTCACGGCGACCGCCCACGGGCCTCAGCCGCCCGAGCCGGCGGCGGCTCACCCGCCGCGGTCGTGTGCCGCTTCCCCGCCGGCGACGGCAGCTGGCGTGGGGGCTCGCCGTCATCGCGCCCGTGCTCCTCACGGTCGCGCTCATTCCGTTGCGGTCCTCGGTGGGAATCGCGGGCGCGTTGTTCGCAGCGCTCCTCGGAGTGGTGACGGTGGCCGCCATCGGCGGCGTCCGCCCTGCGTTCGTGGCACTCATCGCCGGGTTCCTCACCGCAGATTTCTTCTTCACCGTTCCGTACTACAGCTTGCGGGTCGATCGGCTGATCGATGTCATCGCGCTGGTCGCATTCGCGGTCGTCGCCGGTGTCGTCGGCGTGCTCGTCGACATCCTCACCCGTCGGGGCGTGCAGGTCGCCGGGGCGCGCACGGAGGCCGAGGGACTGGCCCGGCTCGCCGCCGAGAGCCTCAGCGCGACACCCGAGACGCTGCCGCAAGTCGCTGACACCCTGCGGAGCACCTTCGGGTTGGACGCGGTCGCTGTACTGTGCCGCGCCGGCGACGGCTGGCGACCAGAGTTCGCCGTCGGCGAGCCGGTGCCCGAACGACCGGAAGAAACGCTCTTCTCCGCCGACGTCGGCGACGGCCGCGTTCTCCTGCTGAACCCGGCCGCTGACCGCGACGTTCAGTTACTCGGATCGTTTGTCAGCGCTCTTCGCCACCGTCGCGAGCGGGATCAGCTCGCCCGGTTGGCGCCGAGCCCCTCGTAACGCAGGACCGTCCGGGCGCACGGCCCAATTGCGTCCTGCGATCTACGACGCGGGCTTGGGCGTGGCCAGCGACGACATCGGACCCCACCGGTGCGAGTAGGCGCGGCCGAAGGCACTGCCCCGCAACGGGCGCGTCGCGGGGCAGTGCCTCGAGCCTTGGCGTCAGAGCGCGTCCCGACCGGCCTCCCCCGTTCGGATCCGCATGAGCGTCTCGATGGGTTGGATCCAGAGCTTGCCGTCTCCGATCTTCCCGGTTCGCGCCGCGTCCATGATGGTGTTCGCCACCTTTTCGACGTCGGCGTCGTCGACCACCACCTCGAGGCGGACCTTCGGCAGATAGGCGACCTCATACTCCGCGCCTCGGTAGACCTCGGTGTGGCCTCGCTGGCGTCCGTGCCCTCGCACTTCGGACAGCGTGATCCCCGAGACGTCGAGCGCGCGCAGCGCGTCGGTGACCGGTTCGAGCTTGAACGGCTTGATGATTGCGATGACGATTTTCACGAGCCCTCCCGTCAGGTGCGATCGCTGGTCACGGTCGAGGGCTCCACGGGATCGGGGTCCCCACCGAATTCGGCAGGCACTCCGGCGTGAGTCTCGGCCCGGAGCACGAAGTCCGGATAGCACACTTGGCCGAACTCGCCTTCGTCGGTCCCCGCGATCTCGACTTCGGGCGACACCCGGATCTTTACGAATCTCTTCACGACCGTGAAGATCACGTAGGTCACCCCGAAGGCCCAGACGAAGCCCGCACCGACGTCGATGATCTGCGCGCCGAGCTGTCCGAGACCACCGCCGTGGAACAACCCCGTCACGGACTGGTTGACCCCGTTCCAGCCCACAGCCGGGGCGGGATACGTCCCGTCGGCGAATAGCCCGACGGACAAGACGCCCCAGAGGCCGCAGAATCCGTGCACCGAGATCGCGCCGCACGGATCGTCGATCTTGGCCCGGTTGTCGAGAAACTGGACGCCGTAGACGACGACGAAGCCGGCCACGATGCCGATGATCACGGCTGCATACGGGGCCACGAAGGCACATGGTGCGGTGATCGCGACCAATCCCGCCAGCATGCCGTTACAGGTCATCGAGATATCGGGCTTGCCCCACTTCGCGTTCGTCCACGCCATCGCCACCACTGCGCCCGCCGCTGCCGCAAGCAAGGTGTTGACCGCCACCACCGAGATCCGCAGGTCAGTGGCGCCGAAGGTTGAGCCGGGGTTGAAGCCCATCCAGCCGAACGTGAGCACCAGTGTCCCGATGACGACGTAACCCAGGTTGTGACCTGGAAACGCGTTCGGTTTGCCGTCCTTGCGGAATTTCCCTATGCGTGGCCCGAGAATCATGGCCAACGCAAGCGCTATCCATCCTCCCGTCGCATGCACCACGCCTGAGCCGGCGAAGTCGACGGCGCCGTTGCCGAGGTTCAGGGAGGTTCCGAGCTGGGACAGCCATCCGCCGCCCCACATCCACATGCCGTACACCGGATAGATGAGCCCGGCGAGCACGATCTCAGCGATGATGAACGCGGCAAAGCTCACGCGCTCGGCGATCGCTCCGATGATGATGTACCCGGCGGTCTCCATGAACACGACCTGGAACAGGAAGAACGCGAGTACGCCCACGTCGTAGCTGTTCCCGGACTGCAGAAAGAAGCCGTGGAAGCCGATCACGCCGGAGCTGCCGTGGCCGAAGATTGCATCGAGGGGCGACGTTCCACCCAAGTTCGCGATTGGTGCGACACCGCCGAACTGGAATGCAAAACCGACCGCGTAATAGACGAGCAACGCGATGACGAACGACGAGAGGTTCATCATCATCATGTGCCCGGCGTTTTTCGCTCGTGTTAACCCGGTCACTAAGAAGGCGAACCCGACCTGCATGAACAGGACGAGGAAGCCCGTGATCAGCAACCACACGAAGTTGATGGAGATGGCCAGATGGCCGGTCGCGTTCGCAAGCTTGTTCAAGCCCACCTGCGACGGTGCGACCTTTACCGGTGCGCCGTTGTTGACCGGGTTGTCGGCCGCGACGCCCGTCTTCGCCCCACTCGGGTCGGCGTGATGACTGAAGTGCGCCACCGCGAAGAGCGCGATGAGCGTCACCACCGTCATCGCGATGACTTTCTGGAATGTGTTCACAGGACGAGTCCCCCCTCCCGGACCTGAACGGTTGTCCTGAGGAACGCGTCCGGCGCGCTGAGCGCCGTCGGGCCCGCGGTCACGCCGGTGGGCGTGAGCCGCTTTCTCGTGAATTCCCCGCCGCTCGAGGCGGCAGCGTCCGTCGCCATTGGTTCCCCTCTCGTGTCACGTCGGTTTCGAGCCGGCGCGCGTCGGCTGACGAGGCCGGACGAGGGGAACCTAAGGACGGTTCAGGTCCAGTACGTCTCTGAACAGTCACTGACCGGTTACAGAAACCTTGCAGCTGCCTTGCGTATATGTAACGGAGGAAACGGGGAAAATGCTTTCCCTGACGGCTCTCTGACGATGACTACCAATCCTCGTCCGCGTCTTCGGTCTCGGCGATCCATCGGTATCCCAGACCGGGTTCCGTGAAGATCAGGCGTGGCCGAGCGGCATCGTCGTGCAGCTTGCGACGGAGGCGGAGGATCACGAAGCGGAGTCTCTGGTGGCCGCTCGCGGGTCGGGAGTCCCAGGCCGCCTCGAGCAGCTCGTCGTGGCTCAGCAGTTGTCCTCGGTTGGCGACGAGGGTCTCGAGCAGTCGCATCTCAATGGGCCGGAGGCTCACGCGTTCGCCTCGCCAGGTGACCTGCCGCCGGGAAAGGTCGATCTCCACGTCGCCGGTCCGCACAACAGTCGATTCGGGTTCGCGGTCGCCGGCGCGCCTGAGATTCGCCCGGACTCGGGCGAGCAGCTCCTCGGGCTCGAATGGCTTGACGATGTAGTCATCGGCACCCGCGTCGAGGGCGGCGACCTTGTCGGCCAGCGCGTCGCGGACCGTCATGACCACGACGGGCACCTTGGAGAAGGACCGAAGATGACGCAGTGTCTCGAGGCCGTCGATGCCGGGCAACATCAAGTCCAAGAGGATGAGCTCGGGCTGATCCACTGATGCGACCACCAGTGCCTCTTCGCCGGTGGCCGTCTCCAGCACTTCGAAGTCCCCGGTGAGCAAGCTTCCCCGGAGCGCGCGGCGCAGCGGGATGTCGTCTTCCACCAGCAAGACCCGGCTCATGGCTTCTCTTCACCTGCCACCGGGAGCACGAGCACGAACGTTGCCCCGCCTCCGGATGTCTCCTCGTACCAAACGCGCCCTCCGTTGGCCTCGACGAGGGCGCGCACGATCGCCAGACCCAGACCGGTGCCGCCACCGGGTGGGGCGCCGGCCGAGCGTGCGAACTCTTCGAAGATCTGCTCCCTCTCCTCGGCGGCAACGCCCTTTCCGTGGTCCACCACCCGGAGCTGGACGGTTGCATCGACCCTACGCCCGCGAATTTCGATCGGTCTGTCCGCTCCACCATGAACGACGGCGTTCTCGAGCAGGTTCGACATCACCCGCTCGAGCATCCCCGGGTCGACCCACAGCGGCGGGGTCCTGACGTCGACATCGAGATCGATGTCTTGTGCGTTCCCGAGCGCGCCCAGTCGGTCAACCGCGGTCTGGACGAAGTCCGCGGCACTGATGGCCACCCGTTGAGGCGAGAGCCCGTCGGCACGGATACGACTCATCTCCAGGACGTTCCGGACCAGCCTCTCGAGCCGGGCCGACTCGGCGTAGGCGAGCTCGAGCATCTCTCGTCGACCGGCTGCGTCGAGTTGAGAACCCGACATCAACAACGCTCCGGTGCTCGCCTTGATCGTCGCCAGCGGGGTACGCAGATCGTGGGTCATCGCAGTGAGAAACCCGGTACGCGACCTGATGATCTCGCCACGCACGCGAAGCTCCCGCGACTCCGTATCGAGGCGTATTCGCTCCAGGACCGACGCGAGACTGCTGACCAGAGCCTCGATCGTGCCCGACTCGACCGACGAGAACCGCCGAGCGCGCTCGAGCACGATCGACAGTCCCGGTGGCGACAGCGTCAGGGCACTGGTGCCTGCCACCTCGCCTCCGACCTGAATCTGCCCGTAGACCGACTCAACCCGGCAGGACGTCAGTTGGAAGAGCTCGACGAGGTCGCGGATCGCGGCTTCGAGCACGGGACCGGGATCGGCGCCGGTGGCCAACCTGTTCGTGAACCGCAACCGCAACTGAGCCTCTTGCTCACCGACCTCCGAACGGCTGCGGAGCTCGTTGAGGCGAGCCACCGTCGCCGCGACGGCCGTCGCAATGGCGACGAACACGAGCAACGCGACGAGCTCATCGGTGCGATCCACCCCGAACGAATGAATCGGTGGCGTGAAGTAGTACACGAGCGCGCCGAAGCTGGTCGCCGCCGCGACCAGTCCAGGTGCGTAGCCGAGTACCGCCATGGCAAAGGTCACGAGCAAGAGGACCGACACGGCGACAGCAAGATCCGCGCCGAGCGATGCGAGGACGCCCGTGCTGACGGCGACGGCAGCAGCCGCGGCTCCCACCCGCAACAAGGTGGGGGCAAGGCTTCCGAAACGACGACCCGTCCGAGACGCAGTCATGACTGGCCCCTGAGCCCGAGCAACCGACCATGGTCCCAAACCCGATGACGGTAGCGAAGGAAGCGAAGCCGGTTACGAACGGCCCGCGCGCGCGCCGAAGTCACGGAACCGTCAGCGGACAAGGAAGACCTGCAGCAAGACCTTGTAGCGTCGTGCACAGTCCGGCAGACCAGCAACGGGTGTCATGGCTTCACAAACTCAGTACACCAAACAGCGGGCGCAGATTCTCGAGATCGTGACTGACCGGCTCGGGCCCGGGGAGGTCGTGATTGCCGTTCTTCCGTTCGCGTCCACGCCCAAGCGACCGAAGGGTCCAGAGGGCAAAGTACGCGAGGGTATTTACACGTCATACGGTCACTATCGCCCGCTCGTCGTGACCAGCCAGCGGCTCTTTGTCATCAACGCCGGCCGCACGCCGTTTCCGCGTGGTCTGCTCGCCGAGTTCCCCCTCGCCGGAGTCCGATTCGTCGATGTGGTCCCGGCCCGGTTCGGCCAGAGCCGAGTCCTCCTCGACCTCCCCGATCTCGGCACGGTGCCGTTCGACCTTGGTCGCTACGACGTCGCGGCCCTCTCGGAGTTGCGAGCCGCGGTGGGAGACCGGTAGCGAAAATTCGGTGGGCCGCCGGGGAATCGAACCCCGGACCATCGGATTAAAAGTCCGTTGCTCTGCCAACTGAGCTAGCGGCCCGGGCTCGATCGTAGGACGCCGCCGTGGCTCGCCCGATCGTCACGTCGTCGTCGGGGTTTCGAAGGTGACGCCGCACTTGTCCTCGAGATATGTGAACAACCGGGAGACGTCCCTGCCGGCCCGCTGTATGTCTCTGGCGAACCTCCTGACCGACTCCACGCTCGTGACGTCGAGCTTGATGTTCCCGTTCGCGACCTTGTCGTAGAAGTTGCGGAGTCGTTTGAACGTGTTCTTCAGCGCTCTCGGCGCTTCCTTTTGGAGCTGCTTGATCAGATCGGCGAACCGCCGGTACGTGCTCTTGACGTCGGAGAAGCTCACGGTCGCGAGGTCGACGTTGCCGAGGTCCTGGATCTCGCCTTGGAGGCTCTGGGCGGTCGCGCAAAACGACGACGACTGCGTGGCCGTCCTCGTGGAGCCGGCCGACGCGACCTGGTACATCCCGAGGGTCATTGCCGCGACGAGGGCACCCGCGACCACGGTCCGGATCCGGTACATCCATTCCCCTGCCAGTCGAGACGTTTCGCACCATACTCACCGGACGGCGTGCGAATCGCCGCTGCTACGATGCGATGTTCCCGGTGGAGTCCGAGCCCCCATCGTCTAGCGGTCTAGGACGCCGCCCTTTCAAGGCGGTAGCGGGGATTCGAATTCCCCTGGGGGCACAGGCGCCGGCGGCGCGAACGTCGGGCGTCGGCAGCATGGTCCTGTGGTGCAGTCTGGTTAGCACGCCGCCCTGTCAAGGCGGAGCTCGCGGGTTCAAATCCCGTCAGGACCGCCGGTGGGTCGCCTGCGCGGCCCGCCTCCCGGCCGGGTAGCTCAGTCGGCAGAGCACACGCCTGAAAAGCGTGGGGTCGACGGATCGACGCCGTCCCCGGCCACAACGACCCAGACAGCAAACGACCCGGGCCTGCGCCCGGGTCGTTGCAAAGAGGTGCCGCCGAACTCAGAGCTCGGAGCCTTCCTCGACTTGCTCCAGGAACCGGCGGATCTCCGATTCCCGGAAGCGCCGGTGGCCACCGAGGGTCCGGATGGCCGAGATCTTTCCGGCTCGTGCCCAGCGGGTGACCGTCTTGGGGTTGACCCTGAACATTGCGGCGACCTCTGACGGGGTCAACAGGGCCTCGTGGTCGGAACTCGCATCCATCGCCATCGCTGGCTCCTCACTCCGTGTTCGCGTTCCCTACCCGTATGCGCTTCGGAGCCTCGGCGTCCTGGAGGCCCCACTTGTGCGACCTACCCGATTTGTCCGTGTCCGAATCGTGCATTGAGGGTAGCCTGCGAAGTATCCAGGGGGGATAGCCCATCAGGACCAAATGTCCAGCGCGATGGGACTAGTTATTCGTCCCGATCTGTGCCCCCTCGGCCCTCGTCACCCCATCTGGGCATGTCCGCGCCCGGACGTGATCTCACCGACGACCCACGCCTCGTGGCCGGTGGACTGGACCGCGTCGAGGGCGGGATCCACGGCGTCGCCCGGCACGACCGCCAGCATCCCGAGCCCGAGGTTGAACACCTCTTCCATCTCCCGGTCGGTCACGGCCCCGGCGGCCTGGACCTCGGTGAAGATCCGCGGTCGCTCCCACGAATTCCGGCGCACGACCGCGTCGCAGTGGTCGGGAAGGACACGAGCGAGGTTCCCGACGATCCCTCCCCCGGTGACGTGGGCGTACGCGTGTACGTCGACGTGGCCTCGTAGCTCGAGCATGGAGGGCGCGTACACGACGCTCGGGCGGAGCAGCTCGTCGGCGAGCGAGTGGCCGGCGCCTGCCCATGCCGGGCCGTCGAGATCTCGCCCGTCGACGTCGAGCAGCGCGCGGCGGGCGAGCGAGTAACCGTTGCTACGCAGGCCCCCGCTGGCGAACCCGACGACCGCGTCGCCGGGCTGCACGTCCGCGGGAAGCACCCGTGACCGCTCGACCACGCCGACGGCGAATCCGACGAGGTCGAACTCGCCGGGCTCCATGACGCCGCCGTGCTCGGACATCTCGCCGCCGAGCAGCGCGCACCCGGCTCGACGGCACCCGTCGGCGACACCCGAGACGATGTCGTCGATCGTCTCCGGGACGAGCTTGCCGACCGAGATGTAATCGAGGAAGAACAGTGGCTCGGCGCCGTTGGCGGCGACGTCGTCGACGGACATCGCGACGCAGTCGATCCCGATCGTGTCGTACCGGCCCGCGAGCTGGGCGACCACCGCCTTGGTGCCCACCCCGTCAGTGGACGCGATGAGCACGGGGTCGCGGAACCGGTCACCCGCGAACGCAAAGAGGCCACCGAAACCGCCGACGTCGCCGATCACCTCGGGCCGGAACGTCGAGCGCACGTGCTCTTTGATCAGCTCGACGGCCTTCTCGCCGGCCGCCGCGTCGACGCCGGCGTCGGTGTAGGTGAGCGGGTCGCGCTCCCGGTCGCGCCGGGTCACGGCCCGATGCGGACGTTCGCCTCGGGTGCGGCGGGTGCCGGCGCGCGGACCTTCTCCTCCTCGAGGGCAAGTTTGGTGTCGGCGTCCGGCACGGGGACGGGGTACTCGCCGCTGAGGCAGGCGGTGCAGAACGATTCGGCGTTGGACCCGGTGGCGGCCACGAGCCGGTCGAGGTCGAGGTAGGCGAGCGAGTCGACCCCGAGGTACTCGCGGACCTCACCGACCTGGAGGTCGGCGGCGAGGAGCTCGGGGCGGCGGCCGGTGTCCATGCCGTAGAAGCACGGCCACCGGTACGGCGGTGAGGTCACGCGCAGGTGCACCTCCGCCGCGCCGGCCTCGCGCAGCATGCGGGTGAGCGTGAGCTGCGTGGTGCCGCGGACGATGGAGTCGTCGACGACCACCAGGCGCTTTCCGGTGATGTTCTCCCGGATCGGGTTCAGCTTGAGCCGGACGCCGGCGGCGCGCGTCTCGGGTGTCGGCGCGATGAACGTGCGGCCGATGTAGCGGTTCTTCACGACGCCGTCCCCGTAGGGGATGCCGGACGCGCGCGCGAAGCCCTGCGCGGCGGGGATGCCGGACTCCGGCACCGGCATGACCATGTCGGCCTGGACCGGAGCCTGGCGGGCGAGCTCCTCGCCCATGCGCTGGCGCGCCGCGTGCACGCTCTGTCCGTACAGGTTGGTGTCCGGGCGCGAGAAGTACACGAACTCGAACAGGCACAGTTTCGGGGTCGGTTCGGCGAAGTGGTGCGAGCGGAGTCCCGACGCGTCGATGGCCACCATCTCGCCCGGCTCGACGTCGCGGACGTAGTGCGCGCCGACGATGTCGAGCGCCGCGCTCTCGCTGGCGAGGACCCACCCGCCCGCGATGCGGCCGAGCGCGAGCGGCCAGAAGCCGTGCGGGTCGCGCACCCCGATGAGCCGGGCGTCGTCCATGAGGACGAAGGAGAAACCGCCTTCGAGGCGCGGGAGCACCTTCTCGAGCGCGACCTCGAGGTCGCGCCCGTCGGAGCGCGGCGAGGGCGAATACTCCTGGGCGACCAGCTCGGCCACCAGGGCCGAGTCGGTCGTCGAGTCGAGATCGAACTCGGGCGCGGTCATGCCGGGGAGCATCCCGACGGTCTCCGCCAACTGCACGGTGTTCGTGAGGTTGCCGTTGTGGCCGAGGGCGAAGCCGGCGTCGCCGACGGAACGGTAGACGGGCTGGGCGTTGCGCCAGCTGCTCGACCCCGTCGTGGAGTAGCGGTTGTGACCGATGGCGAGGTGGCCGTCGAGGGGGGCGAGGCGGCGCTCGTCGAACACCTGGGTCACGAGGCCCATGTCCTTGACGACGGTGATCGTCTCGCCGTCGCTGACGGCGATGCCCGCCGACTCCTGGCCCCGGTGCTGGAGCGCGAACAGGCCCAGATAGGCGAGGTGGGCCACCGGTTGCCCGGGGGCATAGACGCCGAAGACTCCGCACGCGTGACCGAGACGCTGCTCCATCTCGCTACAAGTATGCCGTACGGATGTTCACCCTCCGGTAACTTCCATTCGTGGCGAACACGGGCTTCTGCTTGTGGTTCACGGGGCTGTCGGGGTCGGGGAAGAGCACGATCGCCGCCGCCGTGTCGGACGAGCTCCGCCGGCGTGGACATCGCGTCGAGCTGCTCGACGGCGACGAGGTGCGCGAGAACCTGTCCGCCGGCCTCGGGTTCTCGAAGGCCGATCGCGACACGAACATCCGCCGCATCGGCTGGGTCGCGGCGCTGCTGGCCCGCAACGGGGTCGTGGCGGTGACGGCGGCGATCTCGCCGTACCGCTCGGTGCGCGACGAGATCCGTGGATCTATCGACCGCTTCGTCGAGGTCTACGTCGACACGCCGATCGAGGTCTGCGAGGAGCGCGACGTCAAGGGTCTGTACGAGAGGGCGCGTGCGGGTGAGATCCCCGAGTTCACCGGCGTCTCGGATCCATATGAACCGCCGACGGCGCCCGAGGTGCGGGTCGTCACGCACGATCGCGACGTGTCGGCGTCGGCCGCCCAGGTGATCGAGTACCTCGAAGGTGTCGGCTTGACGGGCCCGGCCCCCCGCGCCGAAGCGGCGGAAGCGCGCTCGTGATCGACTTGCACAGCCACTCGACGATGTCGGACGGGACCGACTCGCCGGCACGGGTCGTCCAGCTGGCGGGTGAGGCAGGGCTGTCGGCGTTGGCGCTCACCGACCACGACACCCTCGACCATGTGCCGGAGGCTCGCGCCGCCGCCGGCGCGTACCCGCTGCGGCTGGTCCCGGGCTGCGAGATCTCCTGCGAGCTCGCCGGTCGAGCTCCCGGGACGATGCACCTGCTCGTGTTCTTCGTCGACGACGCCCGGGGCGAGCTGTGCGACCGGCTCGCCGAGCTCCAGGGGGCGCGCAACGAGCGCAACGTGCAGATCGTTGAAGCGCTGAACGAGCACGGCGTCCCGATCACCGTGGAGGCTGTACTCGCCAAGGCGGGGCCCGGCTCGGTCGGCCGGCCGCACATCGCGCGCGTCCTGATGGAGGAAGGCCACGTCGCATCGATTCAGGAGGCGTTCGACGAGTGGCTGGGCAAGGGCCGTCCGGCGTACTTCGAGCGCGACCGCCTCGGCCCCGAGGACGCCATCGACCTGACGCACGCCTCGGGCGGGGTCTGCGCGATCGCGCACCCCGGATCGCTGGGGCTGGCGGACGACGCGCTGGACGAGTTCGTGGGCTCGCTCGCCGGTACCGGGCTCGACGGCCTCGAATGCGAGTACGGCGCGTACCTGCCCGAGGAGCGCGCGCCGTTCCATGAGCTGGCGGCGCGCTACGGGCTCGCGCCGACCGGAGGATCCGACTACCACGGCGAGAACAAGCCGGGCCTGTCGGTCGGGACCGGGCGGGGCGACCTGCGCGTGCCGGACGAGTACCTGGACGGGTTGGAGGCGCGCCGGCGCTAACGCGCGCCGACCTCGGCGCCCAGGGCGTTCGGGATCGCGTCGCGCCAGGCGCGGGTGGCGTCGGTAAGGGCGATGTCGAAGGCGCCCGTTGCGACCAGGCGATCGCCACCCGCTTCGCCGACGTCGGCGGCGGGAACGCCGGCCGTGCCGGCTCGTGACAACACTTGGTCGACGAGCGCGGGGTCGACGGCACAGACGACACGCGACGCCGACTCCGAGAAGCACTCGAGCGCGCCGCCGATCGCGACGTCGAACCCGCATTGGCCTGCGATCGCCATCTCCGCCAGCGCGACGGCAAGCCCGCCGTCCGAGCAGTCGTGCACGCCGTCGACGAGGCCGTCGGCCACGAGCGCACGCACGAGGTCGTGCACGGTGTGCGCGCGGCCAACGTCGGCGCGCGGTGGCATCCCGCCGTCGAGGCCGTGGACCACCGCCGCCCACTCGGACCCGCCCAGCTCGATCGCCGTCTCGCCGAGCACGACGATGCGCGTCCCGCCTGTGAGCGCGGCGGGCGGGGGACGGTCGTCGAGGTCGTCGACGACCCCGAGCAGGCCGACGACGGGCGTCGGGTCGATGTCGTGGCCCAGAGACTCGTTGTAGAAGCTGACGTTCCCGCCGACGACCGGGATGGCGAGGGTGGTGCAGGCCTCGCTCATGCCCTCGACGACCTCGGTGAACTGCCACATGACCTCGGGATGCTCCGGGTTGCCGAAGTTCAGGCAGTTGACGAGGGCGACGGGGCGGGCCCCCACGCAGGAGATGTTGCGCGCCGCCTCGAGCACGGCGAGCCGGCCGCCGGTGCGGGGATCGAGACGGCAGAAGCGTCCCTTGCCGTCGGTAGTGAGCGCGAGGGCGCGGTCGGTTCCCTTCAGCCGCAGGACGGCGGCGTCGGCTCCGGGCCCGGCGACCGTGTTGAGGAACAGCTGGTGGTCGTACTGGCGCCACACCCACGACTTGTCGGCGATCGTCGGGGTCGCCAGCAACGCCAGCAGCTCGCCCGAGAGGTCGGAGCCGGCGGGGAAGCGGGCAGCGAGCTCGGGCGCCGGGTCGGCGGCCTGGAGCGCGTCCTGCCCCGCGGGCCGGGCCCGGGGGCGGTCGTACAGCGGGCCGTCGCCGAGGCTCTCGACGGGGACGTCGGCGAGCGGCTGGATGTCGTTGGAGGTGTCGCCGCGCCCGTGCTCGTCGAACGCGCCGTCGTAGACGCGGAACCGCCGGCTCTCGGTCACGCGACCCACCACCGACGCGTCGATCTCCCACCGTTCGCACAGGCCCAGCACCTCGGCGAGGTCGTCGGGCTGCACGATCACGAGCATCCGCTCCTGGCTCTCGGACGTCATCACCTCGACCGCGCTCATGCCCGGCTCGCGGCGGGGCACGCGCGCCACGTCGACGTCCATCCCCGCGCCGGCCTTGGCCGCCGTCTCCGATGCCGCGCACGACAGACCGGCGGCCCCGAGGTCCTGCACGCCGACGGCGAGCCCGGCGTCCAGCAGCGCCAGGCACGCCTCGATCAGCTTCTTCTCCTCGAGCGGGTCGCCCACCTGCACGGAGGGCCGCTTCTCCTCGGCGCCCTCCTCGAACCCGGCCGACGCGAGGACGCTGGCGCCGCCGATGCCGTCGCGCCCCGTCGACGACCCGAGCAGCACGGCGAGGTTCCCGGCGCCGCGGGCGCGGGCGAGCACGAGCCGGTCGTGCGGGAGCAGACCCAGGCACAGCACGTTGACGAGCGGGTTCTCGCGGTAGCAGTCGTCGAACACGACCTCGCCGCCGACGGTCGGGACCCCGACCGCGTTGCCGTATCCGCTGATCCCGGACACGACGCCTTCGAACAGGTACCGCGTGCGCGCGTCGTCTAGCGGGCCGAAGCGGAGCGGGTCCATGAGCGCGATCGGGCGCGCGCCCATCGAGAAGATGTCGCGGATGATGCCGCCGACTCCGGTCGCCGCGCCCTGGTACGGCTCGACGGCCGACGGGTGGTTGTGGCTCTCGATTCGCAGCGCCACCGCGAGCCCGTCGCCGATGTCGACGACCCCCGCGCCCTCGCCGGGGCCGACGAGCACCCACGGCGCTTCGGTCGGCAGGTCGCGCAGATGTGCGCGCGACGATTTGTAGGAGCAGTGCTCCGACCACATGACGGCGAACATCGCCAGCTCCACGTCGGTCGGGTCACGCCCGAGCAGCTCGACGACCGACGCGAGCTCGTCGTCGGTCAGTCCGAGCTGACGGTGGAGCGGCTCCATGTGGCCAGGGTATCGGCGGTCTCCG
>DASZGY010000060.1:0-8606 GCA_035938395.1 Acidimicrobiia bacterium
CGGGAGCGCGCCGATCAGCACCGGACCGGCGCCCCGCTCGCGGACGTCACGGACGCAGTGGACGATCAGCGCGCTGGCAATCCCCCGGTGACGGAAGTCCGGGTGCGTGAACAGGTCCTCCACCTTGCCGACACCGTTCGCGCCCGGCCACGACGACAGGAAGGCGCAGTCGACTTCGCCGGCGTGCGCGAGCCAGAAGCGCAGGGCCGGCGCCTTCGCGCGCTTGGTCGCGACCATCTCCGACGTCACCTCCTCGTCCCATGATGGGTGCACGTGCCGGCGCGCCTGCTCCTCGTGGTCGAGACGCGCCAGTCGCCGGACGGCCGACCAGTCGTCGTCCGACTCAACGAGCCGAATGTCGATCGCCGGCAGGTCGCGCGCGACCTCGAGCCGTCCGTCGAGAAGCAGCTGGAGCTCGTCCTCGAACTCGAAGCCGTCGAGCACGAGTTGCGCCTCGAACGCCGGTGGCGTCCACGGGTCGATGTGGAAGACGCGGTGAGGCAAGCCGTCGAAGAGCTCGTCGGCTCGGTCGAGGACCGATGCGATCTCGTCCCTCGTGCCCGCCCGTACGAAAGCGGCGAAGTTGACGTCATAGATGCGGGAAGCGTCGACGTCGCGCACGAAGCGAGCGAGCGGTTCGTGGCGAACGTCGCAGCCGAGCTCGTAGTAACCCTCGAGCGTCTCGTAGACCCGGACGAGCAGGTCCCGGTCGGGCACCTCTACGAGCGGCGAGGGCCCGCAGTGAGGAGATCGGTCGCCTTCGTCATCTGCGCGCGCTTCCCGACGCTCCTCGGCGTGATGTCGACGTCCGCCGCACGTGCCCGCAGCGCACCGACCGTGCAGTCCTCACGGGGACGCGTCGCGAACGGATCGAACCGGAAGTGGCGCAGCGCGTTCTCGCACGTGATCGCGGATATCTCGTCGTCGCGAACGCCGGCCGCCTCGAAGGACCGCATGGCGAACTCGGGCGAGGTCGGCCAGGTCGAGTCGGAATGGGGGTAGTCGCTCTCCCAGCAGATCATGTCGACCCCGACCCGATCGCGCTGCTCGAGACCGGCGAGATCGTCGATGAAGCACTTCACCACGCGCTCACGGAAGACCTCGCTCGGGAGCTTGCCGCCGAAGTCCTGGCCGGTCCACGGGTGGTGCCGCGTGTAGATCCAGTCGACCCGCTCGTGGAAGTACGGGATCCAACCGATCCCACCCTCTGACAGTGCGACGCGCAGATCGGGGAACTTCCGCAGCACGGGCGACCACAGCAGGTCCGCTGCCGCCTGGACGATGTTGACGGGCTGGAGGCTGATGAGCACGTCGATCGGCGCGTCGTCGGCCGTGACCACCAGCGTCGACGACGAGCCGATGTGCATGCACACGATGGCGTCCTCGTCGGAACACGCCGACCAGAACGGGTCCCAGTGATCGGAGTGGAAGCTCGGCATGCGCAGCTTGGCCGGGTTCTCCGAGAAGCTGATGGCGTGGCAGCCCTTGGCGGCGACGCGGCGCACCTCGTCGGCCATGAGGTGCGGGTCCCACAGCGGCGGCAGCGCGAGCGGGATGAAGCGGCCCGGATACGTGCCGCACCACTCGTCGATGTGCCAGTCGTTGTACGCGCGGAGCACGGCGAGCGCGGCGTCCTTGTCCTTCGTGCGCGCGAACAGCTGCCCGCACAGGTTGGGGAACGACGGGAAGCACATGGAGCCGAGCACGCCGTTGGCATCCATGTCGCGGACGCGCTGGTGGATGTCGAAGCAGCCGTCGCGGATCTCGTCGAAGGACGTCGGCTCCATGCCGTACTCCTCCGGCGGCCTGCCGGCGACTGCGTTCAGCCCGATGTTGGGGATCTCGCGGCCCTCGTACGCCCAGACGTCGCTGCCGTCGTCCTTCCTGACGACGCGCGGTGCGATGTCGACGTATTCGGCCGGGAGGCGCCCGTCGAACATGTGCGCCGGCTCGACGGCATGGTCGTCCACGCTCACCAGGATCATGTCGTCGAGACGCACGCGGTCCCCCTTGTCTGCTGCTGACGCGGACGTCAGGATATCGGGGACCCGGATCGCGAAGGGGTGGGCATGACGGCATCCACCGCGGGGCCCGTGACACGGGCTTCGGTGCCCGTCAAGCTGCTGGCAATCGTGCTCGCCGGCGCGGCCGTCTCGATCGCGCTCGGCGTCTACGGCCGCGTGCACGACCCCACCGGCGAGAAGCCGTACACCCTGTTCTTCTCCGACACGATCAACCTGAAGGTGTGGTTCGCGAGCGCGGCACTGTTCCTCGCCGCGATCCAAGTCCTGCTGGCATTACGCCTGTACGACAAGATCCACATCCCGCGCACGGCGCCGCCGTGGTTGGGCGATGCCCACCGGCTCACCGGCATCGTGACGTTCGGGCTCACGGTGCCGGTCGCGTACCAGTGCCTCTGGGCGTTGGGGTTCCAGTCGACCGACGGCAGAGTCCTGCTGCACTCGCTGCTCGGCTGCTTCTTCTTCGGCGCCTTCACCATCAAGGTCCTCTCCGTCCGGACCCACGGGCTGCCGAACTGGCTGTTGCCGGTGGTCGGCGGCACGGTGTTCGCGACGCTCGTGCTCATCTGGACGACGAGCGCCGTGTGGTTCTGGCGCGAGTTCGGCTTCCCGAGCTTCTGAGGGCCCGCGATGACGTTCAAGCGGTTCGTCAACGTGATCGAGATCGTGACCCTCGTCGTCGCCCTCGGGTTCGTCGTCGCGCTCTTCGCCAACGAGCCCGGGGGTCGCGCCGGCGGCACCGCCAAGAGCGGCCCCGGCTACGACGTCTATCTCGCCAACTGCGCCCGTTGCCACGGCCAGGGCGGGCAGGGCGGTGTCGGCCCGAAGCTGGCCGGCGTGGTCACGCGGGACTTCCCCGACGCCCGCGAGGAGATCGCGGTCGTCCGGGACGGCAGGGCGAGCATGCCGTCGTTCAAGAACGATCTCAGCGCGACCCAGATCCAGGACGTCGTGGCCTACACGCGTACCCAGCTCAAGTAGCGGGACGGACGGGCACCACCTCCGACAGCAACGCCTTCTTGTCGACCTTGTGCATGCCGGAGCGCGGCAGCGGCGTGTCGCGCAGCACGAGGCGGCGCGGGAGCTTGTAGTCGGCCAGTCGGTCGGCGAGGAACGCCCGCACCGAGTCGAGCTCGAGGGGCGTCGCGCCGCCGCGTAGCCGCACCACCGCGCACACGTCCTGGCCGAGCACGTCGTGCGGGACGCCGACGACCGCCGCTTCCACCACGTCGGGATGCTCGTACAGCGCGCTCTCGACCTCGATCGAATACACGTTGTACCCGCCCCGGTTGATCATGTCCTTCTTCCGGTCGACCAGATAGAGGTAGCCGTCCTCGTCGAAGTACCCGAGGTCACCCGTCTGCACCCAGCCGTCACGCCACGTGCGCGCGCTGGCTTCGGGATCGTTCCAGTACGACCGCTCCCCCGCCGCCAGCCGGATGGTGACCTCCCCGACCTCGCCTTGCGGCCGCTCGTCGCCGCTTTCGTCCACGACGCGAACGGACGCGCCGGCGACCGGCTTTCCCACCGAACCCGGCCGTCGCAGCAGCTCACCCGGCGGCATCGTGCAGGTGCTGCCGCCGCCCTCGGTCAGCCCGTAGCCGTTGACGAGCGCCGCGCGCGGGAACGTCTCGGCCAGGGCCGGCAGCGCGTGCGGCGGCGTCGGCGCGCTGCCGAACATCACCATGCGCACCGACTCGGTGTCCCGTCCCGCGAGCGCGCCCGACTCCAGGAGCAGCAGGATCTGCGCCGGCACCATCAGGAGCCACGTCGGTCGCCGCTCATCGATCAGCGACGCGAATCGCTCAGTGTCGAAGCGGGGCAACGCGATGCTCGTCATGGCGAGACGGAGCGGCATGATCAGCGCGCCGAGGCTCCCGAACGTTGTCGGCAGCGGCGCCGAGTGCAGGAGGGTCAGCAACGGCTCCAGCGGAGTGGCTTCGTTGGCGAGCACGCTCGCGTGCGTCGAGGTCACGCCCTTCGGGAGCCCGGTCGTGCCCGACGTGTAGAGGATCTCGGCGAGATCCGACTGGGCGCGCGGGACACGGAAGCGCCCGCCGTCCCCGTTGGTTGCTTCCGACCAGTCGCCGCCCCCGATCACCTGCGGCGTCGACAGAGCGCGCGCCCGCGGCTCCTGGTCGCCGCCCGTGACGATCAGAGCAGGATCGGCGCTCGCCGCGATGTGGTCGAGCTCGCGGGGCGCGTACCGCGGGTTCACGGGCACGACGACCGCCCCCGCCTTGTGTGCGGCGACGTAGGCGACCGCGAAGCGGTCCGCGAGGTCGGGTGGCAGCAGGATCATCACGCGGTCGCCGGGCTCCACCCCGCGGCCGACGAGCGTGCGGGCGAGGGAGTTCGACCGCGCGTCCCACGTCGCGAACGTCATCGCTTCACCGCCGACGACGTCGACCGCGACCCGCTCCGGGAACCGTTCCGCGACTGCTTGCAGTTCGTCCGGGAGCAAGGGCACGTCCGCACTGTATTGACGCGAGCCGAGCGGACCCAGAACACTCCCCCGCCATGCAGGTGCCCCCCGCCCCCATCCTGGTTGGGCTGCTGTTCGACTTCCCGCAGGCCGACGGCGGCGAGAGCTTCGAAGAGGCCGTCCGGCTCGGGCTCGACGAGATCGCCGGCGCCGGCCGCCTGGACCGGCCGGTCGAGTTCGAGACGCGGCTCGCACGCGGCCTGCCGCTCGGCACGGAACACGACGTCGTCACCGCGTTCGGCGAGCTCGCCGACGCCGGCGTCTTGCTGATCATCGGCCCGTCGATCAGCGACAACGGCCTGATCGCCGCGCCGCTCGCCGACGCCGCCGGCATCCCGTGCATCAACTACACGGGCGGCGAGCGCACCCGGAGCGAGTTCATGTTCCACTACCAGATCGGTTCGCTCGAGGAGGAGCCGCCGATCCTGGCGCGCCGCTTGGCACAACGCGGCTTGCGCAGCGCGGCCGTGATCCATGACCACTCGCCCGTGGGTGCCGGGTACGCCCGGTACTTCGAGGACGCCCGCGCGCTCGAAGGCATCGAGACGACGGGCGTGGCCGCGATCTCGCCCCTGTCCGAAGATCTGCGATCAGTGGTCGCGCGGCTCCGCGAGACCGGTCCCGACGCGCTCGTGTACCTCGGTCTCGGCGTGGCGTCGCGTGCGGTGGCGGTCGCGCTCGCCGACCTTGACTGGTCCGTGCCGGTCGTCGCGAACAGCTCGTTGATGTTCGGCTACGCGCGCCCGGACTGGCGCGACGGCTGGGCCGGCTGGGAGTACCTCGACGGCGTCGCCGACGACAACAAGATGCGCGCGCACCTGCGGGAGAAGTCGAAGCGCGCCGCCGGCGGCCCGATCGGCTGCGCCGCCTACGACATGGGCCGGCTCGTGGGCGAGGCGATCGCCCGCGCCGGGCATCTCACCCGCGCCGGCCTCAAGGACGGCCTCGAGCGGGTGAAGCAGCTGCCGGCCACGTCAGGTGTCGACGGGACGACGATGGGCTTCGGGAACTTCGACCACGCCGCCCTGAAGGGCCGCTACCTCGTCCTCCGGGAATGGCGCGACGGCAAGACCGTGCAGGTCAGCACCTAGAGCGACTCGAGGATCTCGATCACCTTGTCGTTGGGCGGGATGTTGTACTGCTGCGCGCCGACTTCCTCGAAGCGCACCACGCCTTCGGCGTCGACGACGAAGAGCGCCGGCCGCTGGCCGAGCGAGATGAGACGGCTGGTGACGTCGTATGCATCGAAGACGGCGTGGTCCTCATCGACGAGCGTGGGGTACGGAAGCGGGTGCGAACGGAGATAGGACTCTGATCGGGCGGGGCTCTCGGCCGAGATCGCCAGCACCTCGGCCCCCAGGGTGGTGAAGCGTTCGTAGTCGTCGCGCAACTGCGCGAGGTGCCGGCGGCAGAACGGTCAGGAGTAGCCGCGGAGGAAGGCGAGCACGACCGGACGACCGCGGAACGACGACAGCGACACGTCGCCGCCGCCCGATCGCGGGAGCGTGAAGTCGGGCGCGGGTGATCCGGTCGGAACCGTCGAGCTCTCACTCATGATGCTCCTGTCGCCGTCGCAGCTCCGGCTCTGCGAACTCTAGGGGCAACCCTTGACGGAAGGGGCGGCGGCCGGAATCGTTGGGCAGACGGCACTGAGCCGTGAGCACACGATGGGGGGACACATGGCGGACAGCGTCTACAAGGTCATCGAGCTGGTCGGGACCAGCACCGACGGGTGGGAGCAGGCAGTCGGCGCAGCGGTCGCGTTGGCGTCACAGTCGCTGCGTGACCTGCGCATCGCCGAGGTCTCCGAGCTCGACGTGACCATCGAGAACGGCACGGTGTCGGCGTACCGGGCCAAGGTGAAGGTCTCGTTCAAGTACGAGGGCGGCGCCTAGCTCCAGGTAGCTGTCACACCCCCGTGGTTCGATGCTCCTGGCGGGTGGAGCAGACCACGGAGGACCGATGACAGCGACGACGGCAACGACAGCGACGACAGCGACAACAGGGACGACAGACGAGACGCCGGCCGTACGGCTGGAGCCGTGCGCGGCATTCCACTTCGACCCGGACGCTGACTGGCCGACGTGCGGCGAGTGCGGGTGGCTGGAGGACGAGCACGCGCGTCCGACAGCCGCCGGCGCGGTCGTCACCGAGCTTCCGCGCCGCCGTGTGCCGGTACCGCAGCGGCTCGCTTCGTAGTCGCGCTACGCCGATTTGCGCGAGCGCGAGCGGGTCTTGGTCGCCTTTGTGGCCTTCTTGGCCCCGGCCTTCTTGGTCTTCTTCGCCGCCGCCTTCGCCCGCGCGGGGGCCTGGTCCCCGCCTTCGCCCTTGCCGGCGCGAGCGAGGCTCGCCTCGAGCGCGGCCATGAGGTCCACCACCTTCGCCGGCTCCTCGACCAGGGGCTCGGCGACGATCTCCTCGCCGGCGGCCTTCTTCTCGATGATCTCGAGGAGCTGGTCGCGATACGCGTCGGTGTACTTCTCGGGCTCGAAGCCGCCCGACAGCGCCTCGATGAGCTGGCGCGCCATGTCGAGCTCTTTCTGGCTCGGCGCGATGTCGTCGTCGCGGGGGATCTCCTCGATGCTCTCGATCGGGATGACCTCGTCGGCGTGCCGCATCGTCTCGATGCACAGCGCCCCGTCGAGCGGGCGGATGGCCACGAGGTGCTCCTTCGCCCGCAGCACGATCTTGCCCACCGCCACCTTCTGGAGGTCCGTCATCGCCTCGATGAGCAGGCGGTAGGGCCGTTCGGCGGCCCGGTCGGGCACGAGGTAGTAGGGCTGCTCGAAGTAGATGGGGTCGATCTGCTCGAGGTCGACGAAGTCCTGGATGTCGATCGTGTGGCTGGCCTTCGGGGTGAGCTGCTCGAGCTCGTCCTGCCCGACCACGACGTACTGGCCGGGAGAGATCTCGTAACCCTTCTGGATCCGCTCGTTGGGGACCTCGTCGCCGCTGGCCTCGGAGACCCGCCGGTAGCGGATCCGGGCGCCGGTCCCCTCCTCCAGCTGGTTGAACCGCACGTCCTTCGAGCGCACGGCCGACACGAGCTTCACCGGCACGGTCACGAGACCGAAACTGATGTTCCCGCTCCAGATGGTGCTGGGCACCAGGCCCACCTCCTTTGCCGCCCGCCGGCCCCTATAGCGTCGCAGGTCGTGGAGGGTCGACGCACACTTTCCCCGGTGGCCCCATGAGCCCCAAGGGAAATCACGTCGAGATCGAGGGGCGCCGGCTCCAGTTGTCGAACCTGGACAAGGTGCTGTACCCGGAGGCCGGGTTCACGAAGGCGCAGGTCATCGACTACTACGCGCGGATCGGCGCGGTCATGGTGCCGCACCTCGCCGACCGGCCCGTGACCCTGGTGCGCTGGCCCGACGGCGTCGCCAGCCAGTCCTTCTTCGAGAAGCGCTGCCCGACACACGCCCCGAAATGGATGCGCTCGGCGGCGGTCTCCGACGACCTCGAGCAATGTGTGTTCGACGACCTCGCCTCGCTGGTGTGGGGAGCGAACATGGCGGCGCTCGAGTTGCACACACCACAGGCCCGGGTGTCGAGCCCCGACCGTCCCGACTCGATGGTCTTCGACCTGGACCCGGGGCCCGGCGCGACCATCCTCGACTGCTGCCGGGTCGGGCTCGACCTCCGCGGGCTCCTTGCCGAGCTCGGGCTCGAGTCGGTCGCGAAGACATCCGGCTCCAAGGGCCTGCACCTCGCCGTGCCGCTGCACACGGACACGACCGACGACGACACGAAGGGTTTCGCGCGCGCGGCAGGACAGCTCCTGGCCAAGCGCCAACCGGATCGAGTGACGGTGATCATGCGACGCGACGAGCGCAGCGGGAAGGTCTTCGTCGACTGGAGCCAGAACGACCGTCACAAGACCACCGTGTGTGTGTACTCGTTGCGCGGGAGGCCGCGGCCGCTGGTGTCGACGCCGGTCTCGTGGGACGAGGTGAGCAACGCGCTCGACACCGGCGATCCCGAGACCGACGCGCTCACGTTCGAGGCGGACGAGGTGCTCGACCGGGTCGCGCGCGGCGGTGATCTCTACGCTTCGAATCTGGAGCTCGAGCAGGAGCTGCCGGCACTCGGCAAGCAGG
>DASZGY010000061.1:0-2866 GCA_035938395.1 Acidimicrobiia bacterium
CAGTTCCTGGCCGGCATGTGGGAGTTCCGGACCGGCAACACGTTCGGCGCCGTCGCGTTCACCTCGTACGGCGCGTTCTGGATCTCGTTCTACTTCCTCGTGCAGGTGCAGCTGCCCGAGCTCGCCAAGGGCGGCGACGCACTCAACGCAATTGGCCTGTACCTGTGGGCCTGGGGAATCTTCACGGGAGTGCTTTTCCTTTGCTCGTTCAAAGGCGCCAAGGCGGTCTCGGTCGTGCTGTTCCTGCTGACCGTGACGTTCGTCTTCCTCGGCATCGGCAATTCCGACGCCTCGAGCAATGTGATCCACATCGGCGGCTACGTCGGGCTCGCGACCGCGGCGGCGGCGGTGTACACGGCGGCTGCGCTGATCCTCGAGTCGACGTACGGGCGAGTGGTGCTCCCGTTCGGTGCGCCCCCGGCGGCCGCGTAGAACCGGCGTTGGGCCAGAGGACATAGGAGCGTAAGGTTGGACACGCGCCCGGCTTGCGCCGGGCGCGTGCCGTAGCGAGTACCAAACCCGGAGGTGAGCGAGAGATGGCAACCGAAGAACAGAGCGCAACGAGCGGCGATGAGCTCGAGCGGGAGCTCGCCTCGCTGCTGGACATCGAGACCTTCGACCCCCCGGAGGAGTTCCGCAAGCAGGCGCTGCTGACCGACCCGGCGATCTACGAGGAGGCCGACCAAGACTGGCAGGGATGGTGGGTCAAGCAGGCGGAGGAGCTGCACTGGTTCAAGAAGTGGGACACGGTGCTCGACGACTCGAACCCACCGTTCTACAAGTGGTTCGTCGGCGGTCAGCTGAACATCGCCTACAACTGCGTCGACCGTCACGTCGAGGCAGGGCTCGGCGATCGCGTGGCGTACCACTGGCACGGCGAGGAGGGCGACACGCGCACGATCACGTACGCCGACCTCCACCGCGACGTGCAGAAGTTCGCGAACGCGCTGAAGGATCTCGGCGTCCGCAAGGGCGACATCGTCGGGATCTACCTCGGGATGATCCCCGAGGTCGTCATCGCGATGCTCGCCTGCGCGCGGATCGGCGCCCCGCACAACGTCGTCTTCGGCGGCTTCTCCGTCGAGGCGGTCCGCGAACGGATGGAGTTCTCCGAGGCGAAGGCTTTGATCACGGTCGACGGCGCGGCGCGCAAGGGCAAGACCGCGGCGATCAAGCAGGCCGTCGACGGCGTCGTCGGAGACCTCGACAAGCTCGAGCACATCATCGTCGTGCGCGCCAAGGGGACCGAGTGCGAGATGCAGGAGGGCCGCGACGTCTGGTTCCACGAGGTGATGGAGAGCGCGAGCCCCGACTGCCCGGCCGAGCCAATGGACGCCGAGGACCCGCTCTACGTCCTGTACACGTCTGGCTCGACCGCGAAGCCGAAGGGGATCCTCCACACGACGGGCGGCTACCTGACGGGCGTCTCGGCGACCCACAAGTATGTGTTCGACCTACACCCGGAGACCGACGTCTACTGGTGCGCGGCCGACGTAGGCTGGGTCACCGGCCACTCGTACATCGTCTACGGACCGCTTTGCAACGGCGCCACGTCGGTCATGTACGAGGGCGCGCCCGACTACCCGCACAAGGGGATCTGGTGGGAGCTCGTCGAGCGCTACAAGGCGACGAAGTTCTACACCGCCCCGACGGCGATCCGCGCCTGCATCAAGTGGGGCGCGGAGTACCCGCGCAAGTTCGACCTCTCCTCGCTGAAGCTGCTCGGGTCGGTCGGCGAGCCGATCAACCCGAAGGCGTGGCTTTGGTACCACAAGGTGATCGGCGGCGAGCGCTGCCCGATCGTCGATACGTGGTGGCAGACCGAGACCGGCGCGATCATGATCACGCCGCTGCCCGGCATCACCTCGACGAAGCCAGGGTCGGCGACGCAGCCGTTCCCCGGGATCAAGGCCGAGGTCGTCGACGAGAGCGAAGGCAAGCCGGTGGAGAACAACCAGGGCCTGCTGGTGCTGACGCGCCCGTGGCCTTCGATGCTCCGCACCCTGTACAAGGACGACGACCGTTTCATCGAGACGTACTTCAAGCGCTTCGGCAAAAAGACTTATCTCGTCGGCGACGCGGCGCGTGTCGATCGGGACGGCTACTTCTGGGTGATCGGGCGGATCGACGACGTCGTCAACGTGTCGGGCCACCGGCTCTCGACGGCCGAGGTCGAGTCCGCGATCGTCGCTCACGACCAGGTCGCCGAGGCGGCCGTGATCGGCCAGCACGACGAGGACACCGGCCAGGCGATCACCGCGTTCGTCACGCTCCAGGGCGACCTGGAGGGCACCGATCAGATCGTCGAGGGGATCCGGGAGACGGTCGCTACCAGGATCGGCAAGTTCGCGCGGCCGAAGCGGATCATCTGGGCGGACGACCTGCCGAAGACTCGGTCCGGCAAGATCATGCGCCGGCTGCTGCGCGACATCGCCGACGGACGCGCGCTCGGCGACGTCACGACGTTGCGCGACCCCGCGGTGATGTCGCAGCTCGAGGACAAGATCAAGGCCGGCCAGGCCGAAGAGGACTGAACGGGGAAGCCCCGCAACCCCGGCCCCCGCGTGGACAGGGGCCGGGGAAGTCTCGGCCGGGGCGTCACTTAGCCGCCAGCGCGGGGGCCGTCCCGACCCTACGGCGGGACAAAATACGCTGGCGTCGCGTAACGACCAACAGCCGGTGTATCGGCCCGCGACGCGCTCGCGTTAGCGCAGCGGACGGATGTCGGAGGGCCCTTGCTGCCTACTTGCGGCGTTTGCGCTTGCGCTTCGGCGTCGTCGAGCGCGTCCCGCGAGAAGCCTGCGGCTCGGGTGCAACCGGCTCGGGCGGGGCCGGTCGCGGGGCGAACAGCCCGCGGCGCGGAGCG
>DASZGY010000062.1:0-2630 GCA_035938395.1 Acidimicrobiia bacterium
TTCTCGACCAGCTTCTCGTACGCGCACCGCGGCGTCGACGGCAAGCCGGTCCCGAGCCGCTACGCCGAGGAAGACGAGGTCGGGGCGCTGTTCCTTGCGACGGGCGAAGCGGGCAAGGGCATGGTGCTCATCACCCCGGGCGAGCAGTGCAGCTATGCCGACGTCTACGAGTGGCAGCCGCGCGTCCGCCGGCCGTTCACCTATCCGCTGTTCGCGGCGCCGGGCGGGCGGCACCTTGAGCCGGTCGGGCTGCACGACCAGGGCCTGTCGCGCGGCGCGGACGTCTGGCCGCAGGTGACGCCGCGCCCGCTCACGATGCAGTTCACGATGGCCGACGCGTACAGCCTCAACACCGGCGCGGTGTTCGGCGAGTTGATGAAGGTGAGCCGCGCCGTGCGCATCGCCGCGTACCGGGATCCGGCGTGGCGAGGGCTCGCGGCAGATGATCTCGAGCACTCGCACATGAAGCCGCGCTGGGACACGTTCGAGGTCTCCGAGTCGGAGCGGTTCCCGGAGCTCGTGGGACGGCGCGTCACCGATATCGGACGTGAGCGCCGGCTGAGCCCACTCGACGTGATGTGCGAGCTGGCGGTCGCCGAGGATCTCACGACGCGCTTTCGCGCCTACATCGCCAACGACGACGTCGAGGAGGTCGGGCGTCTGCTCACGCACGACCATGTGACCCTGGGTCTCTCGGACGCAGGGGCGCACGTCGACCAGCTCTGCGACGCACCGCTGCCCACCGACCTGCTCGGCACCTGGGTTCGGGAGCGCCAGCTGATGCCGCTCGAGCGCGCGGTGCGCAAGCTGACCGGCGAGCCCGCCGACATCTTCGGTTTCACGGGTCGTGGCTACCTCCGCGAGGGCAATTGGGCCGACGTGTGCGTGTTCGACCCGCAGACCGTGAGCCCCGGACCGACGCGCCGCGTGCGGGATTTCCCCGCCGACGCCGAGCGCCTGACGGCCGAGCAGCCCGCCGGCGTGCGGCACGTGCTGGTCAACGGGGTGCCGATCCGCCGCGATGGGACGCAGCTCGACATGGTTGATGGGCGGCCCGGCGTGCGTCCCGAGATCGCCTGAGCTCGTTCGAGGAGGTCGGAGATGACCACGACGACGGGGAGCGACGTCTACTACGACCCGTACGACGTCGAGATCGACGCCGATCCCTATCCGGTGTTCCGGCGGCTCCGGGACGAGGCGCCCCTGTACCACAACGACAAGTACGACTTCTACGCGCTCAGCCGGTTCGACGACGTCGAGCGCGGCCTCGTCGACCGGGAGACCTACATCTCGGGACGAGGTGCGATCCTCGAGCTGATCAAGGCGGACATCGAGATGCCGCCGGGCGTCATCCTCTTCGAGGACCCGCCGATCCACACCATGCACCGCGGCCTGCTGTCGCGGGTGTTCACCCCGAAGAAGATGAACGCGCTGGAGCCGAAGATCCGCGAGTTCTGCGCTCAGAGCCTGGATCCGCTGGTCGGAGCGGGGCGCTTCGACTTCATCCGAGACCTCGGTGCCCAGATGCCGATGCGGGTCATCGGCATGCTGCTCGGGATCCCCGAGCAGGACCAGGAGGCGATCCGCGACCGGACCGACGCCGACCTGCGAACGAAGCCGGGACAGCCCATGAAGTACTCGCAGGACCGGTTCGTGACCGGTGAGGCCTTCGCCGAGTACGTCGACTGGCGGGCCGAGCACCCCTCCGACGACCTGATGACGGAGATGCTCCACGCCGAGTTCGAGGACGAGACCGGCACGACCCGGCGAATGACGCGGGACGAGGTGCTCACGTACGTCAACGTCGTGGCCGGAGCCGGCAACGAGACCACGACGCGACTGATCGGATGGGCGGGCAAGGTGCTCGGCGACCACCCCGAACAGCGCCGCGAGCTCGTCGAAGAACGGTCGCTCGTCCCGAACGCGATCGAGGAGCTCCTTCGGTACGAGCCGCCCGCGCCCCACGTTGCGCGGTACGTCAGCCGGGACGTCACGCACTACGGCCGGACGGTGCCGGAGGGAAGCGTCATGGTCTTTCTCGTCGGGGCGGCGAACCGCGACGAGCGGCGCCACCCGGACGGCGACCACTTCGACATCCATCGCGACGTGGGCCAGCACCTGACGTTCGGCTACGGCATCCACTTCTGCCTCGGCGCCGCCCTGGCGCGCCTCGAAGGGCGGATCGCGCTCGACGAGGTGCTGCAGCGGTTCCCGGACTGGGAGGTCGACGGGGAGAACGCCCGGTTGTCACCGACGTCGACTGTGCGGGGGTGGGAGACCCTGCCCGTCGTCACGTCGTGATCGAACGCTTCGAGATCCGGGTCGACGACTCGGTACTGGACGACCTGCAAAACCGGCTTGCGTCGGCGCGCCTGCCGGACCAGATCGAGGGCACCGGCTGGGAGTACGGAATCCCTGTCGACTACGTGCGCGAGCTGGTGGAGTACTGGCGCGACACGTACGACTGGCGAGCGCACGAGGCGCAGCTAAACGAGCTCGCGCACTTCCACACCTCGATCGATGGCCAGTCGATTCACTTCATCCATGCGCGCTCCCCTCACCCCGATGCATTCCCTCTGCTCCTCACGCACGGCTGGCCGGGCTCGGTCGTGGAGTTCCTCGACGTCATC